>DATKMC010000058.1:0-22320 GCA_035542115.1 Methanomicrobiales archaeon | reverse complement strand
TGACACTCGTCATGGCCTTCATCGGTGAGCGGGGAGCGGTGATGGCAGGAGACCGGCGGGAGATAACCTTCCTCGGGGACCGGGCCTCCATGGAACGCCTCGAGGAGGAGCTCTACACGGGGGAGATCGTGACGGACGGGGAGCTTTGGGCCCGGGCCGGGGAGCTGGGCGTGCAGCTCGCAATCCGGGACGACAAGGTCAAGGTGAGGGGAGAGGAAGGCGTGCTTGTGGGCGAGGTCACCTCCCTCGAGGGAGGGGTGCTCAGGCGGAGGAGGCTGTATGCCTCGGGCGGGTCGTACGCCATCCTCGACTTCGAGGCGGGCAGCATCACCCCGAGGGGGAGCGGGGGGGCCGGGAACTTCGTCGTCCTCGGGAACGAGAAGACGAAGGCCTTCGCCCACCGGTGTATCCGGGAGGGGTGGCGGGACGGGACAATGGAGGACGCGGAGGGGCTCATCGCCCGGGCCATGGAGCTCGCGTCCCGGGAGACTGCGTCGGTGAGCCGGCGATATATCCTCATCAGGACCGGGGAGAGGGCTGACGTGAGAAAGCTCGTGAACCGGGATACGGTCAGCCTCCCCTGAAGGCTGGCAGGAGCCTCTGGGGTACGGCTGCCGGGTTCTCAACCGGCTGTTATGCCCGCCTGTCGGGAGAGAGAGATGCCCGGGTCCGATCCCCGCGGTGAGACGAAAAGGGGGAAGGAGTTCGGGGGGATCAGAGGGTTTCGATGGCGATATCGTATTCCTTGACGATGATATTCTGGATCCCTGTTTTGCTGCAGGTGAGTGCCTCGCCCCTGAGGGGGTTTCCGGTGCAGGTCATGCCACCGGCGAAGTTGTTCGTGCTCGTGAAATAATTCTGCCAGGCAAACCCGTAGCCCTCGGGAGTGGCATTCTTCGGGTCCGGGGTATACTTCACGTTCACGGTCGTGCCAGGCGGGGGGGTGCTGTGCGAGGTCACGTTGGCAATGAGGAGCCGCATCCGCACCGTCCCCACCCCCGTCTGGGAGAGCAGCTGGGTCGTGCCGGGCGCCGAGCTCAGGTTCATGAGGTTCACGACGAGGGTGCTCGTGGAGCTGTCCAGGTACCAGCGGGGATCGGCAAGCATGAACGACCCGTTCGTGCTGAGGGGTTTCTCGATGACCGCCCCGTTCTCCAGGGTAATGATCAGGTTATCGTTCGTGGAGAAGTAGCGGAGCTCCCCGGGAATGAGGTGGTAGGGATTTGCGGCAGTCCCAAGACCCCCGTCATCCGTCCAAATATCGAACTTCTGGAGGGTGTACACCGGCCCGTAGAGAGAGAGGCTGCCCCCGCTCACCCGCATGGAGGTCTCCTTGAAGTTCGCGAGCTTGTAGGTCAGGGACTTGATGTCGTTCTGGAGCACGATCATGGTCTGCTCCATGTTCCGGACGTTCGCCGAGCTCTGCTGCTGAATGAGGAGCGGGTAACCATAGAGGGTGATGAGCCCGATGCCCGTGAGGACGAGGCCGAAGATGATCAGGTACCCGATGCTTTCCGATACTGCTTCCTGTTTCCTTTCCATAGAGAATCCCCCGCCCGTTAGAAGCCTTCCGAGTTGTAGGTGATGATGTTCCACCCGCTGCTCGTGGTACTCCCTGACACCCCTTTCGTCGCCCCGATCCCGGCGATGTTGATCTCCGAGTGGATGTCCCCGCGCTCCACGATGATGGTCTGATCCTTCCCCTCGGCGGTGACATTGGCGCGGACAAAGTAGTCCTGTCCGGCCACGTCCCTGGGGAGGAGGAACCTCGTGGAGATGGTCCCGTGCACCGGTGCGATGACGTAGAGATCCACGATCCGGACGCTCATCCCGTTCCCGATATCGGTGAAGGCATAAAACCTCAGCGTGTCGGCCGGCCCCTGCATGAAGACGGAGTTCACGGTGAAGAGGACGACGACGAGGAGGAGGAGAAGGATACCGGTAATGGAGATGTACTCCACGAGGTTCGTGACCCCGGCGGTGCGGTCTGGGTTTCTAGCAGTTGATGCTGAGTGGGTACTCATCGTACGTTGTCACCCCGTTGTTGTAATGGATGTCCAAATCCCTGTAAGCATTACTAAAGCACGGTGCTGTCGATGGGTTAGTCAAATCATCGGGAATGGTGATATTGACGATGGCATTCTTCCGGTAGAGGTAGATCTGACTGATGTCCTTGATGATCTCCTCTTTCAGCGGGATACATGCGCCTCCCTGTGATGGCCAGCAGGTCTTCCTCTCCCACAGTTCGACCTGAAGTACATCATGCCTGAGGTCCTGGATGTCGTTCTTCGGGAACTCGAGAACCCCCTCTGCCGTGGTCTGGCCCACGAGGGTCGACTGGCTGATGATGATGGCCAGGAAGAAGATACCGAGAGATACGAGGAAGCCCATCATGATGATCCACTGGCCGTCGTCTTTCATACCTGCCACATGAGCACCTCCACAAGGACCTCCTGGGGCCCGTTCCGCATGGCGTTCTTCGTCGCAGCGTCGACACCCGACGGCCTCGCGTCCAGGTGGACGAGCCGGGTCACCCGGACTCCCGGTCCCTCGGCCGAGGGATTCCCGGTGTCGCCCGGCGGGTCATAGAGGGTGTAGCTCTGGACCGCCCCTGAGCTCTGGTTCCGGTACCAGACGGTCGCCCTGATCTGGATCCGGGCAGAGCCGAAGGAGGTCGCGTTGGTCACGATATGCGGGTTGTTCAGGTACGTGTTCATGAAGGAGTCCCTGAACCGCTGGCGAGCCACATCGTCCGAGGCGTCCAGCCAGACCCTGAGATCGCTCCTGTTCTGCGCGAGGGACGAAGTGAGGTTCACCGGGGTGTCCATGATCTTCAGGATGTCGCTCCCCACCTGCTCGAGCTGCATGTCGGAGAGGTGGGTGTCCCCGGGGGTGTAGACCGAGGTGGACCCGAGGACGAGGTACGTGGTGAGGAGCATGATGAGGCCGGCCGCGATCCCCTCCATGGTGTAGAGCTGGGCCCCGTCCTTCACCATATGCCCACCTCGAGCAGCCCGGGAGTGAGGGGCGGCCTGGTCACGTTGAAGTAGTCGTACACGAAGCTCCCGGTGATAAGGGTGTGGGGGAGCCGCGTGCTGCCGTCGCAGAAGTCCCGGTTGTCGAAGACGAGGCCGATCTCCAGGCAATGGGTGCTGTCGAAGAGGGGGGTCCCGGGTGGCCACAGCGGGTCGATGTCCAGCTGGATGGTGTTATAAACGGGCACCGTCATGAGGGGCATCCCTCCCGCCAGGACCTGGCGCCCGTTCGAGTCCATCCGGTCATCGACGGTGACGACCATGCGGTTCGCATAGAAGGGGATATCCAGGGCCTTGCAGTCCGGGTAGAAGATGATCTTCGTGAGGTTCGCCGAGACGGGAAGGAATTTTTCCTGGGGGCACACGTTGTAGGTCCAGTTTGTCCGGTTATGGGCGACCGGGCTGGGATTCAGCTCCGAGTTGTTGAGGACAAAGCTGAAGTTCGTGATCCGGACGCTGAAGGGCTCCCTGAGGAGGTCGATCTTGTACGGGGTCGGGATGCTCCGGTTGTAGAGGATCCTCCCGTCGAGGCGTATCCTGAACTCCTGCGTCACGTTGTCCTGAGTCATGGCATCGAAGGCGAGCTTGCCCGTGCCCGGATTCAAGGTAGTGTTCAGGTTGATGGTCACGTTCGTGTTCTGCTTGATGAGCACGTAGCGGCGGATATACCCGTACCCGGTCGGGTGCGGATCCCCGACGCTCAGGTTGAGGATGGGTTCGTTCGGCCTCAGGGGCGAGATGCTCTGGAGGGTGATGTTGTACCCGTACTGGTAGTTCGAGAAGAGGAGCTTCGTCCGGTAGTCGTTCCCGGGGAAGAACGAGCTGTTGAAGAACTGTTTGATCTTGTTGATGGAGAGGATGTTCGGCGAATCGGGGGCGAGGCTGAGGCCAAGCCGGATGACACTCTCGTTCGTCCCCTGCTCCCAGGGCGGTGATTCGCCGGGGAAGAACTCCCCCATGACGGAGTTCCCCGCAGGCCACCCGGGGTCCTCCGCGAGGACGACCCCCGTCCGGTAGGCCACCGCATCGTAATCGATGCCGCTCGTCCGCTGGAGACCCACGAGGAGACTCGGGACGAAGTTCGCCGTCATGATGAGGCAGAGGATGAAGATGGTGAAGCCGACGAGGAAGTCCACCGGCAGCTGCCCAGAATCCTCCCTCATGGGGATGCCATCAACTCCCCCGTTCTGGCATCGAAGGTGAGGGTTTTACTCTCAGTGGCCGACCGGATGATGACCTGGTAGGACCCCTCGTCAAGGACGAGGTCGCACTCCCCGACCCTGAGGTTGTTCATCTCCCGGACGATGGTGCTCATGTCCTTCCTGAAGAGATCCTCCGGCGAGAGGATGGCCTCCCTCTTCACCTCCCCCTGCGGGAGGGCGGTAGGGAGGTCAAGCTTCTCGAGCTGTCCCCCGGAGTAGGTGAGAAGGACGGTCCGCCCCTCGCCCTGCATACCGAGGACCCAGGCCCGGGCAAGGCCCGAGGAATCGACCCCGTACCCCCAGACCTTCGCGAGGGTGAGGCCCCCCACCTCGATCCCCGCCTCCTGCGAGGCGGCCGGGAGGGCGGCCAGGGCATCGGAGAGGGAGACCTTGGGAACTCCCCGGGGGGTGCTGTCCTGGATGCCACTCCCCGAGGAGGTTCTCGCCGGTTCACTGCTGAATCCTCCCTCGGTCCCCCCGGGAGAGGGAGACCGGCCCAGGCACCCGGCCTGGAGGAGGAGTAAGCCGAGAAAGAGGAAGAGGAGCAGAGCTGCGGATTTCACCCGGGGTCCCATGCCGTACACCTTTATAATTTCTAAGTTCAATATAAATATTTGTATTTCAGGGATTCAAAGATCCTGACGGATCTTTTTTCTCCATATGAAATATGGTGATATTCAGATAAATAGCTTATGAAAACCTGATTTCCGGTCCGGGCATCTGGGGCTTCCCGTCCCGGTCCGGAAAGGGATCTTCCTTTCCGGGCCCGGAAAGGGTGCCTCCGGAGAGGTTTTTCCCCGTTCCACCCTTATTCGCCGCTTTCTCCAGGACGGCGGCAGGAGGGGGGGCGTCCCCGGCCCTCACCGGATGATCTTCGAGATGGGGATCTCAAGGATGTCCTCGGCCCCCGCCGCCTTGAGCCTCGGGATGAGCTGGTTCACCCCTGCCTTCGGGACCACGGTCTCTATGCTGTAGAAGTCGATCCCATGGAGCCGGCTCACGGTGGGGGTCTTCATGGCGGGGAGCATTGCAATGACCCCTTCCATGGACGGCCCCGGGACATTCATGGTGATGAGGACCTGCCGCCTGGCCTCGAGGACCCCGAGAAGGAGGGTCCGGATCTCCTCCATCTCCCTCCGTTTCTCCGGATCGGCGTAGCTTGCCCTGTTTGCTATCACCACCGTGCATGACTCCATGATCTCCCCGATGATCTTGAGCCCGTTCCTCCGGAGGGTGGTTCCCGTCTCGGTGAGGTCCACTACCACGTCCATGAGGTCCGGCACCTTGGCCTCCGAGGCCCCGTACGAGGGGAAGAGCCGGACGGGGATCCCGATCTCCTCGAAGTACCTGCGGGTGATCTCCGGGTACTCGGTGGTGACCCGGCTCCCGGGCCGGATCCGGGAGACATCGTCGATGGGCTCGTCCCGGTGGACCGCGACGACGATCCGCACGTTTCCCTCGCCCCCCTTGCTGTATGAGAGCCGGGCGACCTCCACCACGTCTGCCCCGGTCTCCCTGACCCAGTCGAGGCCGGAGATCCCGAGGTCGAAGGAGCCCATGGCGACGTAGGTCGGGATCTCCTGGGGCCGGAGGATCTTCACCTTGCCGATTCTCGGGTCGTCGATTCGCGGGTTGTAGTCCCGCTCGGTCCTCTTCACCCCGAGGTCTGCCTCTCTGAAGAGCTGCAGGGTCTGCTCCTCCAGGCTGCCCTTCGGGAGCGCGAGGGTAATCATACCCTGATCTATATGCCTGCGGGGGAATAAAGGATGGGGAGCGGGTCAGTCCAGGGGGTGGACGAGGAGGCCGCTCTTCAGCTTCGGCTCGAACCAGGTGGACTTGGGGGGCATGATCCCCCCCGCGTCCGCGATGGCCATGACCTCATCGATCCGGACCGGCTGCAGGGCAAAGGCGACGGCGAACTCCCCGCCGTCCACCCGTTCCTCGAGGTCGGTGGCCGGCCTCGACCCGCCGAGGAACTGGAGCCGGGGGTCGTCCCGGGGGTCCCGGATCCCGAGGAGGGGCCCGAGGATCCGGTCCTGGAGGACCTGGACATCGAGGAGGGGGACGCCCCCGGGCGCCGGGGGCTCCCTCGGTCGGCGCAGCTCGTACCATTCTCCGGCCAGGTACATCCTGAAGATGCGCACCACGCCGGAACCCCCTCCAGCCCTGAACTCTGCCTGTCCGCCCGGGCTGACCCTCCGGAGGTTGAATTCCCGGGAGATGCGGCCGAGGAAGGCCGCCGGGGTCATCCCGGCGAGGTCGGCCACGAGCCGGCTGTAGCCATGGATCTCCACCTGGTCATGGGGGAAGAGGACCGCCATGAACCGCCCGGCCTCGCCCTCACCCCTCCCTCCCTTCCTCCTTGCGAGGGCGACGTTCTTTGCAGCGGCCGCCCGGTGATGGCCGTCCGCGATGTAGAGCCGGCCGAGAGGGAGGAGGAGCCGTGCCGCCCGGTCGATGGCGGCTGGATCTTTGATCCGGTAGACCTGGTGAACCATCCCGTTCCCGGCATCGACCCTCGCCACAGGAACCGTTTCGCGGGGGACCGCGTCCCCGATGCTGCGCCCTGTCCTGCCATCGTCCCGGTAGAAGATGAAGACGAGCCCCGTCTGGGCATTCACCACGCCGATGTGCCGGGTCCGGTCCTCCTCCTTGTCCCGGCGGGTGAGCTCGTGGCTCCGGATGGTGCCGTCCAGGAGGTTATCCACCCCGATGGTGCAGACGAGGCCCGTGACCTCCCGCCTGCCGCCTTCCACCCGGTAGATGTACAGGGAGGGTTCCCGGTCCCTGACGAGGACCCCGTCCCGCTCCATGGCGAGGAGGTTATCCCGGGCCCGGCTATAGACAGGGTCGTCGTGGGGCGACACCCCGGGGAGCTCCGCGTCCGCGCGGCTCACCCGGAGGAAGGAACGAGGGTTCCTCCGGATGCAGTCCGCGGCCTCGCCGGCGGAGATCACGTCATAGGGGACCGCGGCGACCTCGGGGGCGAGGGCAGGGGCGGGCCGGAGGGCCCTGAAGGGATGGACGAGGACCATGGGATGCTATCCGGGTACCGGAGGTGGTATATCCATTTTAACCTCACGATTCCCTAAGAAGTGAGGGGTGGCATGGACCTGGACGCGAGGCAGGTCAGGAGGGCGAGGCCGACGGACCTCCCCGAGGTCATGGGCATCGAGCGGGAGTGCTTCGTCGAGCCCTGGGACGAGGAGGTCTTCGCCCAGACCCTGGAGTGGACCCCCTTCCACTTCTTCGTGGCCCTCGTCAACGGGCGGATCCGGGGGTTCGTCGTCGGCTGCATGGAGACCACGGGTTCGGCGACCTATGGCCATATCTCGAACCTGGGGGTCACCACGGCCTGCCGGAAGAGGGGGCTCGGGAGGCTTCTCGTTGCCCGGCTCGAGCAGCAGTTCATGATTGACGGCGCCGAGGGGGTGCTCCTCGAGGTGCGGATCTCGAATACCGAGGCGCAGGCCTTCTACCGCAGCCTGGGGTACGAGGACGCCTTCCTCCTCTCGGCGTATTACTCGAACGGCGAGGACGCCCTCGTCATGATGAAGGATATCCCCCTGTAGGCTCTCAGCATCGGGAAATCCTATTTCCCTCTCCCTCGGGGGTTCGGGCAATACATCGCCCTCTCCCTCGGGGAATTTACATCCCCTTCGGGGATTGAAATCCCCTTTAGTCCTTCTTCCCCCGGCCGAGCGCCTTGTGGGCGCGGGCGAGGTGGCCCGCCCCGAGTGCCCCGAGGAGGGAAAGCTCCCCCGCGAGGACGGCACAGCCGGCGATCTCGGCGAACCTGGCCGCGTTCGACCCCGGCGGGGTCCCGCCCCCCGCGACCCCAAGGAGGGAGAGGCACTCCCGCTGGGTGTCGAGGCCGGTCCCACCCCCGACGGTCCCGAGCTGGAGGGCCGGGATGGTCACCGAGACGTACACGCCCTCCTCCTGCTCCTCCACCGTCGTGAAGGTCCCCGAGCCCTCCACCACGTGGGCGGCGTCCTGCCCGCAGGCGATGAAGAGGGCGGCGATGACGTTCGCCGCATGGGCGTTATACCCGAGGGATCCCGCCCGGGCCGAGCCGACGAGGTTCTTCCGGTAGTTCACCTCTGCGAGGGTCCGGGCATGGGTCTTGAAGACCTCCGAGACGAGGGTATCGGACAGCATCACGCCGGCGACCACGGTCCTCCCCCGGCCGAGGATGCCGTTCACCGCGGCGGGCTTCTTGTCGGTGCAGAGGTTCCCCGAGAGGGCCACGAGGTGCGCACCCGTCTGCTCCTCGATGAGGGCCGCGATCCGCTCGCTCGCTATGGTGACCATATTCATGCCCATGGCGTCCTTCGTGTCGAACTCGAGCCGGACATGGACCGTCGTCCCCGTGACAAAGGTCATGGCGCCGGTGAGCTCCCCGTGGGAGGTGGTCTCCGCCGCCGCGGCGGCGAGGGCCGCCCGGTTCCCGTCCACGAAGTCCTTCACTGCCTTTGCATGGAGGATGTCTCCGGTAGAGAAGACGGGGGCCCTGGTCATCCCGTTCCTCAGGACCCGGACGTCCGCGCCGCCTGCCCGGGTGATGGCCCCGCAGCCCCGGTTCACCGACGCCACGAGGGCACCCTCGGTGGTGGCGAGGGGGACGTAGTAGTCGCCGCGGGCATGCTCCCCGCGCACCCTGAGGGGACCGGCAACGCCGACCGGGAGCTGCACGGCCCCCACCATGTTCTCGATGTTCCGGGTGACCGCGGTGGAAGGGTCCATGGTGAAGGAGCCGAGCTTCGGGAGCTGCACCCCGGCCTCGCCCTCAATGAAGGCCCGCCTGATCCTGATGGCCTCGGGGGCGGGTACCTCCTTCTCAAGGGCATGGAGTTTCAGGGTGCCTTTTTTTAGCCTCTCGAGGTACTTATCCATGATCAACTCTGGGGAACCGGAGGATTAAAGCTGGGGGTGAGCGGTTGCGGGAAGGGTGGTGTGTCAGGGTCCCGAAGTCAGGGGGCGAGAAGCAGCGTCTCCAGCTCCTCAGGGAGGGCCTCCTCGATGATTCCCTCCTCCTCCGGCGGGACGGGGACGATCTCCTCCTCCCGGTGAAGGAGCCCCGAGAGGGTTGCGGGCGGGCCCTCTTCGAGGAGGCCCCGGCCCGGCCGGACCTCCCCCGGCATGACCTCGTCGGGGGCATCGCCATCCTCCTCGATCCCGGCACCGGGCGCGAGGGAGCGGAGTTCCTCCTCGGCTCCCGGCCGTCCATCCACACGGTCCTCGCGCCGGAGGGCCCGGTGGGGGGGGAGTTCCGGACGAGGCGGTTCTCCGTGCTCGCCGGGACTCCCACGACGAGGACCCGGTACACCGAGTACGGCCTCCGGTTCGAGATCGACCTCTCCCTCGCCTACTTCTCTCCCCGTCTCTCCGGCGAGCGGCAGCGCGTCCTCGGGCTCATGGAGGGAGGTGAGCGGGTCCTCGACATGTTTGCCGGGGTGGGGCCCTTCGCCATCACCCTCTCGGCCCGGGCGGGCCTCGTCTGGGCCGCGGACATCAACCCCTGCGCCGTGGGGCTCATGCTGGAGAACATCGCCCTCAACCGGGCGGGGAACGTTCTCCCCCTCCTCGCCGATGCCGCGCGGCTCCCCCGTATCCTGCCGAGCGGGTTCGACCGGGTGGTGATGAACCTCCCCTTCGGCGCCGTGCAGTTCATCGATGCCGCCCTCTCCCTCTGCCGGCCGGGCGGGACCATTCACCTCTATGCCATGGTCGGGGAGGAGGACGCCCTCGCGCCCGTCATTCGGGAGAGGGGGTGCCGGATCCTCGGCGAGCGGGTGGTCCACACGTACTCGCCGGGGAAGTGGCTGGGGGTGTACGACGTGAGGGTGGGGTGAACTCGCTCCATCCTATTAGACTTGGAAAACCTTTACTCATATTTGGACGCTCCTGGGGGAGGGAGGGTTCTTTCGAACCCGACCTCGAGCGACGAAGTCGCGAGTTCGCCCTTGGGCTCCGCCGCACCCTGGTGGGTGCTCCATCCTCGAGGACAGGCATTCCCTCGGATGCCCCCGCCGCTGCGGCGTTCCCTCGGTTACGATAGGCCCTTCCACCAAGGGAAGAGAGGTTCCCGGGAACCGCTGAATCGGAAGTCCCCTGAAACCGGGGGGATGCCCGTGCGGCGGGGGTGGCGGAGCCCCTCGCGACTTCGTCGCTCGAGGTCGGTTTTTTACGAAACCTCCCTCCCCCAAGAGCACACCAGTAAAATGATCACCAATTTGAATAGTCGTCTGTGCGATAAAAGCGATAAAAGAATGGATTCAAAAAATTACTTCACCGGCACAAACTTCGTACCATAGTGGATCACGCCGGAGTCCCCGTCGGCCATTATACGCCGGAACACCGACCTGACCCGGGTCCCCACGGCGACCTCCCCGGGCTTTGCCACCACCTGGGCGGTGAGCCGCGGGCCCTCGTCGAGCTGGATGATGGCGAGGACATACGGGGTGATGTTCTCGAACTGCTCCGAGGCCGACCGGATCACCGTGCAGGTGACGACCTTCCCCGTGCCCGGGAACCGGTACTCGGCGATCTTCCCCCCGCGCCGGCAGTCCGGGCAGAAGGACCTCGGGGGGAAGTAGTGCCTCCCGCAGGTCTCGCACCGGGTTCCGACGAGGTTGTACCGCTGGGGGATCTTTCTCCAGAACCGCGCGACGGACATCAGGTCACCCCCAGGATATGGACGACCACCGTGGCGCCGGTCCCCCCGACGTTGTGGGTGAGCCCGATCTCCCCGTCCACCTGCCGGGCGCCGGCCTCACCCCGGAGCTGCTGGACGACCTCGCAGACCTGCTTGATCCCCGTCGCACCGACGGGGTGGCCGCAGGCCTTCAGGCCGCCGCTCGTGTTCACCGGGAGGTCGCCGTCGAGGGCGGTGACCCCCTGCGAGGTGAGGGTCCCTGCCTCACCCTTCCTGCAGAACCCGAGGTCCTCGATGGCGCAGATCTCGGCGATGGTGAAGCAGTCATGGACCTCGAGGAAGTCGATCCGCTCCCGCGGGATGCCCGCCATGGCAAAGGCCCGCTCCCCGGCAACCACCGTCGCGTCCAGGCAGGAGATGTCCCGCCGGTCATGGAGGGCGATGGTGTCGCTCGCCTGGGCCGTCGCGAGGACCTTCACCGGCGTGTCGGTGAACTCCCGCGCCCGCTCGAGGGGCGCGAGGATGACCGCCGCGGCCCCGTCGGTGATGGGGGAGCAGTCGAAGAGCCTGAGGGGGTCGGCCACGAGGGAGGAGGAGAGGACCGTGTCGAGGCTGATCTCCTGCCTGAACTGGGCAATGGGGTTCTTCGCCCCGTTCCGGTGGTTCTTTACGGCGACCATGCCCAGCTCTTCCCTCGTGAGGGGGAAGCGGTGCATGTAGTCCGTCGCGATCATGGCATAGAGGCCGGGGAAGGTCGCCCCCATGAAGCCCTCCCATTCCCGGTCCGCCGCCCCCGCGAGGGTATCCACGCTCGCCCCCGTCCCGACGTCGGTCATCTTCTCGACCCCTGCCGCGACGACGATGTCCGAGATCCCGCTCGCGACGGAGATGACCGCCTGCCGGAAGGCGAGGCCTCCCGAGGCGCAGGCGGCCTCGACCCGGGTCGCCGGGATGTGGTTCGTGGAGAGGCCCGCATAATCGGCGATGAGGGCCCCGATGTGCTCCTGCTCGATGAACCGGCCGGCGCTCATGTTGCCCACGTACATCGCGTCGATGCTCTCGCCCGAGAGCTCCGCGTCCGCGAGGGCGAGGGCCCCTGCCTCCACGAAGAGATCCCCGAAGGATGACTCCCACTTCTCGCCGAAGGTGGTGCACCCGATCCCGATGACTGCCACGTCTCTCATTCTTGCATCACGATCTTTCCCTTGTGCCGCGCGTACTGGGCATAGTCGAGATAGAGGGGGTCCCCGAGGAGCTCCTCCACCGTCCGGGCCTGGCTCCGGTCGAAGACCCCCCGGTCATCGATGGCTTCCGTCACCTCGATGTCGAAGGCATCGCTCCCGGCGCCCGACCCGAAGGAGGTGACGAAGATCCGGTCGCCCGCGGAGGCCTGGTCGAGGGTCGCCGCGAGGCCGATCATGGAGGAGCCCGAGTAGGTGTTCCCGAGCCGGGGAACCACGAGGCCGGGCTTCACCTGCTCCGCCGAGAACCCGAGGATCTGGGCGACCTTCTTCGGGAACTTGGCATTCGGCTGGTGGAAGACGCAGTAGTCATAATCCGAGGCCTTTGTCCCCGTCTGGTCGAGGAGCATCCGGGCGGCCCCCTGCACGTGCCGGAAGTAACCCGGATCGCCGGTGAACCGGCCCCCGTGCCGGGGGTAGTTCTGCCCCTCCCGGCGCCAGAAGTCCGGGGTATCGGTGGTGAAGGAGCAGGTGCGGTGGATCTCCGCGATGGGCCGGTCATTGCCGATGAGGAAGGCCGCGCCCCCCGCCGCGGCGGTGTACTCGAGGGCATCCCCTGGTGCCCCCTGAGCGACGTCTGATCCGATGGCCATACCGTACCGGATCATCCCGCTCGAAACGAGGCCCATGCAGGTCTGGATGCCGGCCGTCCCCGCCTTGCAGGCGAACTCGTAGTCCGCGGCGGTCATGTTCGGGGTGGCCCGGATGGCCTCCCCGACGGTGCAGGCCGTGGGCTTCACGGCATAGGGGTGGGACTCGGACCCGACGTAGACCGCGCCGATCTCCTCCGGGTCCACGGCCCGCCGTGCCATGGCCGCCCGGGCCGCCTCCACCGCGATGGTCGCCGTGTCCTCGTCGAGGTCAGGGACCGACTTCTCGAAGACCCCGAGGCCCCCGGTGATCTCGTTGCTGTTCGCGCCCCAGACTCGGGCGATCTCGTCGACCCGGATCCGGAAGCGGGGAATGTAGACCCCGTACGTGATGATGCCTACCATTGCTCACTCCTGAGTGCTTTGACTATCCCTTCCACGTCCATGGGCGTGGCCATGAGGGTGATGCGGTCCCGCTCGGCGAGGCGGGGGACGAGCGGATGGATCTCCTCCGGGGTGATCCCCTGGAATACCACGCACCGTGGCTTGAAGGGGGTGACCCGGATGGCGACCATGGGGGATTTCCCGTTGGAGACCCCGGTGAAGATGAGGGCCCGTTCCGTGGACCAGCCGTAGAGCCTCCCGAACTCGCTCGAGGAGAGCCCGAGGATGGCGTTCAGGCTGTGGATAACCGTGTACCCGTAGATCTCCCGGTCGGTCACCCCCTGGATGACCGTGGCCCCGATGGCGCGGGCAAAGGCCTCGAGGGGGACCGGCGAGGCGTACTCGTGGATATCGTAGATGATATCCGAGTCGAACCGGTTCTCCAGGATCCTCGCGAACTTCTCGATATACTTCCCGCCGTTCGCCTCGTCGATGGAAAGGATGGTGTCCACGATCCTCCCCACCACCGCGGTCCCGGGGCTCCGCCTCCTCCCGCTCTCGTAGTCGGAGATCACCGACGGCGACATGCCCATCTCGTCGGCGAGGGCTGCCGCCGAAATCTCGAAGGCCATCCTCCACTTCTTGAGGGCCTTCCCCGGCGAGTCGGAGAGGGTGATCTCCCCTGCCATCTTCTCGGCAAGGTGCTGGTGGAGCTCGGATTTCATGGCTCAGGAGTTGGGGAAGAGGGCTTAAATAATTAACGAACGGGACTTCGACATTTCACGAACCTCACCCGCCTCTCCCGTCGCAGGCCCGGTTCAAAATCCATATATAGGATGCATCCCAATTTTGATAAGCATGATGGAACCCGGCGATCTCCAGTGCCTGAAGGCCATCGCCCTCATGGGCGGATGCAGGGGCCCGGTCTGGATCTCCTCCCAGTCCCTGGGCGAGACCCTCGCCACGAGCCCCCAGACCGCCTCCCGGAGGCTCAAGTCCCTCGAGGCCCGGCGCCTCGTCGACCGTTCCCTCCGCCCCGACGGCCAGTACGTGGCGGTGACGAAGGAGGGCGAGGAGGCCCTCCGGAAGGAGTACGCCGACTACTCCCGGATCTTCGGCGAGGGCGCCGGCCCCTACAGCCTCACGGGCTCGGTCATCAGCGGTCTCGGCGAGGGCCGGTACTACATGAGCCTCGCCCCCTACCGGGAGCAGTTCAGCGGCGTCCTTGGCTGCACCCCCTTCCCCGGCACCCTGAACCTCCGGCTCTCCTCGGCGTCCCGGGACGTGAAGCGGAAGGTGGACGCCCTCCCGTGGGTGCGGATCCAGGGCTTCGTCCAGGAGGGCCGGACCTTCGGCGAGGCGCGGACCCTCCCCTGCCGGATCGGGGACATCCCATGCGCCATTGTCGTCCCCGGCCGGTCCCACTACCCCGACGATGTCATCGAGGTGATCTCCGGTGCCGAGCTCAGGACCGTCCTCGCCCTCTCCGACGGCGACCTGGTGACCGTGGAGGTCTCCCATGCTTGAGGATGCCCTCGCGGCCCTCAGGAACGGGAAGTTCATCCTCCTCTACGACTTCGACGACCGGGAGAGGGAGACTGACTTCGCCATCCGGGCAGATGCCGTCACCAGGCAGCACATCATGTGGATGCGCAAGGACGGCGGCGGCCTCATCTGCACCGCGGTCCACCCCGAGGCGGCAGAGAGGCTCGGCCTCCCCTTCGCCCGTGACCTCCTCGCCGCCTACCAGGGGGTGGAGCGCCTCGGGGAGATCCCCTATGACCGGAAGAACCCCTCCTCCTTCTCCATCTGGGTGAACCACCGGAACACCTTCACCGGCATCACCGACCGGGACCGGTCCCTCACGATAAACGCCGTCGCCGAGCAGGTGAGGGCCGCGATGAACGGCGGGGGCGGTGGGGAGTTCCACCGCCTCTTCCGGACGCCAGGCCACTGCGCCATCCTCCGGGCGGCGGAGGGGCTCCTCGATGTCCGGTGCGGCCAGACCGAGCTCTCCATCGCCCTCGCGGGCTTTGCCGGGGTGACCCCCGCGGTCACCATCTGCGAGATGCTCGACGACGAGACCGGCTACGCCCTCCCGAAGGAGGCGGCCGTCCGGTACGCACGGCAGCACGGCCTCCCCTTCCTCGAGGGGTCCGAGGTTCTCGAGCGGTGGGACGAGGAGAAGGCCTCGCGCTAGCAGGGAGAAGGGATTCTACTCCCCTGCGAGCTCCTTCAACACGTTCTCGGGGAGCTTGCGTGCAAAATCCATCTTCGTCGGGCATCTCCCCATCTTGATTCCCCTCTTCTTCACCTCGCTCTTCAGATCAGCCGAGCTGATCCGGCTCACCAGCTCCTTGAGCTCCGCGTCCTTCACGCTCATCACCACGCGACTCTCTCATTCCGTGATGCATAAAGGTTGCCCTCCTCCCGCGTCTCCATCCCCAGAGAAAAAACAGACCGGCTCCCATTCAGAAGCTTAAAGGACTGCCAGGCAAGAAACAACCCGGGGAGGGGCATATCCATGATCCGGCTCACCTGCCGCCTGTGCAAGGGCACGGGGACCATCCCGAACGTCGCCTACGAGGTCTGCCGGACCATGCAATCCCACGAGGCGAAGCGCTACTTCTACATGAACCAGGAGCACGACTCCTCCGAGGAGAACGACCGGTCGGACGGATGCGCCGTCCATGAAAAGACGGTCCCCTGCCCGCGGTGCGACGGGAACGGGATCCTGGAGTTCGACGAGGAGGAGTGGGAGCTCTCGGTCATCCCGGAGGAAGAGGGGGTGGAGGGGTGAGGGTGGCCCGCCGCGTGATTGCCGTCACAGGCCTTGACACACCGATTGAGGAGCTGGTGAGGAGAACCGGCCATACAATCCTGGCAGGGTGGGCTGCTGACTGTGCAGAGCGTACACTACCTTACTTTGAGAAAAAATACCCGGAGGATACCCGTCCACGCGAGGCCATCGAAGCGACCCGGGCGTGGGCACTTACCGGCGTGTTCAGGATGGCCGATGTACGGAGAGCTTCACTTGCAGCTCATGCAGCTGCCCGTGATGTTGCTGAGGATGATGCGGCCCGTTCGACCGCCCGTGCCGCAGGCCATGCAATGGCAACCGCCCATGTCCCGGCCCATGCCATCGCCGCCGCCCGGTACGCCGCCACCGCCGTCAGGGATGCTGCCAGTACCGCTGATGCCGATGGTGCTGCCACCAGGGAACGGGAGTGGCAGTATCGGCACCTGCGGGAGCTGAGGGGAGAGGGAGCGTCTGGATCGAATACACCCTGAAACCTCCGGTCAGATGTCCACGGGCACTCCGGAAGGATGGCCGCGCCGGGCGGAGCCCCCCGGGAGCCCCCTAAGAAAACCAGCATTCCCCAACTAACACCTGATCGGATAATCCTTCGTAAGGCAGACGCTCCTGGGGGCTTCACCTTCGGTTCCGCCGCACCCTGATGGGTGCCCCCTCCTCGGGGACAGGCATTCCCTCGGATGTCCCCGCCGCTGCGGCGTCCCCCAGGTGCGTGAGGGAGGGTTCATCAGAACCCGACCTCGAGCAACCCGCCGTCAGGCGGGGTGCGAGGGCTGATGGATGAGGTTTTTACCGACAAAATGCATCCTCACGGAAGTTACAGGACGTCTGAACCCGGAGAGGGCGATCAAAACCCACGAATAATCGCGGCGAAAAAAAAGGTGAGGTTCAGGCGTAGGGGTCGCGCAGGGCCTTGTTGACGCCGAAGGTCTTGCGTTCCTCCACGTGCTTCCTGTTCTTATCGATCTTCTCCTTCGCAAGGGCGCCGACTCCCTTGAGACCGAGGGGCGGCTTCTCGGAGCCCGGCTCGATGGGCTTCGTCTCGACCATGCCCGAGGTGGTGATCTTGGACCAGACGGCCTCGCCGGCCTTGGTCCGGACGAACACCGTGTTCCACCCGTCGGGGCTCCCGACCGAGCCGACCGAGATGTCCCCGAGGTTGGAGACATAGTCGAGGCAGACGTGGCAGCCGGGCTGCTCGTACTTGTGGGTCACCTTGAGGGGGAGCGTGACGACGTTCCCGCGCTCGGTGTACACCCAGTACTTGCCCTTCCCGATCTCGATCTTCTTCACCGAGGGGAGGGCCTGGCCCGCATGATCCTCGACGAGCTGCTGCATGGACTTGTACGGGAAGTTCTCCATGCAGAAGAGGCCGACCGCGAGGGCGACCTTGGCCGGGACATCCCGCATGTTCACGGGATAGAGCTGGGCCTTCCTGACCGCCTGCATCTGGCAGCAGACGCCGGTGATGCCGACCTTGTCGAGGCCGAAGGACCGGGTCGCCTCCTTGAGCCAGGCGATCTGGGGGCTGATGTTGTACTTCGTACCCCTGGCCTTGAGGATGTCCTCGCGGCTCATGGCCACGAAGGGCCGGGGCTGCCAGGGCTTGTCTCCCTTGCCGGCCACGATGGCCCCGTCGATGATCCCCTGCTCGAGGGCATAGACCATGAGGGAGGTGGCGATGCCGCCGTCCTGCGACTTCTGCAGGATCTCCTTGTCGGTGCTCCGAGCGGAGATAACGGTCGTGTATTTGCCGAGATATGGATCTGATACCATCTCTCTCACCTCACTTCATCGCTCCAGCGATGATCTCGCTGATGCCCTCGAATTCAGGAATCACGTCGAAGTTGAAGAACGACCTCGGGCAGGCGCCATAGCAGGAGCCGCACTTGATGCAGAGGTCGCGTTGCCCCTGGGGCTTCCCGAACTCGTGGGTGATGGCCCGGACCGGGCAGGACGCGGCGCAGGTGCCGCAGCCCATGCAGAGCCCCTGGTTGATGACATCGTTCATGAGGTCGCAGAAGCAGGCGGTTGTGCCGCGCTTCGCGAGGGCCATGAGGGGCTTTAAGTACTTGCCTGCGAGGGCCTTCTGGTCCGCGTTGCCCTGGAGGAGCAGGTACGCCATGACAGCGACGTTCCTGATGAGCTCCGGGCTCGGGGGGCATCCGGGGATGTAAACATCCACGTCGATGAGGTTCCCGATGGGGAGGTAGGACTCGTGCTGGGGCTGGTTGTGCTGCCCGCCGCGGGCGAACCGGGTGATGTTCCCGTAGCTCGCGCAGGAGCCGAGGGCCACCACGACCTTTGACTTCTTCCGCGTTTCCTTGATCTCCTCCACCGATTCCTTGTCCTGGATACAGACCGAGCCCTCGACGAGGGCTACGTCCATCTCGGGGATGTGCCGCACGTCAGCGAGCGTGAGACAATAGACGAGGTCGGCGTAGTCGTCCAGGAGTTTGATGAGTCCCAGGTAGTTGTCGGCCACGGACACGAGGCAGCCGGTACAGCCGCTCAGGTGTACATGTCCGAGCTTGATCTTGTTTGCCACAGGTTTCGCCTCCTTTGTAGCTTCCACCTTCTTCTCCGTCGCAACCGGAGCGGGCTTGGCTTCCCCGCCCATGGTTTTCTTGATGGAGTTAAGCAGTCCCATAGTTCATCCCGATTTCCTTCAATATCTCGGATACAGCGCCGGGAATGGCCTTCTGGACTTCCTCTGTAATCCCGATTTCCATGTCAGGGGCAGAGACGTACTTCTTCTGGCATGCAAGGACCCGGATCTCGATCTCGTCCTTGATGCGCTGGAGCGGCTCGGTCAGGTCCCACGAGTGGGCGTCCCGGTAGCTCCCCACGGGGAGCTCCTCCACGGTGAGCCACCTGAGCTCGCCGGGCTCCCCCCCGAAGTCCGCGATGTCCACGATGATGAGCCTCTTCGTGGACTCGGGAGAGAGGAGGGTAAAGACGAAATGGGGCCCCCCGAGCCCCGCGTCAACGACGCTGACGTTTGCCGGGAGCTCGAGGCCCTGGAGACTCTCCACCACGGCGGGTCCGAACCCGTCGTCCGCGTAGAGCGGGTTGCCGCAGCCTGCCACCACGATCTCGGGATACAGTGTGTCCATTCCCTTCACTTTAGATGAGCTTCTGGGCTACCAGCCTGTTCTTCTCGTCCACCACGATCATGTGGGTAGCGCACGAGACACACGGGTCATAGGCCCGGACGACCATCTCGGCGATCTGCCAGGGCGCTCCCGTGAGACCGCGGCTGCAGGTCGGGAGGTTCCAGGTGGTGGGCACAAGCATCTCATACCAGAGCACCCGCCCGTCCTTCACCCGGGCGAGGTGCACATCGGTACCACGCGGGGCCTCGTTGGCGGCCCAGCCGAGGGACCCGTCACCCTGTGGGATGGGGTCGGCGAGGACCTTCCCGTTCGTGTCCAGCGCGTCCAGGCACTTGATGATGCTGTAGAAGCAGTCGGGGTACTCCATCTGCCGGGCGATGTGCTGGGCGAAGGTCCCCTTCTCCTCGAAGTTCTTGAACATGGAGAGGCGCGCCCTCGGGCCGACCTCGACCGGCTGCCCGTCGTAGGTGGGGACACCGGTGCAGGCCTCCATCTGGGGGTTGACCTTGGTGCCCGCCTTCGTCGTTCCGCCGATGGGGTAGCTGGGGTCCTCGAGATCCACGGTCATCTCACCCTGGTACCAGTCCCAGGGCCGGGTCTCCTTCCACCGGGCGATGTCCCACATGGGCTTCTCGTCGATGGAGGAAGAACCATACATCGGAGCGACGGCCAGGACGCCCTGGTTGTGGAACCCCAGGGTCTTGGGGATATGTATCTTCTTCCCGGCGACGTCGGTCCACTCGCGTTTCTGCATGTTGCGGATGACCGCGATCATGAAGTCCATCTGCTCGCGGGCGAGTACGAGGCCTTCCTTGGCGAGGTCGTACATCTTCTGCCTCGCCCGGGGGCTCACGTTCTTGTACATCCCGCCGACCCTCGGGTTGGAGGGGTGGACTGCCTCGCCACCGGCGATCATGCCGATGGACTGACCGATCTCGCGGATCCTGATGATCCGTGCAGCAACACCCCGGACCGGCTGCTCCTTGGTGAACGGGTTGATCTTGGTTTCCGTTCCCGGGATGTAGAAGTCCGGAAGGATCAGGATGTTGTGCAGGGCGATGCTATGGGCCCGGTTCGCGGCATGGAGAATGACCCGGAGGAGCTTTGCGTCCGTCGGGATCTCGCAGCCGATGGAGGCCTCCATGGACTCGATGCCCGCCAGGCAGTGGGCGATGGGACAGATACCGCAGACCCTTGAAGCGATCTTCGGGACCTGATCCATCGTCTTCCCTATGGCGAGCTTCTCAACACCCCGGACAGGGGTGATGGAAAGCCAGTCTCCGCGCTCGACAATTCCCTGATCGTCGACCTTCAGGGTGAGCTTGGAGTGGCCTTCGTGTCTCGTGGTTGGAGAGATCTCTACAACTTTCGACAATGGTATCGCCTCGATTTCACGATTCGTTGTTCTTCAGGCTGTACTGGTGTTGGGGCACACGGTGTGCGTCGTTTTCTGATAATTACCCGTACATAAAGTACGTTAGACCTCTACTTTCCCCCTGACGTTAGTTATAGCTTTCGTTTTACTCCTTTTCCGTTTTCTCCCTCGAACTTTCGGTGAAAATGTGCCACCCGGCGACTCTCCCGCTGCCCTCATCCGTCCGGCGGGGTCAACGAAGAACTTAAAATACCCTGTCGCTCCAGAGTAATTCATACCCGCGAGGTCTTATGATGGGAAACTGTCGCTATCTTGCTGCCATATTTCTCGCCATCGCTGTCATCCCCTTCCACTGCATGGGTGTGACAATCGGCGGAGACGTGGGCTACTACCTTGTGGACTCCTCACCCTCGGGCGCGGATGTCCACTTCGATGGACAGTATCAGGGGACCACCCCGGTTACCATTCAGGTCTACTCATCGGGAACCCCCGGCCACACCATATCCGTCTCCATGGCCGGCTACCAGACCTGGACCCAGTCCCTCCCAGGGAACCCTGCTGCCGGGGAGACCGTGCCCATCATGGCGGTCCTCGTCCCTCTGGTCCGCTATGGCTCCTTCTCTATCACGTCGGACCCCAGCGGTGCAGCCATCTATCTGAATGGCAATTACCAGGGGACCGCCCCTCTCACCATCCCCAACCTCGTTCCCGGGACTTATACACTCCGCGCCGACTACTCGGGCTATGAGCCGGGTTCCATCACCGATAATGTCATCGCAGGTCAGGTGACCGTTGAGCGCTTCACCCTCAGGCGAATCCTGCGTTCCGGGTCGGTCACCGTGATTTCGACCCCCTCCGGGGCGTACATCTACATGGACGGGGAGTATGAGGGGAGGACTCCCCTTACCGTGAGTGACATAACCCCGGGAACCCACACCATCGAGCTCGATGCAAGTGGTTTCTATGACTGGAAGACCACGGTCTCGGTCACCGACGGGTCCAGCCAGGTTGTCACGGCTACCCTCTCCCCCATTCCCGTCACCGCCTCCGGGTGGATCGAGATCTCATCGAAACCGGGAGGGGCATCCATCCTCCTTGACGGCGTGCCGAAGGGGCTGACCCCGGCCCAGGGTGCCCGGACCCTTGACAATGTCCTGGCCGGCGACCACACGGTGAAGCTCCAGCTCGCCGGTTACCAGGACTATACCACGATGGTGAATGTGAAGGGAAGCACGACGAGCTACATCTCTGCCTCTCTCAGTCCCACCCCCATCTCTACGGTGACACCTGCCACCGGAACCCTCTCGGTGGCTTCGGCCCCTTCCGGTGCAAACGTCCTCGTGGACAATGTCTTCAGGGGGGTATCGCCGGTTACCCTCGATGGGATTCCCCCGGGGACGCGTACCGTGAAACTCCAGCTATCGGGCTACCGGGACTGGTCCATGGAAATCCAGGTCCAGGCCGGAATAATTACACCCGTGAATGCGGTCCTTGAGTCCGTTCCATCGCCCCAGCCGACAAAATCAGGGATCCTACCCCTGGGAGCCCTGGCCGCCCTCGCCCTCCTCCTGGTCTTCAGGAAAAGGGTGAGGGATCTCCCTTTGAATCCAGGTAAGAAGCCACGTAGCTGAAGAAGGCTCTGGAAGAGGAGGGGGGTGCATCACAGGGGGGAGAGCTCCCCCTCCATCTCCACCATGAGCTCGGCGAGCGTGGCCTTCCGCTCGGCATAGGCGTTGTGCTGGTGGATGGACTCCTCGTTCGTTTGCTTGATGGTGACCACCGAGTCGGCGGGGAGGTAGCTGAAGGTCCCGAGGACCTTCCTCGCGATCTCCCGGACGCAGTCCTCCACGAACCGCGGGTTCTTGTGGGCCTCGAGGACGACGTAGCTCTCGTCCCCGCGCTTG
>DATKMC010000057.1:0-8945 GCA_035542115.1 Methanomicrobiales archaeon | reverse complement strand
CCGGGCTGGAACTCCCGGTAGGTCTCTGCCATCTCCCGGAGCTTCCGGTCGACGAGATAGTTGACGGTCCCCTCGGGGTAGGTGCCGTCCTCCCTCCGGTTCCCGGCGGGGACGCCCGTGAGTACCTCGATCCCCTCGTCGATGGTCTTCACAGGATAGATCATGAATTTCCCTGCCTTCCCTGCCTCCACCATCTCCTCCCTGAGCATCAGGTTCTGGACATTGGAGGCCGGGATCATGGCCCCCTGTTTCCCGGTGAGACCCCTGGCCCTGCAGACCTCGAAGAACCCCTCGAGCTTCTCGTTCACCCCGCCGATGGCCTGGACCTCCCCCTTCTGGTTCACCGAGCCGGTCACCGCGAGGTCCTGCCTGATGGGAAGGCCGGAAAGGGCCGAGAGGAGGGCGTAGAGCTCGGTGGAGGAGGCCGAGTCCCCCTCCACCCCCGAATAGGACTGCTCGAAGACGAGCCTCGCCGAGATGGAGAGGGGCTTGTCCCGTGCGAACTTTTCGGCAAGGTACCCGTGGAGGATAAGGACCCCCTTCGTGTGGATGGGCCCGCCCATGGCTGCCTCCCGCTCGATGTCCACGATCCCCTCCCGGCCAACCCCGATGGTGGCGGTGACCCTGGACGGCATCCCGAAGGCATAATCGCCCGAGCCCGTGACCGAGAGCCCGTTCACCTGCCCCGCCTTGGCCCCCTCGGTGTCGATGAGGAAGATCCCCCTCGCGATGTACTCCCGGATCTTCTCCTGGATGAGGCTGGACCGGTAGATCTTCTCCTCGATGGCCTTCGTCATGTGCTCGGCGGTGATGACCTTCGAGCCGTCGCGGGCCGCGTAGAAGTTCGCCTCCCGTATGAGGTCCCCGATCCCCGAGAACCTGGTGGAGAACTTCTGCTGGTCCTCGGCAAGCCGGGAGGCGAACTCCATGACCTTTGCGACGGCTCCGCGGTCCAGGTGGAGGAGCCCGGACTTCGAGCAGAGGGTGCAGATAAAAGCCTCGTACTTGAGGGCGTTCTCCTCGTTCCGGTCCATGACGGTGTCGAAGTCGGCCTTCACCTTGAAGAGGTCCTTGAACTCCGGGTCCATGGTGTAGAGGATCTGGTAGATGGGGGGCGTCCCGACGAGGACCACCTTGGCGTCCAGGGGCATGGGCTCGGGCCGGATGCTCTTTGCCGTGATGAAGCCCATGCGCTCGCCGGGCTCCTCGATGGCGGCCTTCCCGGTCTTTAACGCCGTCTTCAGGGCGTCCCAGGAGAGGGGATTCCTGAAGAGATCCTCCACCATGAGGACGAGGTACCCTCCGTTGGCCTTGTGGACCGAGCCGGGCTGGATCATGGTGAAGTCGGTGGTGATGAACCCGAACTGGACCTCCTTCTCGATCTTCCCGAAGAGGTTCGGGAAATTCGGGTTCTGCTCGTGGATGACCGGTGCCCCCGTGCTGCTGCTGTTGTCCACGACCACGTTCACCTGGTACTTCCGGAAGGGGAGGTCCTTCTGGAACATAGCCTGGAACTGGGGGGGCACCTGGGGCGGCTGGGGTCCCCCGAGGAAGAGCTCCAGGTTCTCAATGATGTCCTTTTTCACAGATTCGATATATGCGAGGATCTCCGGGACATCCTTGTACTTCTCCGATATCTCGGTCACCGGGGGCCCGATGGCATAGAGGGCCACCTCGCGGTTCAGGCCGTCCACCGCCTCGGCTCCCGAGAGGTCGATCTCCCTGAGCTGCCTGAGGGTGTTCCGGAGATCGATCCCCAGGGCCTCTCTCTTTCTCGCGATCTCCTCCCTGACCTCTTCGGGGAGGCTCATGAACTGCTCCTCGGGCACCGGCTGACCGTTCACCACCGGGATGATGAGGAGGCCGGCCGGGCTCATCTGGATGACGAAGCCCTGCTCCTGGGCGGTGGTGTTCATGTGGGTGACGAGGGCGGCCTTCTTCTCGTCGAGGGCGCTCACCGCGGCCTCCCGCTTCCTGGCATAGTCCTCGCTCTCGAAGGCCCGGGGGAGGGCCTTCCTCGCCTCGTCGATGAAGTCCTCCATGTCGGCCCGGAACTGCTTCCCCGTGCCCGCCGGGAGCCGGATGGCGTTCGGCTCGTACTGGTTCCCGAAGTTGTTCACATAGATCCAGTCGCTCGCCCGGGGCTTCGCCTTCGCGAGCTCGGAGAGGAACCCCCGCACCGCGGACATCCGACCGGTGCCAGGGATTCCCGAGACGTACACGTTGAACCCGTTCTCCTTGATCTCGAGGCCGAACCGGAGCGCCCGGAGGGCCCGCTCCTGGCCGATGATCTCGTCGAGGGGATTCAGCTCGGCGGTGCTCTCGCAGGTGACCTTTGCGGGATCATAGGTGTTCCTGAACATCTCAGGAGGCAGAACCTCGACCATGTCATCCACCCTTTCTTCTGGGCAGTAAGAAGCATCGGGGCCTATATGAACCCATCGGGTTCTCGCAGGGAGTGAGAGGTGCGGTCCCTCATTTTCCGGGAACAGGGGGCAGGTTCATATAGCTCCCCGGGGAGTCATCCACAGGGGCCCCGGCAGGGGTATGCCGGGGTCAGGATAAGTGTGGTGCTCATGGGAAGGAGATTTGAGGCCTGCATGAAGGCCGGGAACCTCAGGAAGGTGCGGAAGGATCCCGGGAGGACCGCGGCGGAACTCCTGGAAGCAGAAAAAGATCTCAGGCACGCGGTGATGTCCTTCAAGGACGAGACCGACAAGTGGGCGGTGAAGCAGTCCCACCGGGCGATGCAGAACGCCTTCCGGGCCCTCCTCAGGATGAAGGGGTACGAGGCCGAGGGGGTCGACTGCCTGAAGTACGCCATGGATGAGCTCTACGTGAAGGATAAGGTCTTCTCCCCCGAGATCCTCGAGAACTTCGAGGTCGGCCGGGAGATCGCGAGGGGGAACGACTGCCTCTGCGTCTATGACAGGAACGACGTCGAGGAGATACTGGCCTCGACGAAGGTGCTCCTCGAGAAGGCCACCGAGATGGCAAAGAAGGGCTGAATCCTCCCCCGGGCCGGGCTGGTGCTCCCAGGATGCCGGGCCGGATCACGGCGGGGAGACCGGACAGCCCCAGGGGCCGAACCGGCCGGAGCCCCACTCCCAGGTATTAGTCTCCCGGCAGACGGCCGGTTTCGTCAGGTGAATCGCGCAGAGGAACCGGCCGTCCCCAGCATCGGTGAGGAAAGGGCAGGCCTCGAGGGACAGCCCCGTGCCGGGATCCGTCCAGCCGGTGGCCGGCTCCAGGGCCGCGAGATCGGCCTCGCCGAGGTCCGCGGCGGACCGGGGCGTCCCGTCGGGGTTCCTGCCCGCCGCCACGAACCGGAGGATGTCCTGCTTCCCCTCCCTATGCCACCGGAGGAGGTCGGGGGCCTTCGCCCAGTGGTAGCCCCGGTACTGCCGGCAGCACCACCCGCACTGGAGGCACTCCATCGCGTCCGGTATCTCAGCGGCCGGAGGGAAATCACTTCGGATGGCAGGCTTCGGGTCCGGATGACGATATCCCCGGGAAAACATCAGGCCGCGGGAACGGGGACCACGAGGAATATGGCGTACCCGTCCCCGGTGTTCCTCGTCACGTGGCCCCTGCCCGAGGTGTCCTCCAGGAGGACGAGATCCCCGGGCCCGAGCCTTCTCACCGTCCCGTCCGTCGTCTCCATCTCCACCGCACCCGACATGAGGGCCAGGAACTGCCGGGTGGGAGCAGGATGCAGTTCGCCGACCCAGCCGGGCGGAAAGGTGTAGAAGCGATACCTCGTCGCAGGTCTGTCCTCGGAGACGTAGAAGGGGGCAGCGGGTGGCGCGGCCTTCGCGAGACTCTGTTCGACCGTCACGGTGTCAAAGTGGGTGTCACCCTGGGCGTCCATGGAGATTCTGTGGTATTTCGCCCGGGTCAGCCTGGGGGAGGACGTTTTCGCCATCTTGGTTTCCTTGGCGGGATGAACGGTTGGATGTGATTCCCGACAATATGACCGGCTGGCCGGGGACGGATAAAGGTTACGACACGGGAGAGGTGATGAGGGATGGGCCCGCTGAGATTCGAACTCAGGACCTTCGCCGTGTGAAGGCGACGTCATAGCCGACTAGACCACGAGCCCCATGCATCGACCGGGATTCGAACCCGGGCTATTGGCTTGGAAGGCCAATATCATGCCTCTAGATCATCGATGCAGTATCCCATGAATATTCTCTCCGGGGACTTTAGCCTTTCCCTGTCTTCCGTCGGCGGGGAGGCGGGATCCGGGCGATGGTGGCGAAGTAATGGGAGAACATCCGGATCCCTCCCGAGGCCTGTCTCCAGTCGAAGTGCTCGTTCACCGAATGGTACCCCTGGGAGGGGAGGGAGAGGCCCAGGAGGACGATGGGAACCCGGAGGATCCCGTCCATGGCCACGACAGCCCCTATGGACCCCCCTTCCCTGGTGAAGACCGGCTCTCTTCCGAAGGCGGCCTTCATCGCGGACCATGCGGCCCGGGCATGGGGTCCCCGGAGATTCCCGAGGTAGGGGCGGAGGGCAGGGGCGAAGACCAACCGGACATCCGGGTTCCTCCGGCCCACGAACTCCCTGAAGAGCCGGGCGATCCGGGCCGGGTCCTGGCCCGGGACGAGGCGCATGGAGACCTTTGCCTCGGCCCGGCGGGGGACGATGGCCTTCGCCCCCGGGCCTACATACCCGCCGGCGATGCCGTGGACCTCGAAGGTCGGCCTCGTGGAGACGGCCTTCACCGCGTCGAGGTCGGAGGTGATGTTTTGCCGGATGGAGCTGAGGCCGAGGTCCCGGGCAAACCCCTCCCTTGTGAACCCCGACGCAGAGACGAACTCCTCCAGTTCCCTGTCGCCGGGTTCCCGGATCCCGTCGTAGAAGCCCGGGATCTGCACCTCCCCGGTCCCCGGAACGCAGATGGCCGCGAGGAGGCTGGAGATCTCGAGGAGGGGGTTCCGGGCAACCCCGCCCGCGACACCGGAGTGGACATCGGCCCGGGCGGTCCTGAGGCTGAGGGTCGCCGGGAGGAGACCGCGGAGCCCGTATGGGATGGAGGGGACCCCGCGACCCGCCCAGATGGTGTCGGAGACGAGGACGGAATCGGCGGGGATCCCCCTCCTCCTCTCCCTGAGGAAGGAGGCGAAGTGCGGGCTCCCGACCTCCTCCTCGAGCTCCCAGAGGAAGTGGAAGTTGAGGGGGACACCTGCCTCGCGGGCGAGGGCCATGGCCGCCATGGCCGCGAGGGCGGGGCCCTTGTCATCCGTGGTACCCCGGCCGGTATATCGCCCCCCGGCGATGGCGAGGGTGAAGGGGTCGGAGCTCCACTCCGCGGGATCCGCAGGCTCGACATCAAGGTGATTGTAGATGGCGACCGTCGGGTAACCCGGATCGGTGACGACCCGGGCATGGACGACCGGGTGCCCCGGGGTCGGGATGATCCCGGCGGTCGCACCCTCCCTCCTGAGGAGCCCTGCCGCCGCCTCGGCGCATTGCTTCACATCAGCGTCATGATCCGGATCCGAGCTCACGCTCGGGATGCCGACGAGGAGGGCGAGGTCCTCCTCGTACTGCCGGCGGAGGTCCCGGATACGCCGGTTCAGGTCTTCCTTCCGGAAGGGGAGGGGGGCCATCATCCCACCTGGAGGTCGGGGCCGGGTTTCACCGGTGTCCCCCCGCAGGGGATGAGGTGGATCTCAGGATATTGGTGGGGTACGCATTCCCGCAGAGCTCGCAGCGGGACCCCAGGAAGTGCTTCACCTTCCGGTCCTTCACGAGACCAAGCTTCAGGGGGAGTTCCATGGCCATCCAACCGGGAGTAGGGTTGTCCCGATGATAAGCCTTCCCCGGCGGTTACCCCGGCAGGAGGGACCCGATCACGGTGTCGTATCCCCGCGCAAGAACCGAGGCCCCGAGGAGGGGCGCGAGCCCGTCCAGCGCGGTGAGCCGGATCTCCGGGAGGGGGAGGAACCGGTCGATGTGCGGGAGGAGGTGCGGGAGGAGGAGATCATCATTCCTGAGGATGACGGACCCATCGAGGATGATCCGGGAGGGGTCGTACGCGACGATGACGGCCGAGATGCCCCGGCCGTTCATCACCCCGAGGGCCTCCAGGAACCCGGAGGCGGCGGGATCTCCCCGGCGTGCGGCGGCAAAGATCCCCTCGGCTGACGGCACGGAGACGTTTCCCGGGGAATGGCCGGTGACCTCGCACCACCGGACAAAGAACCGGGGGAGGAACCTTCCTGCGGCGTACCCCTCCCAGTGGCCGGTTCCCCCGCAGCCGCAGGGGAGGTTCCAGGTGCTGTCCACGGGGAAGTGCCCGATCTCGGCGGCGTTCCCGTCACGCCCGAGGATGAGCCGTCCGGCCGAGACGACCCCGCCCCCGATGCCCGTAGAGAGGGTGATGTACACGAGGTCCTGGCACCCTGCGCCGGCCCCGAAGGCCACCTCCCCGAGGACCCCCGCGTGGCAATCGTTCGCCAGCCGGACGGGGACCCCGAACTCCGCACCGAGGGGTTCCACGAGGGGAATCTCCCTGGAGGGGAGGTTCGGGGGGCGGACGACGGCGCCCTTCCGGTGGTCGATGGGACCGCAGGCGGAGATCCCGATACCGGCAGGGGAGGATACCCCGGTCCGGGATAACATCTGCCGGACGAGGCCGGCCAGGTGGCGGGTGATCAGATCCGGGGGATCACCGGAGGTCGGGGTGGGGGCAGAGGCCTTCCCGAGGATCTTCCCGCCCTGTCCGACAAGGGCGACCCGGGTGGTGGTCGCCCCCAGGTCAGCGGCGACAACCGGGTTCCGGTCCTCGAGAAAGGGGGACATCCGGGGATCCCCGTGCCGGGAAAAAGGGGTTATACCCCGGAGGCGAGCTCCGCCTCGACCTTCTCGAGGGCGGCGACCCGCTTCCCGAGGGGCGGGTGGGTGGAGAAGAGCTCCATGATGCTCCGGCCCGAGAGGGCGGGGATGATGTAGAACATGTTTGCCCCTTCGACTGCCTGTTTCTGCTCCGGCGGGACGTAGTCCATCCGGCCGCTGATCTTCTCGAGGGCCGTGATGAGGTCATGGGGCCTCCTCGTGATCCAGGCGCTCCCCCGGTCGGCGGCGAACTCCCGGTACCGGGACAGGGACCGGAGGAGGAGGGTGGAGACGAGCCAGACGACGATGGCCACGATCCAGGCGATGAGCCAGGGGTTACCCTCGTTCCGCCGGTTCCCGATGGAGAAGAGCCAGGCGTTCTGCATGATGATGGCGGCCACCATGGCGATGAAGGAGGCGATGGTGAGGGTGAGCATATCCCGGTTCTTCACGTGGGAGAGTTCGTGGGCGATGACGGCCTCGAGCTCCTTCGGGGAGAGGAGCCGCATGATGGAGTCGGTGACGGCGACGACGGCATGGGACGGGCTCCGGCCGGTGGCAAAGGCGTTCGGGACCGGGGTCTGGACGACGGCGACCCGGGGCACGGGGACGTCCGCCTCGGCCGCGAGTTTCCTGACCATGGCATGGAGCTCGGGATACTCCTGCTCCTCCACAATGCGCGCCCTCGTGGTCCAGAGGACGAGCTTGTCGGAGAAGAAGTACTGGATGAAGGCGAGCCCTCCCGAGATGAGGATCAGCCCCCATACCCCCACCCCGAGGTACGAGAGGGCTGAGATGAAGATGAGGTACACGATGAGGAGGAGGAACATCGTGAACCAGACCCGGAGGGTGAGCCCGAAGTCGCGTTTCCACTGCATAGTATTCCTATACTATGAGTATCCTCCTCTTAAGACCTTCGACCCGGGGCGTTTTCGGGCATTTTCAAGGGCACAGGAGGCAAACGTGAGATAATCCAGGCTTCTCTCCAGGAGGAGAATACCCGGGAAGGGGATCAGGGGGATTCCGGGGGCAGGGATCACAACGGGACCACCACAGTACCACCCGACCGGTCTCCCCCTTCCCTGCCATGGGGAATCCTTTTTACAGGGAGGCGTCTGACACTGGTCTGTATGGGCGAGGAGGAGCAGGAGGAGGAGCTGGAGCAGGGGGAGGGCGGGAACCTCTCGGACGTGGCCTACGGCCTCTTCGAGATCCTCCTCAACCGGGTGCTCCGGGAGGAGGGCCGCTCCCTCTTCGGGCTCGTGGAGGCCGGCGCCGACTTCCGGGAGGACCTCGCGGCCATCTTCGCCCGGTTCGCCGCCGATTACCCGCCCCTCGCCGGGGCCCTCACCGCTCGGTTCGGGTCCCCCGATGGGCTCTACCGGATGCTCACCGGGGGCGAGGGGGTCATCCCCACGAGGACCACCCTCCTCTACTGGATCGTCCAGGACGCCCCGGACTTCACGAGCGGGGATATGGACGACGAGAAGGCCGGCAAGTGGCTCATCTTCCTCCCCGATGATAAGGTGGACGGGCTCTGGCGAAGGGTCCGGGACGCGACGGCGGCGGGGGAGCTCGGGATCTCGGCGAAGGTATCCACGGCGAAGCCGAACCCCGAGTCCCGGGACGAGAGGAAGGTCATCTACGTCTACACCCGTGACTGGGCCGACGAGGCCGACGTGATGCGGGTGCGGAGGCGTCTCCGGGAGATGGGGGTCGTCGACCGGATCGGGTACAAGCGCAACATCGAGACCTTCCGCGGGGAATACTCTGAGAAGGGCAAGAAGGTCACCTACTATAGCGCGTAAACCCCAGGATCAATCCTCTCCGTATCCCCTCGCTTTTTCAATTGCAGAAAGTTCAGGGACAGGTCTTCGGGAATGGGAATCTCAGTCGTGGGCTCTTGGGGAGCTACGGGTCGCACCCCGCCTGCTGGCGGGTTGCTCCAGGTCGGTTTCTGATGAAACCTCCCTCCCCCGGCGCGGCCATCCCCCCATTGTTTGGGGACCTGTGATCGGAGGTTTTGGGAGTCTCTGACAGGGGATTCCAGGGAAGGGCCCCCGTTCCATACAGGACAGGCCTATCCTGACAAGGGGGAC
>DATKMC010000056.1:0-11921 GCA_035542115.1 Methanomicrobiales archaeon | reverse complement strand
TCCTGGGCCTCCTTTAAAAAAGGATATTTTGCGAGGTCACGCCGGTCCAGCTGGACCCGCATCAGTCAGCCTCTATCCTCGGGGCGAGGAGGTAGTCCACCAAGCCCTTCCCGTCGGCGAAGGTGAAAGAGAACCGGACCGGGTGGTCGATGCCGAGGGCGACCTGCACCTCCGCCGCCCTCCCCATGACCTTCCCGAGGTCCTTCAGGTAGTCGAGGGAGAAGAGGGACCGGGCCTCCACGGGGGTGAGGGAGATGAGCTGGTCCTTCCCGAGCTCGAGCCGGATGTGGTCGGTATCCCCCTCGGCGACCATGTAGAACTTCTGGCCCTTCGGGTCGATGCCGAGGGCGATCTTGTCGGAGACCACCGAGGCCGCCCTGATGGCCGAGGAGAGGGCCTCGCCTGAGAGGACGACCTTCCCTGGGAGCTCGATGGTGGGCGGGTTCGGGTCCTTCCTCACGGTGTTCACGTCGAGGAGCGTGACGGAGTACCGGTAGCTCCCGAAGGAGAGCTCGAGCTTCCGGGAGCTGTCGGCGAGCTGGAGGTGAAGGGTGTCCCCCTTGTTCATCATCCCGAAAATGTTCTTCATCTTCGTAATATCGAGACCGATCTCCTCCTTCGTCGCGGAGAACGAGGAGAAGCCGTCCTTCCCCAGCTCGAGGGATACCATGGCGACATTCGCCGTGTCCACCGCCCGGGTCCGGATCCCGTTTGCATCCGCATGGAGCCGGCACTCGGTGACGAGGGCGGAGACGACCTCGATGGCCTCCCTGAAGATATCTGCATCGATGCTCGCTTTCAGCATTCCTAACCCCTTAACAGACTCTATTAATAACTATATATACATATTTTTTAGGTATACGGGCGTTGAACGTCAGTGAAACGCCCGGGTGCAAGCAGAAGCGTTTGCATCAGCAGACGCTTTTACGCTGAACCTGAAAAAAGGCCGCCCCGTACCCGGACAGGTGCCGGGCGGCCGGGGGCACGAGGATTTTGATGTCCGGATGGGCGAGTGACACAGTGCACCGGCGGGCCGCAAGGGATGGGTACCGGTCGAGGGCGGCCTACAAGCTCCTGGAGATCCAGGAGAAGTACCGCGTGGTCAGGCGCGGGGACTCGGTCATCGACCTCGGGGCGGCCCCCGGGAGCTGGCTCCAGGTCCTCTCCACCCTGACCGACGGGACAATCCTCGGGGTCGACCTCCAGCCCGTAGCGCCCCTGCCCGGCACCGAGACCCTCGTGGGGGACTTCACCGACCCCGCGGTGCAGGAGCAGATCCTCGCCATCGTGCCCGGGGCCTCGGTCCTCGTCTCGGACGCCGCCCCCCACCTCACGGGGGCCCGGAGCGTGGACCAGGCCCGTGCCGTGGGGATCGGGGAGGATGCCCTCGCCCTCGCCTCCCGAGTGCTCCCACCGGGCGGGAACTTCGTGGTCAAGTCCTTCCAGGGGGAGGACTTCGACGGGCTCCTCGCCGGGGTCAGGGCGCGGTTCAGGTCGGTGCACGTGTACCGGCCGAGGGTGACGAGGAGGGGATCGCGGGAGTGCTACATCATCGGCAGGAACTTCGCGGGACGGGAGACGTGCTGACCGATACCTTTGGTCGGGCTGCCACGAACCTCAGGATGAGCGTCACCCAGCGGTGCAACCTCAGCTGCATCTACTGCCATGCCGAGGGGGAGAGATCGCCCGAGGCGGAGATCCCTCTCGAGGATATCCGGGAGATCCTCCGGGTGGCCGCGAAGCTCGGGATGCGCTCGGTGAAGTTCACCGGCGGCGAGCCCCTCATCCGGGATGATATCCTGGAGATCGTGAGGGCGGTCCCCCCCGGGCTCGAGTCCTCCATGACCACGAACGGCATCCTGCTCGCCCGGTATGCCCGGGACCTGAAGGACGCCGGGCTCTCGAGGATCAACGTGTCCCTTGACAGTCTTGATCCGGAGTGCTACCGGGACATAACCGGACGGAACCGGTTATCGGAGGTACTCGAGGGGATCGAGGCGGGCCTTGATGCCGGCCTGACCCCGATCAAGCTAAACATGGTGGTCCTGAAGGGCGTAAACGAGGATGAGGTCGAGGCCTTCCTCGCGTACGTGAGGGGGAACCGGGACCTCATCCTCCAGCTCATCGAGCTTATGGATATCGGCAGCTGCACCTCGCATGCCGAGATCAACCGTCTCGAACAGGACCTCGAGTCCCGGTCAAAGATCATCCTGACCCGGCGGATGCACCACCGGAGGAAGTACTGCGTGGACGGGGCCGAGGTCGAGGTGGTCAGGCCCAGGCACAACACCGAGTTCTGCGCCTTCTGTAACCGTCTCCGGGTGACCTCCGACGGGAAGCTCAAGCCCTGCCTCCTCAGGTCCGATAACCTCATCGACATCCGGGGGAAGCGGGGGGAGGTGCTCGAGGCCGCCTTCCGCGAGGCGGTGAGGGTCCGGGCGCCCTTCTACCACTGACCCGGTAAATCTCACGGGAGGGACCGCCGCCCCGTTCCTGGTCCTGGTGCAGCCTCCGCCGTTCACCTGCAGCGGGGTCCGGAGTGGGTCCCCCTCCCCTGGCTTCCTCCCCTTCCGGGAGGTGAGAAAAGGTTTTTCCCGCGGGTTCACCAGCTTGTGTGCATGATGGAAACGAACGAGTACGAGCAGGTCATCCGGCACCTCGCCCGGAAGTCCCTCCAGCTGTACAGCCCTTCGGACTTCCACCCGGTGCTCCGCTTTTTCTTCATGGATGCCCTTGCCCACCTCGATTATACCCTCGGGACCCTTGCCTACAACTTCATGTCAGCCCGGAACGAGATGAGCCGGGAATACCTCCGGTGGCGGATCGACGAGGAGGAGAAGGGCGAACGGCCGAGGTTCCGGGGGTTCGTGAACTGGCTGAAGGTGGAGCACCCGGAGAGCTTCGAAGCCCTCCCGACAGTGTGGCGCATCGTGTACGACGACGAGAACACCGCGCAGTACATCAGCTTCCGGCTCGTCGTCGATCCCGATGCCGAAACGGCGGTGCCAGCGGGATTCTTCTACGACGCCGTGGAGGAGTTCTTCGCCCGGCCCTTCCTCATGAGCCTCGACGCCGGGTCCGGCCTCTCGAAGCTCCTGGACGAGTACCTGCTCTTCGTTCCTCCGGCCGGGCGGACCTGAAGGCGACACCCCGGCCGCGTCCCGCGGCGGGTTGCTGCATACCGCCGGCCGGAACCGGCGTTTCCGCCAGCATACCCCTGCCCGAACCGATATTCCGCCGGCGTATCGCCCGGGTAGCCTGCGTTTCACGGGTCAAACCGCCTGAGAAACCGATCCCCTTTTAACCCTCCGTCCCTCATGTAGCTGTTGATCCCATGGCAAAGAAGGCAAAGGAGACGAAACAGAGGAGGGAAAAGGGGGCTCCCGAGAGGGAACCCGGCTGCGAGCTCGAGGGGCCGGCTACGGCGGCGCCGGTTTCGGGATGCCCCTGGTGCTCCGTGGTGGACGCGATCCGGGGAAGCCGGTACCTCCGGGTCCTCCTCCTCCTTACGATCCTTGGAGCCTTCCTCAGGCTCTTCCAGCTGGGATCGGCCTCCCTCTGGCTCGACGAGGCCACCACCCTCACCATCGCCAGGGAGCCGGTCAACCAGATCTGGAACACCCTCACCGCAGGGGAGTTCAACCCGCCCCTCTTCTACTGGATCGAGCATGCCATGCTCGCCTTCGGGGAGAGCGAGGTAATCCTCCGGATCGTCCCCGCCCTTTTCGGGATCCTCACCATCCCGGTCTTCTACTTCCTCGGGACCGAGATCCTCGACAGGAACACCGGGATCCTTGCTGCCGCCCTCCTCGCCTTCTCCCCCTTCGCGATCTTCTACTCGCAGGAAGCCCGGGCATATGCCCTCATGCTCTTCTTCTACGCCCTCGCCTTCCTCTTCTTCCTCCGGCTCCTGAAGAGCTGGGGGAGGCGGGACGCCCTCCTCTTCGGCGCCTTCTCGGCCCTCGCCTTCTGGACCCACTTCTATGCCTTCGTCCCCGTCCTCGCCCTCTTCCTCTTCGCTATCGCCGTGAAGGCGCGGGAGATGGCCCGGGATATCCGCTCGGCGGTCCCCCTCGCCCTCTCGGTCATCACCTTTTCGGTCCTCTCCCTCCCTCTCCTCTACTACGCCGTCAAGCTCTTCTTCGCAAGGACCAGCGGCGGGCCGAGCTTCGGGATCCAGGGTCTCGACACCATCGTCATCACCCTCGTCCAGATCTCGGGGTTCTCGGAGGTCCTCGCCTGCGTCTTCACCGGTCTCTTCATCGTGGGGGTCGCCGCCCTCTACCCGAAGGACCGGCGGACCGCCCTCCTCCTCGCCTTCGCCCTCGTCTTCCCCCTCCTCGTCTCCGTCTTCCTCTCTTACCGGATGCCCATGGTGCCGAGGTACCTCATCTACCTCCTCGCGGCCTTCCTCCCCGGGGTGGCCCTCGCTCTCAGGCCCTGTTGCTCCCTCGTCCGGAGCCGGAACCTCGTCTACGGGGCCCTTATCCTCGCCCTCATGGTGAACCTCCCCGTTCTCGTCCCCTACTATTCCTCACCCCAGAAGGACGACTGGCGGGGCCTCTCGCAGGAGCTCGGCGGTGTTGCGAGGCCGGGGGACCTCGTCATCGCCGCCCCGGGCTATATCCGGCAACCCCTCGACTACTATTACCGGAACGATACCGCGGGGACCCTCGAGTCCGGCATTTACACGGTGAGCGAGGCGGAAGGGCTCATCGGCGCGAACCCGGGCGGGTCCGCCTGGTTCATCGTGACCGGGGACATCCAGTCCACGGACCCCCAGGGCCTCCTCGTCACCTGGCTCGCGAAGCACAGCACGCCGGTGTGGAGGGACAAAAACGGCGGGATCCTCCTCCTGAAGTACTCGGGGTGAGGGGCTGGCCCGGCGATGAGTGACCCGTACGAGCTCGCGGTGATCATCCCCACATACCGGGAGGGGGAGAACATCGGGTCCATCCTCCGGGCCGTCCACGATGTCCTCGCGGGGGCCGGCATCCGGGGCGAGATCCTCGTGGTGGACGACTCCTCCCCCGACGACACCATCCCGGGGGTCCGGGCGCTCCAGCCGGTGTTCCCTGAGCTCCGGCTCGTGGTCCGCACCTCCGATCCAGGCCTCTCCCAGTCCGTAGTGGAGGGCTTCGGGCAGGCCCGGGCCCCCGTTGTCCTCGTCATGGACGCCGACTTCTCTCACCCGCCGGCGCTCATCCCCCGGTTCCTGGGGGAGATCCGCGGGGGGGCCGACATCGTCATCGGCTCGCGCTACATGCCCGGCGGCGGCATCGAGGACTGGCCCCTCGGTCGGCGGATCATCTCCTCCGGGGCGACCTTCCTCGGCCGGGTCCTCTTCCCCGAGATCACGGATCCGGTAAGCGGGTTCTTTGCCCTGAAGAAGGATGTGGTGGCAGGAGCACCCCTCCAGCCGCGGGGGTACAAGATCCTCATGGAGGTTCTCGGCAAGGGCTCGTGGAGGAAGGCGGCCGAGATCCCCTTCACCTTCCATGACCGCAAGGCGGGATCGAGCAAGCTGCGCCCGGGCACCATCCTCGATTACCTCCGCCAGGTCGTCGACATCTCCCGTTTCGCCATCTCCCGCCGGCAGGGGGCTGCATGGGAGGAGATCGAGAAAATAGGCCGATTTGCCATCGTGGGCTGCTCCGGGATCCTGGTGAACATGGGCCTCCTCTGGATCCTCACCCAGTTCGGGGGGCTCTACTACCTCGTTTCAGGCGCCATCGCCATCGAGGTCTCCATCCTGAACAACTTCCTCTGGAATGACCGGTGGACCTTCGGGAAAGACCCCGCTCACCGGACGAGGCCCTTTGCCTCGCGGATCCTCCTGTTCCATGCCATCTCCATCGGGGGGGCGGTCATCAACTGGCTGGTCCTCCTTGCCCTCACGGAATACGCGGGCATCTACTACCTCGTCTCCAACATGGCCGGGATCCTCGCGGGATTCATCTGGAATTTCCTCCTGAACCGGCACGTCACCTGGAAAAAGGGATGAGGTATAGCCCGCCGGGGCGGGATGGACCGGGGGGGGGCGCCTGGCGGTGAAGAGGGGGGGTGGGGAAGGGCTCACTCCCTCCCGTACTCGTCGTCGAACCGGACGATATCGTCCTCGCCGAGGTAGTCCCCGCTCTGCACCTCGATGACCTCGAGGGGTGCCGTCCCGGAATTCCCGAGCCGGTGCCTGACCCCCGCCCTGACGAAGGTGCTCTCGTTCGGGGAAAGGACGAAACGCTCCTCACCCAGCTGGATGTCGGCCTTCCCCGAGACGACGATCCAGTGCTCGCTCCGGTGCCGGTGGAGCTGGAGGGAGAGGAGTTTCCCCGGGCTCACGCTCACCCGCTTGATCTTGTACGAACGGGCCTCCTCGAGGACCGTGTACGAGCCCCAGGGCCGGTGGACCTGGACGTGGAACTCGGTGATGGGGTCATGCCTGCTCTCGTACCGCTCCACGAGGTCGCGCACCCTCGCGGTCTCCGCCCGGCCACAGACGAGGAGGGCATCGGGGGTGTCCACGATGACGAGGTCGTCGGCCCCGATGACACCCACGTGCTTCCCCGGCGCATGGACGTAGTTCCCGCCGGCGTCGAGGAACTCGGCCTCCCCGGCATTCCCCCCGCCGTCATGGGGCTCATGCTCGTAGAGGGCCTCGAAGTCCCCGAGGTCGTCCCACGCGGCTTTGAGGGGCACCACGGCGACCCGGCCGGAGCGCTCCAGGAGCCCGTAGTCCATGGAAAGGGATGGGAGGCCCGCGTAGTCCGGCGCCCCCTCCGCGAAGGCGCGGGCGATCCCGGGCTGGTACTTCCCGAGCTCGGCGAAGAAGGTCTCCGGCGAGAGGAGGAAGATACCGCTGTTCCAGAGGCAGCCCTCGGCGATGAGCCGGGCAGCGGTTGCCTCGTCGGGCTTCTCCCGGAACTCGGCGACCCGGTACCCTCCGCCCAGGGCCTCCCCGGGACGAATGTAGCCGTACCCCGCATGCGGCCTCGTCGGCCCCACCCCGAAGGTGACGAGCCGGTCCCGGGCGAGGGGTGCGGCGGCCCGGATCTCCTTCACAACCGAATCCTCGAGAAGGTGATCGCTCGGGAAGACCGCCGCGGCTGCCCCGCTCCCCCGGATCCCCTGCATCGCCCAGGTGACGGCCGGCAGGGTGTTCCTCCCCACCGGCTCCAGGAGGAGCCGGTCCCCCGGGATGGTGCACCCCAGCTCCTCCACCTGGTTCTGTACCAGGAACCGGTGGCTGGCGTTCGAGACAACGGTTATGCCGCCCTCGCCTGAAAGGAGCTTCGCCCGCCCATAGGTCATCTGGAAGAGGGAGCGGTCCCGGAACCTGAGGAACTGCTTCGGGTACTGCCTCCGGGAAAGGGGCCAGAGCCGGGTCCCGATGCCCCCCGCGAGGATGATGGACCGGATCGGGCTCATGGAAAACCGTGGGATTTGGTATCATATTAGTTATTCTGTTGGAAAATTCCACAATCACGGCCCGGGATAGGATTCCATGAGATAAAGGCATAAATATACGATTCATCAAATATTCATTGATGAGTTCCATGCGCACGGCAGCCATCGTTGCCATCCTCCTCGTTCCCATGGTCCTCCTCGCGGGGTGCGGGCAGCGGGTTCCCACGCGGAACACCACGGGGAAGAATACCTGGGGAAATACCACGATAAATCCCGGCGGGAACGCTGGGGGATCCGGCGTCCCGACCACCCCGGTCCCCACGAGCGCCTTCGTCGAGGCTACCCTCATCCCCTCGGAAACGGTCACCGTGACCCCGGAGGGTACTTACCGGAACCCCCCTCCCCCGGAGAATGTCACCGCGAACCTCACCCTCCTGGACCAGAAGAAACTCGTCTTTGTCTATAACCGCACCGCCTACAACTATAACCTGCAGGCCCCCCCGCTCCTCATCGAGTATACCCTGACCGTGCCGAACATCACGAAGACGAGGGTCGTGACCGACCCGGTCTCGGGATCGGATAGTACCGTGTCCATCACCTACCCGGACCCCCAGGCCTTCTTCGAGGTGACGGTCAAGGACCTCGAGACCAAGCGGATCCTCGTCCGGGATGGCTATGGCGGGCAGTACGACGTGTCGTACAGCAAGAAGCTCTGGGTCCGGTACCCGGGGAGCTATTACATCGAGTTCTTCGGGAACAAGGTGACCGCCAATATCAACTTCAAGGGCCCCCGGGGGACCCCGGGCTGAAGAGGTCAGGGCCATGGCCGCCTGCCGGGACTGCCTCTTCTTCAGGCCCCTCTCCGGGGACGAGGGCGAGTGCCAGATGGACGGCATCGTCCCCGCCGACCGGGATGCGGAGCGGTGCCCGTCCCGGACCTTCCGGCCGAAGCGATAGACCCCCCCTTTCTTCCATCCTGACCACCTCCAGGGAGGAGCCCTCGGTATCCTGCGACACCCCCTTCAGGAAATGGGATCCCACGAAAGGTTCATCAGGGGTTCGGGAGGATTGAGCAGGGAGAACAGGGACGAAGAGGGGAATGAAACCGTGGCAGAGAACGAGATCGTGAGGTGGAGGAGGCCGGTGAAGGAGGCGCTTGTCCTCCTTGCTGCCGTCGCACTTCTCGCCATGGGGGCGGCGGCTCAGAACTTCACCGTCGGAACGGGAGCAGGACTGAGCATCGCCGGACCGAAGGGCCCCATCACCCGGGGGAACAACATCGATATCACCATTTCGGGTGAACCGCTGACCGGGTATTACCTCTGGGTATCGGGGAGTTCCTCCCTGTCGGGCGCCCCCGGGGACCAGCCCCCGCAGCTCCTCGCCGGGCAGGTAGGCGTCTCCCAGGACCCGGCGGGCGGGCCGTATACCATCGGCGCCCACCAGGTGGCCGGGGGTGGCACGATTCGGGGAGCCGTCCCTGCGGTTCCTCTCGGCGGGACCGGGTATTACGCCCTCGTGACCACCGACGAAGGCGGGAGCCGGACGGTGGAATGGGCGACCTCCCAGGAAACCGCCCTCATGACCTACGACATCCGGGTCGAGAGGGGCACGGGGGGGAACGTGGAGTTCGATGACGCCGAGGTCACCGTGGTCCGCGGGACCCTGAACCTCCGGGTGAACGGGCAGATGATCTCAGCCTACCTCGGGGAGGAGGTCGACCTCACCGGGGTGAACACCGAGAGCGACACCACCTACCTCTTCGTCACCGGCCCCAACCTCCCGGCCTCCGGCGGGAGGCTGGACAGCCCGCGGACGCCGGTGGTCGACAGCGACCCCTCGACCTTCACCCAGGTCGGGGTGAATACCGATGAGTCCTGGAGGTACCGGTGGCGGACGGAGGGCCTCGGCCTCGACGCCGGGGTGTACATCATTTTCGCGGTGAGTACCCCCGTGAGCTTCACGGGCCTCGGGGACACGGCCTACGGGACCACCTCCGTTGACCTCGCCCGCTCCCCCGTGTCTGGCACGGAGACCACCCCGGCGGTCGCCCAGGGGGACACCTTCTACATCACCGGCATCGCAGCCGGCGCACAACAGGTCGCCATCTGGATCTTCGGGACCAACAAGCTCGTCTACGGGATGGCCTCCGCGAACTCTGACGGGACCTTCAGCTACGAGCTCAGCCGGGGGGTGACCGCCTCCCTCGCGCCCGGGCAGTACGTGGCGGTGGTCCAGCACCCGGGGCCGCTCGGGGTCTTCGACGTCTCCCCCAGTGCCGACCGTACCGCAATCCTCCTGACCGTCCCCCCGGGGGGTGCGGTCAACATCGCGGGGCTCGGCCCGACGGCCGGGTCCTATGCCCTCATCTCTGCCCTGAACAGCCCCTACATCGATGATACCTATACGTCCCTGTCCTTCCTCGTGGAAAACCCCATGGTCAGCGTCGACTCCATCGGGCAGACCTTAGCAGGAAGGCCCGTCGTCATCACCGGCACAACGAACCTTGCGCCGGGTGACCACCTCATCGTGAACGTGTACTCCTCGGCCTTCACGCCCACCCCGAAGACCCAGAGCGGCGAGTTCTATGGGACCTCAGGCTCCGTGACCGTCCAGCCCGGGCCCGGGGACCTGAACAGCTGGTCCTTCCTCGTCCATACCAGCACCTTCGCCCCCGGGCTCTACCTCGTGACGGTCTCCGGGGTCGATGTGCCGGCGGGTGACAGCACCAGCTTCACCCTCGTCCTGGCGGCCCCGACAAAGGTCCCGACCACGTTACCTCCGACGACGCCGATCACGACCACGACCCCCCCTCCCGTCCCGACCACTCCTGCCCCGACCACCCCTGCACCCGCGCCGCTGCCGGGGTTCGGGGCGCTCGCTGCACTTGCTGGATCGGCCGGGGTCATCATCCTGGTTGGGCGGAAGAGAAGGGATGAGCCGGGATGGCGAAGTAGCCCTCGCCTCAGCCGACGTCCACGAACGCCATTCCCTCGCGGAGGCTGATCATGCCGAGCATTGCCTCCGGGTCCTGCCATTTCCTCAGCCCCGGGATCGTCAACCACGAACCGCCGGGGAGCCATGACTCAAGTAACTCCTTGCCGTACGTTCTACCTGTTCCGACAATATGCCCGGAGAAAATAAACGGAGGATATCTTCCTCACGCTATGTCACGGTAATGGTTCCTAACATGCTGTGACGATCAACCGCGTAGTACTGGTACACCCCGGCGTTAGTGAAGGTGAAGGAAAACGTATCACCCTTCTCGAGGGAATTAGACAGGAAGATCTTCCCCGGCCCGAATTTCGGCGTCACCGAACTGCTGATCGTGTGCGGGAATGCCTCGAGGTTCGTCCACGTGACCATAGTCCCTGCGGGGATAGTGACCGTTTTTGGATTGAAACTGCCGTTCTGGATGGTGATCGCCACCACAGGCGGTGGGGTCGGGGTCATGTTTACGGTCGGCACGGGAGTCGAGGCCAGGGTGGTCCCGGGAACGGTAACCTCACCGGTCGGAGTCGGTGAGGGTGGAGCGGTCGTCACCATGGGGACGGGTGAGGTCCGGACAGGGGTGGCGGTCGTCGGTGCCGGCGTCTGCTGGCCGCCTGCAGGTCCCGTTGTGCAACAGGCGATAAGCACAGCGAGAATGATCGCACCACCAAGTACCATGTATCCCCTCCGGGGAAATTCTGCGCTCATAGAAGTCCTCACGAGATGAATTCCTTTCAACTGATAAATCTGGTGGTTTCATCTTCGGAAGTTCCGAACGCATGCGCCGTGGAGTCGTTTCCTCCCGATCCTTCCTCCCTCCGACCCCGGACTGAAGAACTTCCACCGACAAAGTTTTTTTAAGGATTGGCGACAATTTTCCTGAGTATTTCTTTGCAGTGCGTCCCGGTGGGGTAGTGGACATCCTAGAAGCCTGCGGAGCTTTTGACCCGGGTTCAAGTCCCGGCCGGGGCGTTTCTCCTTTATGTTAAAGGCTTTACTCTAGCCCCTTCTGACCTGGCCCCTTCTGAGATTTTCTGTACATGAGGAAATTTTAATTTCTTTCGAGTGGAAACCCGAAATCCTCCGGGACATATTATTTATTCGAAGGACGCAGAACCTTCACTGAGTGTTTATCTATGACCGATGAAGCGGATCTTTCCCGTATCGGGGTTTCGCTCCCCCAGAAACTTCTCGATCAATTTAATGAGATACTCACCATCCGGGGCTACTCCTCGCGCTCCGAGGGGATACGGGATGCCATCCGGGCCTACATCACCCACTACCAGTGGATGGCCGATGTGAAGGGTGACCGGCAGGGGGTAATTACGATGGTATACGACCATCACCAGAAGGGCCTGACACAGACGCTCCTCGATATCCAGCATGATTATGCGTACGTGATCCAGGCCTCGCTCCATTCCCACATCACCCATGACCGGTGCCTCGAGGTGATACTGCTCCGGGGGGAGGGAGCCGAGCTCAAGCACGTGACCGAACGGCTCATGTCCCAGAAAGGGGTAGAGTCC
>DATKMC010000055.1:0-13978 GCA_035542115.1 Methanomicrobiales archaeon | reverse complement strand
CCGCAGGAGAAGCCTGCCCTCTCCAGCTGGGTCCCCCGCGACCTCTGTCCCGCGGGCGGGTGCCGGACGGAATACATTGAGATGGTCGAGGGGGTAGCTTCGGCGCCGGTCGGGGTGAACATCCTCCTCGGGGAGCGGATCCGGGAACCGCAGGAGGAATTCAGGCTCCTTATCCGGGACGCTGCCCTCGCCATGAATGTCAATACGATGGAGGATCTCGCCGGGGTGCGGAGGGTGGTGTGCGGGAAGGGGGCAAAGCCGTCCGGGTTCTGATAACATCTGGGGACTTCCGGTGACAATTCTGACTATCCAATGGGTTCCGCCTGGTGGAGGAGAAGCCGTTCTCACGGAATCCCCGGGATTAACCATATTAACAATCCAGACCGACGTATAGCCATGGACGCGTCCCGGGAGATCGAGCTCGAGGGGCATATCATCGACTCGGGCATCATGACCCAGGTCTTCGACCGGATCATGGACATGGAGGGGAACTTCGAGATCCTGGAGTTCGACGTGGGGAAGCGGAAGACCGACCCGTCCTACGCGAAGCTCCGGGTCAAGGCCCGGGACGAGACGAAACTCGGGCTCATCCTCTCAGAGCTCCACCGGTTCGGCGCCCGGCCGGTGGAGATCGCCGACTGCCACCTGGTCCCCGCCGAGGGGAACCGGATCGCCCCCAGGAACTTCTACTCGACGACGAACCACCCGACCTTCATCCGGCACGGTGGGAAGTGGATCCCCGTCGGGGAGATGAAGATGGACAGCCTCGTGGTCTTCGACCCGAAGACCGGGCAGGCAGTCTGCAAGACCCTCTCGAAGCTCCTCGCGGGAGAGCTCGTGGTGGTCGGGGAGGACGGGGTGAAGGTCGTCCCCCCGGCCCGGCCGAGGAAGCAGTCCCTCTTCGAGTTCATGCACGGGACTGTCTCCCCCGAGCGGCCGAGCGAGGCCATCATCGCCCAGATCGCAAAGGAGATGATCGAGCTCAAGAAGAAGGGAGGGAAGATTATCCTCGTCGGAGGCCCGGCCATCATCCACACGGGAGCCGCCACCGCCCTCGCCCGGCTTATCCGGATGGGCTACGTCGACGCCCTCTTCGCGGGGAACGCCCTCGCCGCCCATGATATCGAGTACAGCCTCATGGGCACCTCCCTCGGGATGGACCTCACCACGGGAAAGCCGGTCATCGGCGGCCACTGCCACCACCTCCAGGCCATCAGCGAGGTGATCCGGGCGGGGTCCATCAGGGAGGCCGTGGAGAAGGGGGTCGTGAAGGGCGGGGTCATGTACGAGTGCGTCAAGAAGGGGATCCCCTACGTCCTCGCGGGCTCCATCCGGGACGATGGGCCGCTCCCAGACGTCATCACCGACGTTATCGAGGCGCAGGACGCCATGCGGGAGGAGCTCAGGGGCTGCGGGATGGTCCTCATGGTGGCGACCCTTCTCCACTCCATCGCCGTGGGGAACTGCCTCCCCTCGCAGGTGAAGACCGTCTGCGTGGACATCAACCCCACCTCGGTGACGAAGCTCATGGACCGGGGCACGCAGCAGGTCATCGGGGTGGTCTCGGACGCCGGGACATTCCTCCCGCTCCTCGCGAAGCAGATCGAGATCCAGTCGGGAGAGGCCGGCCGGTAGGTCAGCCGGTCAGGGGCATGCACCAGGGGCGCTCGGCCCCGAGGACAAACTCCCACTCCTGTTTGCAGCGGCAGTCCACGGAGAGGAGCGCCGAAAGAAGCGTTTGGTCCCCGGAGAGGCTGTAGTCCTGGATACCCCGCAGGAGTTCCCCGTCGCAGGCCGGGCAGTTGTGGGGACCCCTGGGGGTGCCCCCGCCGACCGGGTCGCAGGTGACCGGCACCCCCACGCGTGAGAGGGCGAGGACCACGGACCAGAGGTACGGCGGCCGGTAGGCCCGTGCCCGCCAGAGCCGTTCCACCTCCGTTCCCTTCTGGACGGTGCAGGGATTGAGGGAGATGGCGTCGGCATGCGGCCGGACATCCCGGACCGAGCGGACCACGTCGTCCACGGCCTCCAGCTCGGTGAGGAACGGAGGCTTCTGGAGGAGGTAGGCCTTCACCCCCGCGCCGGCACCGCGGGCGATGCGGGAGGCAGCGGCGAAGTCGTCGAAGGTGAACCCCTTGTCGATGCACTTCTCCCGGATGCCGTCGTCCGTGGTCTCGAGCCCCATGGCCACCGAGAAGGAGACCGGGCCGCTCCCGCCATCGAGGGCCGCCATGCATTCCCCGACGGCACCTGCGGTGACGAACTCCGGCCTCGTCTCGGCGATGACCTCCTTCCCCCTGAACCGGGCAAGGACCTCCCGCCGTACTTCCGGGGGCACCTCCCGGGGGTCGAGGAAGGACCCGGAGGTGAAGATCTTCACGAGGCCGAACTCCCGCCCGGCGAACCGTTCCCCGATCCAGTCGAGCTGGCCGAGGATGAAGTCCCCCGGGAAGGCCTCGCCGCGGGGATACCGGAAGTGCCGGTACCCGCACATGAGGCACCGGTTCCAGCCGCACCCGCGGGTCTTGAGGATGAAGGTGAGGGCGGGGATAATCTCGTCTCCCCGCCGTTCGCGGCCGAGCCAGGCGGCGACCGGCCCTTCGGGCCCACAAGAAACCATTTATTCCCGGTAGTAGGATGTGTATCTATGAAAAGGATTGCCTGGATCCTGCTCGCGGGCCTGCTCCTCGTCGGTGCCGCGCAGGCAGCCTACGTCGAGCTGGTCGCCCCCGACACGCTGACCGTCGGGGAAGTTCTGCAGGTGACCGGGACCTCTCTGGGGACCATCAAGCCCGGGTTTTCCACCGACCTCATCTTCTACAGGATGGCCGGGACGAAGACCGAGATTGCTCGGACGAGGATCGTTTTCCAGGAGGGGGGAGTCTTCTCGGCGAGCTTCCCCACCGCCGGCCTCGACGCCGGGAACTACCTCCTCGAGCTCGTGGACCCGAAGCCGGGCGGATCCGATGCCTTTGGCGGGGAGTCCAAGAACCAGAAGAACATCGTCCTCATCAACCGGCAGGGGGAGCTCAGGATCAGCTCTCCCCTCACCCAGCCCTTTACCGGCCTCCTCTCCATCAGGGGGACCCTCTCCCTCGCGGGGAATAACGGGACCCAGCTCACGGTCGTTCATAACGGGATGACCGTCTTCGGACCCCTCTACATCGCCACCCTGAACGGCGCCTTCTCGACGGACATTTCCATCACCGAGGGTGGGACCTACGACGCCTCCTTCGCCGATTCCAGGAGCTACATCGGGTCTGCCGAGTTCACGGTATCCCAGCCCGTTCCGGTCACCACGGCCACCACCCTCGTGACCCCCGTGGAGCAGGTCTCCGCTTCAGCCCAGGCATCCCGGAGCCAGCCCGCGTACTTTGCCGTGCGGACGAAACCGGGCACGGTCACCATCAGCACCAGCTCCGGCATAGACTGGGTGCTCGAGTACCTCGACGAGGATAACGTCCTTACCGTCGTGAACGAGAAGGGGACAGTCGGCGGTGAATCGGCCACCTTCACGGCAAAGGGGGGGACGGTCTATGTGAAGGTCTACCCCTTCACCTTCAGCGACCAGGGCACGGTGACCCTCGCGGCCTCGAACACGTACTCGGTGACCGTCTGCACGAACTGCCTCACCCTCTTTACCACCACGGTGCCCACCACGACCCAGAAGAGTCCGGTCCCGGCCGTCCTCGCCCTCCTGGGTGCGGCCCTCGCCCTCCTCGTGATGGCACGGCGGAAATAACCCAATCCTTTTTCACGCGCCGCTTCGAACCCTTTGAGGAAGCCGGGGTAGTCCAGTCCGGAAAGGCGGTGGCCTTGAAAGCTTTTTACGCGCCGGCGCCAAGTTTCTGAGAGAGCCGGGGTAGTCTAGCCCGGAAAGGCGGCGGCCTTGAAAGCCGCTGGTGCCTGGCACCTCGGGAGTTCAAATCTCCTCCCCGGCGCTTTTCGGAGAGAGGAGGAAGAGACCATGTGCATCGCGATTCCCGCCGAGGTCGTGGAGCTGAAGGGGAACAATGTCGGGGTGGTGGACTACGGGGACCTCAGGCAGGAGGTCCAGCTCGACCTCGTGGACGTGCAGGTGGGGGACTTCGTCCTCGTCCACGTGGGCTTTGCCATCCAGAAGCTCTCCCGGGAGGAGGCCCTCGAGACCCGGGAGATCTTCCGGCAGGTGTACGCGACCCTGGAGGAGTGATGCACGAGTTCGCCATCGCCCATGACATCTATACCACGGCGAGGCGTGCGGCCCTGGAGAACAAGGCGAACCTGGTGAAGCGGATCCACGTGGATGTCGGGGAGATGGCACTCGTGAACCCGGAGCAGGTGGAGTTCCTCTTCCAGGCCATCAGCGAGGACGACCCGCTCTTTTCGGGGGCGACCCTTGTCTGCCGGCCAGTGAAGCCAAGGACAAAGTGCGGCTGCGGGTACGAAGGGGACGAGATCTTCATCTGCCCGACCTGTGGCGCCCTGCCCGAGGTCGAGCAGGGGCGGGAGATCGTCGTCACCTCCCTCGAGATAGACGTGGACGGCGCATGAAGGTGAACCTTGCCCACGGGGCCGGTGGCGAGACCATGGGGGAGCTCCTGCGGACCCTCACGAACGTGAAGAACCGGAACGCGGGGGGGATCGGCCTCGAGTCCCTCGACGACGGGGCGGTCATCCCCATCGACGGGAAGAACGTGGTCTTCACCACCGATTCCCACGTCGTCAGGCCCATCTTCTTCCCGGGCGGCGACATCGGGAGGCTCGCCGTCTGCGGGACGGTGAACGACCTTGCCGTCATGGGGGGGCGGCCCCTCGCCCTCTCCTGCGGGATGATCCTCGAGGAGGGCCTCGAGGTCCTCGACCTCGAGCGGATCGTCCGGTCCATGGACGAGGCCCTCACCGAGTCGGGGGCCCACCTCGTGACGGGGGATACGAAGGTCGTGGAACAGGGCTCCCTCGACAAGATCATCATCAACACGGCCGGGATCGGGGTCGCAGAGAAGGTGGTCCGGGACAACGGCTTCCGGCCCGGCGACCGGATCATCGTGACGGGGACCCTCGGGGACCATGGCCTCGCGGTTCTCACCCACAGGGAGGGCTTCGATATGGGGGAGCAGATCCGGTCCGACGTCGCGCCGGTCTGGGGCCTCGTGGAGCTCGCCCTCGCCGCGGGGGATGTCCATGCCATGAAGGATCCCACGAGGGGCGGCTTCGCCCATGCCATCAATGACATGGCGCGGAAGAGCCGGACGGGGGTAGTCATCGAGGAGGAGGCCGTCCCCATCCGGCGGTCGGTGAGGAGCGCCTCGGAGATGCTCGGCATCGACCCCCTCGAGGTGGCGAACGAGGGGAAGATCGTGATGGCGGTGGCCCCCGGTGATGCAGACGCGGTCCTCGCGGCCCTCCGTACCCACAGGTACGGGAAGGAGGCAGCCATCGTCGGGATCGTCGTGGAGGGGGACCGGGTCATCATGCGGACGCGGATCGGGGGCGAGCGGTTCATCGAGCCGCCCCTGGGCGACCCGGTGCCGAGGGTATGCTAGACCTCCTCCTCAAAAACGTGCGGCTCCCGGAGGGACGGACCGCGGATATATCGATGGCCGGCGGCCTCGTGGTCCACCTCGGCGCGGGGGCGAAGGCCCACGAGACCATCGACTGCACCGGGCTCCTCGTCCTTCCCGGCGGGGTGGACATGCATGTCCACATGCGGGGCGGTGCCCGGGAATCCCGGAAGGAGGACTGGGGCACCGGGAGCCGGGCCGCCCTCGCCGGCGGGGTGACCCTCGTTGTGGACCAGCCGAACACCGACCCGCCCCTTTACACGGTAGAGGCGTACAGGTCGAGGGTCAAGGAGGCGGAACGGGACACCCTCTGCCATTTTGCAGTGAACGCCGGGGCAGTCCCCGAAGCACCTCTCCGGGAGCTATCCCGGGCAGGGGCCATGGCCTTCGGGGAGATCTTCCTCGCCTCCTCGACCGGCGTGACGGGAGTCCCATCCGGGGCGATGGGGCGGATCCTCCGGGAGATTCATGCCCTCGGGGCCCCCGCCACCATCCATGCCGAAAAGGTGAAAGGGGTCCCGGAAACCGATCTCGTTTCCCAAGGCGCAAACCGGTCCCCGGAGGGGGAGATAGGGGCGATACGCGAGGTGAAGGAGATGGCTCCGGAGGGTATGCGCCTCCACTTCTGCCACCTCTCCACCTCGGGTGCCGTCGATGCCTCGGCCCCGCACACCTCCGAGGTCACCCCCCATCATCTCCTCCTCTCGCAGGAGGATTTTTCGGTGGACGATCCCCGGGCGAAGGTGAATCCGCCCCTCAGGCATGCCGCCGAGAGGGACAGGCTTCTCGCCGCATGGGACCGTTTTTCGGTCCTTTCCTCCGACCATGCTCCCCACACGACCGAAGAGAAGGCCGCTGCATTCTCACGGGCACCCGCGGGGATGCCCGGGGTGGAGACCATGATCCCGCTCTTCATCCCGAAGGTCCTTTCGGGGGAGCTGACCCCCGGCTCCCTCATCGCAAAGACCTCGGCCGGCCCCTGCTCGGTCCTCGGTATCCTTCCGCCGGGGTTCCAGCCGGGCCAGCGCGCCGATTTTGCCCTCTACCCGAGGGGGGTCACCATCATCCATGCCCGGGACCTCCACAGCCGGTGCGGGTGGACCCCCTTCGAGGGGAGGGAGGCGGTTTTCCCCACGGCCGTCATCCTCGCCGGCGAGGTGGTACTCCGGGACGGGGACTTCACCCTTGGAAGCCCCCGGTGGTTCCCGGGAAGGGGTTATATCCGCTGAGGGCCAACACCATAGCGTGCCGCAACAGCGCACCCATAGGTCCCCGGGTGAGGGTCTGGTGTATGCCTTCCGGTGATCCACGGGACAACCCGGGCGCGCGACAGGCACCGCCCGGCATGAGGCGTTAAACGGGTGAAGATCGGCAACAGCCGCTCGTGATCCATGTTTGTTACTGCCGGGCGACACCTCTCTTTCATGCCGCCGGTGTTATCATGGAGTCCTTCGGGGATGCAGTGACAGGCGACGGGGATGGCGTAATCCTCTCCCTCGAGGTATCTCCCGGGAGCGGGGAGGCAGAGTTTCTCACCGGTTACGACCCCTGGAGAAAGAGCATCCGGTGCGCGGTGCGGTCCCCCCCGGAAAAGGGCAGGGCGAACCGGGAGGTCATCGGGTCCCTTGCCGGAGCGCTCGGGGTACCAGCCAATTCGGTTGAAATCCTCTCCGGCGCCACCCGGGCCCGGAAGAAGGTCAGGGTTGCAGGCATCACGAGAGACGTCGCCCTCCAGGCCCTCGGCCGGTTTCTCTGAGCATCAGGCAGGTGATCGGAGTTCCTCTCACTTCCACCTGTCAATGGATTGCTTTAAATAATTCCAAAAAATATATATTTTTATACCTATGTTCACGCTCATCGCATCCTGCATGACACATGGGGGAACCTCCCCTGAGGGGGAGGGTGGTATCACATGTACTCATCTGACACTACCAAGTATCTCATTCGTATCATTCTTCACGCGGAGGGGGTGGTCGAGAAATCTGATGTAGTCGGGGCCATCTTCGGCCAGACTGAAGGATTACTCGGCGAAGACCTGGATCTGCGTGATCTCCAGAGGACCGGTCGCGTCGGACGCATCGATGTCCAGATCGCGAGCAAGAAGGGCGAAACCAAGGGTGAGATCCTCATAGCCTCGTCCCTCGACCGGGCCGAAACGGCCATCCTCGCCGCCTCCCTCGAGACCATAGACCGGGTTGGGCCCTGCGTCGCCCATGTCTCGGTGGAGAAAATCGAGGACATCCGGGTCACGAAACGGAAGATGATCGTGGACCGGGCGAAGGAGCTCCTCATCGACCGGTTCGACGAAGGGTCCATCGACAGCACCGTGCTCCTCGATGATGTCCGCGAGTCCCTGCGGGTTGAGAAGGTGAGCGAGATCGGTCCCGACCGGGTCCCGGCCGGCCCGAACGTCGCCGACTCGGATGCCATCATCATCGTCGAGGGCAGGGCGGACGTCATCACCCTCCTCAAGTACGGCATCAAGAACGCCGTCGCCGTGGAGGGGACGAAGGTCCCGTCCACCATCGTCGAGCTCTGCCAGACAAAGACCGCCACCTCCTTCCTGGACGGGGACCGGGGCGGCGAGCTCATCCTCCGGGAGCTCCTCCAGGTGGCGGACATCGACTACGCGGCCTTCGCCCCGCGGGGGCGGTCGGTGGAGGACCTCTCGCGAAAGGAGGTGACGAAGGCCCTCAGGAACAAGGTGCCCGTGGAGTTCGTGCGGGAACAGCTCGCCGAGAAACCCCCCGAGGGCAGGGTGCCGAAGGCCGTGGCGCAGCCCGAGGCCCAGCAGCCGGCCCGGGAGCGCGAGCCGGCGCCCGGCAGGAAGCGCGAGGCACCCGCGAGGGGCGGCTACAGCCTCCGGGACCATGTCGAGGAGGTTGCGGGCCATGGCCTCGCCCGGTTCATCTCCCCGGACTTCTCCATCATCGCCGAGGTCCGGGCCGGGGACCTGGAACGGGGCCTCTCGGCCATGAAGGGGGACGTTTCGGGTATCATCGCCGACCAGATCGTGGACCAGCGGCTCCTCGACCAGGTGGCCCAGAAGGGAATCGAGTTCATCCTCGCGAAGGACTTCAAAGGCATCGTCAAGCGCCCGCTGCCCCTGAAGCTCATCCGGTTCGCCCAGGTCGCCTGAGCGGATCGGGGGAAACCCCCTGGTCCGGATGCCCATGGCCGGGCATCCTCATCCTTCACCGTGAGACCGGCCGGTACCCCGGGCGGGGCAAGAGTTCATATTTCCAGGTAGCCAATGTTGCTTCAGCACAACCCGGCCATTTCTGCGAGGTCAAAGCATGCACAAGGAAGAGCTCATCTCCCTTCACCAGATGATGGTGGAGATCAAGGACTTCTTTGAAAAGATCAACCCGGAGCTCAAGTTCTCCCAGTACTACGCCCTCAAGATCGACCCCTCCCAGGTACACCGCTCGAAGATGGAGCACAAGTACGCCATCTTCATCCTCGGGACCGAGCTCGCGAACGCCATGCGTGACGTGGAGTTAGGGGCCTCGGGGAGGATCTCGGCCCGGATGCGGGAGCTCGCCGAGAAGACCCTGAAGGAGATAGAGAATTTGAAGTAAACGGGGATCTCCCCCCCTCCAACAGTCGTTTTTCAGGACTTATTGTTCTCAGTCCAACTATTCTCCTTCCAACAGCTGGGCCTTCAGCTGCCACCGACACGGGAAGGCGAGTCCCGGTGGATTAGGTGAAGATCTCCCGGATGTGTTCACGCCAAAAGCCTCATCAGTTGGCATGGCGGAACCTTCGCTCATGAGGTACAACTACGGAAGCGAGGAGTCCCTGGACTACGCGGAGGTCAACCGGGCAGTGGAGGCGGTCTTCCGGGAGCATGCCCGGGGGCATGTCCAGATGCCCCCGAAGGTGTACATCACCTTTGAACATGGCGACTTCAGGACCATGCCCGCCTACGTGCCCGCTCTCGGCATGGCAGGGGTGAAGATCGTGAACGTCCACCCCGATAACCGGGCCGCCGGGCTCCCCACGGTCATGGCCCTCACGGTTATCCTCGATGTGGAGACGGGCATACCGAAGGCCATCATCAACGCGACGAGGCTCACCGACATGCGGACCGGGGCCGCGGGGGCGGTGGCGGCGAAGTACCTCGCCCCGAAGAAGGAGGTGGTCCTCGGGGTCATCGGGAGCGGGAGGCAGGCCGAGGCCCAGGTGGAGGCCATCTCCCGGGAGCTCGTCATCACGGGAATCAGGGTCTGGTCCCGGGAGGAGAAGAACGCCCGGGCTTTCGCCGGCCGGTTCAAGGCCCATTCGGCCACCGCGACCTCCGTCGAGAAGGCCTGCGACGCCGACGTGGTGGTGACGACGACGCCCTCGCGGAAGCCAATCGTCATGCACGAGTGGATCCATGACGGGACCCACATCAATGCCATCGGGGCGGATGCGCCGGGGAAGGAGGAGCTCGACCCCCTCATCCTGAAGCGGGCGAAGGTCTTCGTGGACGACCGGCCGCAGGCCATCCACTCGGGGGAGATCAACGTCCCCATCGCGAAGGGGCTCTTCCATGCCCATGACATCGCCGGGACCCTAGGCGAGGTGGTGGTCGGGGTGAAGGGGAGGAGGCGGCCCGACGAGGTGACGGTCTTTGACTCGACCGGCCTCGCCATCCAGGACCTGGCCATCGCGCAGCTCGCCATGGCCGGCGGTCAGGTAATCGAGCTCCCCTTCCCCTGAGCATCTCTCGAAAATCGACGGGCGGCCGATGGAAAGGTCAGTCCCCTTTCCGGAGCGGGCGGGAGTGCTTCCGCCAGATCTGGTCCCGGTACACGGGGCCGCTGTTGTACGTGCAGAAGGGGATGACCCGGCCCTCGGGGGTGGCATAGTGGATGCAGCACCGCTGGACCCGGGAGATGTCGTAGTTGTACCGGTCCATGAAGTGCATGGTGCCGATGAAGAGAGAGTTCCAGTGAAAGTCCCGGAGGGAATCGTAGCTCTGGAAGAGGAGCGCGTCGGCGAGGATCTTCCAGATCTTCGGCGCGCCCTCGATATCGCCCGTGTTCACCGAGGTCCGGATGGTGTTGATCCCCTCGAGGAGGGTGAGGTATTTGTTGATCTGCCCGCCCTTCCTCAGGTTCTCGGCCATCTTCTTCACCGAGGTGAAGAACCGGTCCACGTCCACCATCCGGTTGATGGGGACGAGGCCGTCCTTGTTCACGAAAACATAGGTCGCCGCCCCGCAGTGCTGGTGGGCGGTGAACCGGACCTGGGGCTTTCCCGTGTACGCCTCCACGAGATCCGAGATGGGCACGACGCAGGGAACGGGGTAGAAGTCGTCCTTCCGGATGACGCCCCCCGTCTGCGCCTCGATCCGCTCCAGGAGGTCGGGGATGGTGATCCGGGCATTCCGGACATCATCGTCGCTCGCTGCACCCGTGAAGGCCACGGGCTGGAAATTCACCCCCCGGACCACGGAGATGTGCTCGACGGCGAACCGGATGATATCCCCGACCTCGTGGTCGTTCCGGCCCCGGATGATGGTGGGGACGAGGACCACGCCGAGGTGGGCTTCGTCGAGGACCTTCACGGCCTGACGGTGCTTCTCGATCTGGGGGTCGGTCTCCTTCGTCACCCCGTCGAAGTGCAGGTACACCGTCGAAAGCCCGGCCTCCTTGAGGGCCTTCGCATAGGCCGGGTCCCGGGCGATCTTCACCCCGTTCGTCGCGATCTGCACCTGCTTGAACCCGAGCTCCTTTGCCTTCCCGATGATCTCGATGAGGTCCTCGCAGAGCGTCGGTTCCCCGCCCGAGAACTGGACGGCGGGGGTGGGGACCGGCTTCTCGCCCCGGAGGAGAGTAAGCATATCCACGACCTGGTCGAAGGTCGGTTCGTACACGTACCCGCAGGCCTTGGCGTTCACGAAGCAGAAGTCGCAGGTCAGGTTGCACCGGTTCGTGAGGTCGATGTTTGCAAGGAGGGTCCCCGACCGGTGGTTCCCGCAGACACCGCAGGAGGAGGGGCAGCCCTCCGGCAGGGCCGCCCGGTGGGGGTTCTCGAGGCCCGACCCGACGGACTCGAACTTGTCGAACCGGCGGTAGAGAGCGGCATCGGACCAGTAGAGGTCCCGGAAGCTTCCATGATCAGGGCAGGTACGCAGGAGGAGGACCTGCCCGTCCTCCTCGACGATCTCGGCGGCGATGGCCTTCCCGCAGACCGGGCACAGCGTCCGTGTCGTCTTCAGAAGCATGGAGTACGTTCCAGAGAACCCCGTTCTATTGTCGTTTTCGATACCTTAATCTTTTTTGCTGCGATCTATACTAAACTGTTGGCTGACATAGGGACTCTCGACTCCTGGTTCTTTGCCCTCGTTTCTGCGCTCTGGATCATGATCCCGGCCTATGTGCCGAACCCGGCGGCGGTGATCTTCGGGGGAGGACCGCCCATCGACGGGGGGACTAGCTGGAAGGACGGCCGGAGGATCCTCGGGGACGGCAAGACGGTGCGGGGCTTCATCCTCGGCGTCCTCGCCGGCATTGCCGTGGGCTGGGCCGGGGTCTGGGCGCAGGCCGCGGCGGGCGGCTCGCTCCCCTTCCCCCTCGCGTCCCACACCCTCCTCACCGTCTGTACTTTCGCTGTCGGGGCCCTCCTCGGGGACCTTATCAAGAGCTTCGTGAAGCGGAGGATCGGGAAGGCACCGGGGGAACCCTGGCCGGTCGCCGATCAGTACGACCTCGTCATCGGGGCCTTCCTCCTCACCGCCCTCCTCGCCCCCTCGTGGCTCCTTTCGACCATCACCCCCCCCATCCTCCTCTGGATCCTCGTCGTCACCCCGGTACTCCACCGGGCCACGAACATCGTCGGCCACCGGCTGGGGGTGAAGCGGGTCCCATGGTGAACCCCCTCGCCCGGCTCCTCGCGTCCCACGGGGCCATCCGGCACGGGGACTTCGTCCTCGCCTCCGGCGCCAGGTCGAAGCTGTACGTGGACATCAAGTCGGCCCTCACCGACCCGGTGGTGCTCTCCGCCATCGCCCAGGAGATCGCCGGCCGGTGCCGCTTCGATGCCGTGGCGGGCGTCGCGGTGGGCGGTGTCCCCCTCGCGGTGTCGGTTTCCCTCGCGGCCGGGAAGCCCTACGTCATCGTGCGGGCAGGGGAGAAGGGATACGGGACCGGCGGGAGGATCATCGGGGAGGTGAAGGGGCGCTCCCTCCTCCTCGTAGAGGACGTGACCACGACGGGAGGCTCGGTCCTCGGGGCGATCCGGCTGCTCAGGGAGGCGGGGGCGGTGGTGGACCGGGTGGTCGCTGTCGTGGACCGGGGAGAGGGGGCGGCGAAGGCCCTCGGGGCAGAGGGCGTGGAGCTCACCGCCCTCGTGACCCTCGCCGAGCTCGGGGCCGAAGGGGAACCTTTTAAAAAGCGGGGTTGAAAGGATGGTGATGAAGCTCCTCCTGGTGGGAAGCGGCGGACGGGAGCATGCCATGGCCGAGGCCATCGTCCGGGACGGGGAGGCGGAGCTCGCGGCCTTCATGGCCCGGAGGAACCCCGGCATCGCGCGGCTCGCGAAGGCCGTCCTCATCGGGAAGGAGACCGATGCGAAGAGGGCGAGGGACTTTGCGGTGAAGGAGGGGGTGGACTATGCCGTCATCGGGCCCGAGGCACCCCTCGAGGCGGGGATCGTGGACGTCCTCGAGGGGGCGGGGATCCCCTGCGCCGGCCCGACCATGGCCGCTGCCCGGCTCGAGACCGACAAGGCCTTCTGCCGGGACATGATGGCCGCCCACGGGATCGCCGGCTGCCCGAGATACCGGGTCTTCCGGGACCCCGGCGAGGCTGCCGTCTTCATCGGGGAGTACGAAGGGGAGCTCGCGGTGAAGCCCATCGGCCTCACGGGCGGGAAGGGCGTCCGGGTCATGGGCGAGCAGGTGGACCAGGCAGGGGCCATCGAGTACGTGAAGTCCCTCGCCGGGGGTGTCGTCCTCGAGGAGCGGCTCATCGGCGAGGAGTTCACCCTCCAGGCCTTCGTGGACGGGGCCCGGCTCGTGCCCGCCCCCCTCGTGCAGGACCATAAGCGGGCCTTCGAGGGGGACGAGGGGCCGAACACCGGCGGGATGGGCTCCTACTCCCTGCCCGATCACCGGCTCCCTTTTGTCACGGCGGAGGATGAGCGAAAGGCTCTCGGGATCATGGAAGAGGTCGTCCGGGCCCTCGCCCGGGAGGGGCATCCCTACCGCGGCATCCTCTACGGCCAGTTCATGAACACGAGGGACGGCCCTCGGGTTGTGGAGTTCAATGCCCGGTTCGGGGACCCGGAGGCCATGAACGTCCTCCCCCTCCTCTCGGGGAGCCTCGCCGCGGTGGCCTGCAGCATCGTCGAGGGGACCCTCTCGGCGGCGAAGGTCGGTTTCAGGAGGATGGCGACGGTCTGCAAGTATATCGTCCCCGAGGGGTACCCGGCGTCGCCGCGGA
>DATKMC010000054.1:0-3974 GCA_035542115.1 Methanomicrobiales archaeon | reverse complement strand
CGTCGAGACCAGCTCGGGACCGTACTGCCGGATCCGGTAGAGCTCCGCCTCCCCCTCCTCCACGGCGAGGATGTGGACCGCTCCCGAGGAGGTGGCCTTCACCGCCCGGTCGATCCGGTCCATATCCACCTGCCGCCAGGTCCTGATCACCGAGATCTCGGTCCCGGTATCCAGGTTGATGGTATGGTGGGAGCCCTCGTCCACGCCGTGCTGGATGACACCGCTGATCCGGAGCCGGTTCGCGTACGGGTGGAAGGCCACCCCCTCAACCCGGATCCCCAGCCGGACGGGCTTCTTCTCCGGCTTCTCCGGCCGGATCTTATCCTGCACCGTTTCCACCGACCGGAAGGTCGTGGCAAAGACGAGGTCGCCGGGCCGGACGAGGTGGGAGAGGTGCCAGAGGTCGTCCACGCTCTCGGCAAGGAGCCGGACCTCCCCGTGGGATCCCCGGAACTCGAGGAACTCGGCCTTCAACCGGTATTCCTCCCTGTCTTACTCTGCATATCAGTCCTCCTCCGCCACCATCTCCGATCCCCCCGCCGGGACGAAGGCAGCCACCGCCTCTGTGGAGAGGACCCTTCTCAGGCCTCCGCGCTCGGCCTCAGGAAGCATCTCCCTGAGGGCCCGGACAGCCTTCTTCGCGATGTCGTTCGGCTCGTAGATACCCGGCCGGAGGGTGACCCGGCGCGAGGCCTCTTTTGCGACGGCCCCGGGGGGTCCTCCGATCACCCGGGGGCTCTCCCCCGAGATAAGGCCGATGGAAACGGCGAGGGGCACGTTCCTGTACCAGGTCCGCTCGCCCCGGACGATGAACCCGCCGGTGGAGAGGTACTCCCCCGATGGGGGTGTCTTCGAGACCTGATCGGGCCGGGCCGTGTAGACGTCCGCCGTGGCATGCCCGCTCTTCCAGGCCCCCGAGTATGAGGCGGCGAACTGCACAACCTCGTCCATGCGTTCCGTGGCCCCCTTGACGATGACCACCGCCGCCCCGTGGACGGCGGCATGGACGAAGGTGTCGCCTCCCCCGAGGTACTTCCGGACGAGCTCCTCGTTCTGGCCTGCATCCCTCCCGCCGACCACGAGGACGCCGTCGGAGGTCTCGAACCACCGGAACCGGTGATACCAGCGGCGCCTTCCCCCGGCGGGTTTCTCCCGTTTTTCAAGGGGGGCGGGGAGCGGCCGGGCCATGGCGGCCCTCGCCCCGACCCGCTTCTTTTTGAACTTCTTGATCTCCTCGTGGAGGCGGCCGATGTTCTCCCGGATGGATTCCCTCACCGAGATCCGGACCTTCTCCCCGCCGAGGTCGAGGGTCACCGAGGCGGTCTCGGGGTGGACCTTCACCACCGCCTTCGCCCCGGGGAGATCGCTTCCCGAAAGCGTCCGCCCGATCTCCGTCCAGGACTGCTTCTTCTCGGCTGCGGAGAGGGTGCGGATGACATCCTCCACGACGGCATAGTGCTCGTAGACCCGCTCCACCGACCGCTCCAGCCGGGCTATCTCCCCCTCGAACTTCCGCAGGCTCTCCTCCTGCCGTTTCCGGATGTTCCCGTCGCGCTTCGCGGGAGCCTTGGCCCCCTTCGCCGGCGCAGGGCCCGGTCCGCCGTAGAAGGCCTCGAGGGCCTCGTGGTACCCCGGGTACCGGGCGGTGATCCCCTCACCCGCAAGGGGGAAGGGCCAGCAGCCCGAGGGAGTGATGACCGGGTCCCGCTGGTTCTTGACCCGGCCGAGGAGCCGGTCGATGCCGTCCATCGCGGCCCCCGGGTCCACCGAGGCGGAAGGGGCCTCCTTCGGGATTCCCGCCAGGGCGCAGGCCTCCTCCGCATACCTGCCGCCGAGCATGCATTCCACCGCGAGGACCTTCACGATCTCCCGGTCCTGCCCCTTCAGGAGGTCGCCGAAGCCCACGGGGGTGAGGCCGGAGCAGTCCTTCCCTGGCAGGGTGTAGGGGGCGCCCGGAACCACCTCCCGGTCTTTGAACCGGTGGTGCCAGAGAGGTTTCACAATCAGCCCGCCCTCGTCGCAGAGGATGACGTTCCCTTCATCGAAGAGCTCCGCGACGAGCCGGTAGCTCCCCGCCTTCTTCCCGACGGTGATGGAGAAGACCCGCTGGAGCCCGGGCTGGTCGATGGCGAGGACCCGGCCCCCCTCGAGGTGCTTCCTGAGGAGCATGGGGAACCCCCCGGGCCGCCCGGGGGCCTCCGGGAGGGCCTTCACGAGGTGGGCCCTCCGCCCGGACTCGATGACGAGGGCATGGCGGGCCCGGCCCTCCCCCTCCCGGCCCTCGCCCTGGAGCCTGAGGACGACGGTCTTCGGGGCGTACTGGTAGATCTTCCCGACCCAGAGGGGAAGGAGGGGGAGCAGCTCGGCCACCATGGCCGTGATGTCCACCCCGCTCATCCCCTGCGCCGTGGCCATGGTATACCAAGCTACATATGGCTCCAGCGCTCAATAAAATAGACGACTGGTATGGCGGCCAAGGTTGGGGAGGCGAAGCCGGGGGGCGAGAAGGCAGGAAGGCCGGAGAAGCCGGAAGCGCCGGACAAGCAGGAGAAACCGGAGAAGGTGGAACGGAAGAAGCTCACGAAGGCCGAGAAGCAGGGCCTGCACACGGAGCGGCTCAAGAAGACGGCCGTTGCCTGCATCGCGGGGCTCATCGCGGGGCTCCTCTCTTTCTTCGTCGACAACAGGGGCACACCGGCGGGGACGGCCCTCGGGATCCTCTTCCTTCTCGCTGCCATCGTCTTCCAGAAGTACGTCTTCCTCGCCCTCAGGATGGATTACCTCGGTTTCACGGCGAAGGACTGGCTTTACCAGGGCTTCATGACCTTCTCCCTCTGGTTCATCTCCTGGACCATCCTCCTCTCGGTGAAGTTCGCCGCCTTCCCGGCCGTGTGACCATCATGAGGATCGCCGTCGTCCACCGGGACCGCTGCCACCCGAAGAAGTGCGGTACCGAGTGCATCCTCTACTGCCCCCGGGTGCGGACCGGGGATGAGACGGTGGTCATCGGTGACGGGGGAACCGCCCTCGTCTCGGAGGAGCTCTGCGTCGGGTGCGGCATCTGCATCCGGAAGTGCCCCTTCTCTGCCATCGACATCGTGAGCCTCCCCGAGGAGCTCCCCTCCCCCACCCACCGGTACGGGAAGAACGCCTTCGCCCTCTACGGCCTCCCCGTCCCGGTGAAGGGGAAGGTGACGGGCCTCCTCGGCCCGAACGGCATCGGGAAGTCCACCTCCCTCCAGATCCTCTCCGGGAGCCTCCGGCCGAACCTGGGGGAGCTCGACCGGGAGGTCTCCTGGAAGGAGATCCTCTCCGTGTACACCGGGACCGAGCTCTTCGAGTACCTCCGGACGGTCTCGGAGGGGCGGGTGAAGACGGCGACGAAGCCCCAGTACATCGACTACATCCCGAAGATGTTCAGGGGGACCGTCGGGGACCTCCTCAGGACCACGGACGAGCGGGGGCAGCTCGGCCGGTACGTGGAGGCCTTCACCCTCGCGCCCCTCCTGGACCGGCCCATCGACTCTCTCTCGGGGGGCGAGCTCCAGAGGGTGGCCATCTGCGCCTGCCTCTCCCGGGAGGCGGACTTCTACTTCCTCGACGAGATCACCCCGTTCCTCGACATATACCAGCGGATGGCGGCGGCGGCCCTCATCCGGGAGCTCGCGGCCGAACGGCCCATCATGATCGTGGAGCACGACCTGGCCATCCTCGACCTCCTCGCCGACACCGTCCACATCGCCTACGGGAAGCCGGCCGTCTTCGGGATCATCACCCAGCCGAAGGGGGTCCGGGTGGGGATCAACCAGTACCTCGAGGGGTACCTCGCCGAGGAGAACATGCGCTTCCGGGACTACCCGGTCGTCTTCGAGCGCCGGCTCCACGGGGACCGGCCGGAGCTCGAGCCCCTCACCGAGATACCGCCCATGGAGAAACAGTACCCCGGTTTCAGGCTCGAGGTCCGGGGCGGGGAG
>DATKMC010000053.1:0-26063 GCA_035542115.1 Methanomicrobiales archaeon | reverse complement strand
TCGGCCTCGTCATCGCCCACACCGGCATGAACCGGAACGACGAGGTCCTCGATGCGGGGACCGGCTCGGGCATCGCGGTCATCTACTATGCCGGCATTGCGAAGTCAGTGACAACCTACGAGATCCGGTCGAACTTCTCGAAGATGGCGGCAAAGAACCTGAAGGCCGCCAAGATGGACAACGTGGAGATCATCGAGGGGGATGTGCTCCGGGCCGAGGGGAGCTTCGACATCGTCCACCTGGACCTGCAGGTGACCCCTGAGCACATCGCCCATGCGTACGAGGTCCTCCGGCCGGGGGGCATCCTCGCCTGCTATTCCCCGTTCCTCGAGCAGCTCTTCCTCGTCGTCGAGGAGGCGAAGCGGCGGTTCCCCGAGGTCCACATCCGGGAGTGCATCGAGCGGGAGATTGTCCGGTCCGTCCGGGGGACGAGGCCCTCCACCCGGGTCTCCCACTCGGGGTACCTCACCTTCGCGAGGAAGTAGGAACGTTCAGTGCAAGTCGCATTATTTTCCCATTTTTATCACTTCTGTACGTGGACGCTTTCGGGGGCGAGGGAAGCGAGTCCCCCGGGAGCCCCAGATTGCACCCCGTTGGCCATTGAAAGTTGAAGGTAAAATGAAACTTCTTGTTCTCGGTGAGTTTCACGGCCGGTTCTGGACGGGAAGCGTGATGGTGAGGACAGCCCCGCCGTCCGAAGTAGCGACGGCGAGTTCACCGGAGAGCACCCGGCACTCCTCCCGGAGGAACCGGACCTTTTTCCCGTCGGAGAGCCCGTCGGTCCTGCCCCCGCGGGCCTCGATGGTCAGCCGGATCGCCCGCCCCCGGAGTGAGGTGGCGATGCGTATCTCCTCCGCATCCCTCCCGGCGAACTCCTCCAGGATCCCGGTGATGAGATCCGAGAACCGGTCGGTGTCGGTGGTGACGGGAGGGATACCGTCGCCCGGCGTGAAGGTTATGCGGATACCCTCGAAAACCGGTGGATGAGCGATCCGGGAGACGAGAGCCTCCAGGTACCTCTCGCCCGATTCTGCTGCCTCGATGATGGCCTCCCCGGTCCAGGGAGATCTCCCGGCATGCTCGAGAACGTCACGAACGAGGCCGCCCGGGTCCACCTCCTCAAGCTCGGGGCGGACGGAGAAGCCTCTGAACCGGGTCATGTAGTCGGAGAGGATCCGGTCGGCCCGCCGGAGGAGGGTGGCGTCCGTGACGGTGGAAAGAACCTTGGGATGAAAGGAGTGGTGGAGTTTCTGCACGATCTGGCCTGCCTTGAGCGCCAGGTGAATGTCAAGCACCTTCCCCTGCCTGTACTCCTCAGAGAAGTCATGGAAATCGGAGAGGATCAGGTCGAAGGTCTCGGGGTTCGCCATCCCCGAGAGCCTCTCGGCCTCGCCTGACTCCTCGAGCTCGTCGAGGACATGGGCGACGAGGTAGAGTCTCCCGGAGAGCACGGTGAGGAGCTCATTCACCATCTCCATCATGGTCCGGGCATACGCCGCGGTCTCCTTCGCCCAGGCCGGGCTGACCTCTGCGATCCCCGTGAGGGACCGGGCCTCCGTCGCCATCTTCCCGAGAACCTCCCGAGCGGTGGCGGGGGAGAAGGGCCTCCCATGGCCCGGGCAGCAGACCTCGAGCCCCTCGTCTCCGAGGAGGATTCCTACATGGTCGAGGGACCGGATCAGGTCCTCCAGGTTCCAGCCCCGAATCCCAGCGACCCCCGGCGCCGTGGCGAAGAGGAGATCCCCGATGAAGAGAATCCCTCCCGCACGGAGGCAGATGCTGTCAGGGCTGTGGCCGGGGGTATGGTACGCCCGGAGGGACTCGCCACCCCCGAGTGGGATCTCCTGACACCTTATCCGCTCCCCCCGGAGGATGCAGCTGCCCTCGACGAGGGTCACGGTGGGACCGCGGATCCCCAGCCCTTCGCGGGCGGAGAGAAGCGGCAGCCCCACGGATACCGTCCCCGGTTCCTTTCCGAGGATATCGGCGATCATCAGGCGGGCATCCTTCCCCTCCACGGCCATCGCCCCATCCTCCTGGATGCCGATGATCACCCCCGGCCCCCCCTTGAAGGCATAGTGGTACATGACCTGGAGAACGTGGTCGATGTGCACGTGGGTGAGGATCACGAGGAGGGGCCGGGGGCGCTCCTCCCTGATCCGGGCGATCTCCCCCGCCAGCTGATCCGCCTGATCGGCGAGGCCGCCCGGGTCGATGCAGACGACCAGGTCCGGCCCGTCGAGGATAAAGGAGTTCGATGAGATGGTATCTATCTTACGGAGGTACGGGTAGATCCGCAGGCCCGGAGCACCGGGGACCGGCTGCCATTCCTGGTTCGCGAGGAGCTCATCCCCAGGCGGCAAGGGCATCCTCCTCGCTCGCGAAGAGGGAGAAGATGGAGGTGAAGCCTGCAAGCCTGAAGATCTTGTACACCTCGGTCTGGAGACCGTAGAGGCCGAACCGGCCATCGCAGCCCGAAAGCTTTTTCGCCGTGGCGAGGAGGATCCGGAGCCCCCCGCTGCTGATGTACACCACGTCCCTGAGATCGAGGAGGAGCCTCCGGGCACCCCCCGCAAGGACCTCCTTGACGGCCTGGTCCAGGCCCGGGACCGCCGAGGTATCAACCCTGCCGCTCAGGTGCAGCACGGTCACTCCCCCCTTCAGGGTCTTTGTGATCTCCATCCGAAACCCACGCATTACTCTTCCCGCGGAACCTTAAAGGGTTTCGAACCGGCTTTTATCGTGACGATTAATTACTCCCGGGTCGACATCTCAGGGGGAAACCAGCCCATGGATGTCTCCTCCATCCTCCAGGACTCCCTTGTCCTCCTCCAGCTGATCTGTGTCATCGTGGTGGTTGCCTACCTCGTGACCAGGAGCCGGTACTTCGCCGAGGTGCTGGAAGGACACCCGGAAAGATGGGGGCTTCTCATTCTCACCCTTGTCTTCGGCCTCCTCTCGGTCTACGGGACCGCGGCCGGTTTCACGATACAGGGGGCCGTGATCAATGTTCGTGACCTCGGGCCCATGATGGCCGGCCTCACCTGCGGCCCCCTGGTGGGCCTCGGCGCCGGGCTCATCGGCGCCGCCTATCGCTGGAGCCTCGGCGGGTTCACCGTGGTGCCCTGCTGCATCGCCACGATCCTCGCCGGGATCTTCGGCGGAACTATCTATCTCTTGAGCGGGAGGAAATTTGTCGGGATCTGGATCGCCGGAGGGTTTGCCGTGCTCATGGAGGCCTTCCACATGCTCCTCGTCCTCGCCCTTGCCAAGCCCTTCCCGGCGGCATACGAGCTTGTCTCGGAGGTTGCGATCCCCATGAACCTCGCCAACACCGTGGGGGTCCTCATCTTCTCGGTCATCGTCGTGAGCCGGATAGAGGAACGGAAGACCCAGGCGGAGCGGGACGATGCCCTCCGGGAGATCGAGCGGAAGAGGACCGAGCTCTCCATCGCGGCGGAGATCCAGCAGTCCTTCCTCCCCGAGTCCCTCCCGTCCATCCCGGGCCTTGACCTTGCGGCAAGGTGCCTCATGGCGAGGGAAGTGGGAGGGGACTTTTATGACTTCATTCCCCTCGGCGGCGGCCCGGAGAAGGATCCCCGGGTGGGTATCCTCATCGCCGACGTCTCGGGCAAGGGGATGCCCGCCGCTATCTTCATGGCACTCTCCCGGGTCATCCTCCGGGCGAATGCCCTCTGGCACGCGGCACCGTCGAAGGCCCTGGAGAATGCCAACGGCACCATCGCCTCCTCGTCACGATCGGGGATGTTCGTCACGACATTTTACGGCGTGATGGACACTGCGGGGGGGATGCTCACCTACGTGAACGCCGGGCACAACCCCCCGCTCCTCCTCCCTGCGGGGAAGGACGGCTTCAGGGAGCTCGAGTCCACCGGGATCGCCCTCGGTGCCATGGAGGATTCCCTGTACACCGAGGGGAAGATCTCCATCTCCCCGAGGGATCTCCTCCTCCTCTACACTGACGGGGTGACCGAGGCGGTCAGCCCCGCGGGGGGAATGTTCGGAGAGGAACGCCTCCGGGGGCTGGTCCGGGATGCCCGGGATCTTCCTGCCGGGGCCATACTCGACCGGCTCCTGCAGGAGATCCAGGCCTTCACCCACGGGGAACCCCCTGCCGACGACATCACCCTCGTGGTACTGAAGGGGGTACCCCGGGATGGCGGCTGATCTCACGCTGACCGTCCGCGCGGAGATCCGTGAACTGCCCGGCCTTCTCGATGCCATCGCCGGATTCCTGCAGGAAGAGGGTCTCCGGCGCGAGGATATCACCGGAATCCAGATCGCGGTGGACGAGGCCTTCTCGAACATCGTCACTCACGGGTACCGCGGGGGGGCCGGGGCCATCACCCTCAGGTGCCGGGTATATCAGGGGGAAGCCGAGGTGGTGATGGAGGACCGGGCACCGCCCTCCGACCCCACCGCCCTGCCTCCACCTGACCGGAGCAGCGATCTGGCCCGCCGCCCCGGGGGAGGGCTCGGCGTCCACCTGATGAAGAACTTCATGGACCGGATCTCCTATGAGTATCGCGACGGGATGAATATCCTGACCATGGGAAAGAGGCTGGAAGGCCGAGGCTAGGTGGAAACCGGCCCAGTGAAACCCTGCCCGGGTTCAGAGTTTTCCGACTGCCTCCCTCCCGGTCATCCCGAGTTTTACGCCCCGTTTCTGCGCCGGCCCGTTTGCGTCCTTGATGATCCCCGCGAGAAGATCATCGATGGACGCAATGGATGGGCCGGTTGACGGTCTCACCCGTGCCGCCGGGTACCCAAACTTCTCCAGGGCCGCCACATCGAAGGCCCCGCACCCCACCATCCCCGCATCCGTCACCACCGCCACCAGGTTCACCGGGCCGAGGTTATAGACGAAACCCCTCGCCGGCTTCCCCCCGACATCCACCTTCTGGTCGCACATGGGTATCACCGGTGGAATCTGGTCTTCCGGTGGCATGAAACCTTTTCCCTTCCGGGGGGGCCTTTAGTTCCCGGGGATACCTCTATCAGGAGCAGCACCGACATAATATCCGGATAGCCTACCGATACCGGAAGGGGGATCGTGAACATGAGGTTGTTCCTGGAAGGATCCGGGCACCGGGCGGGGTGATCCGGTGCGGCACATCATCTCCATCAGGGATTTTGAACGTCGGGATCTCGACCATCTCCTCAAACGGGCAGGGGAGTTTGCCGGCGGCGGCTTCGACCGCAACCTCCTCGCCGGAAAGATCGTGGCCCTCCTCTTCTTCGAGCCTTCAACAAGAACCCGCATGTCCTTTGCCTCGGCCATGGCGCGCCTCGGGGGGAGCTGCATCTCGGTGGACTCGGTGGAGGCCTCCTCCATTGCAAAGGGGGAGACCCTCGCCGACACCATCCGGGTCGTGAGCGGGTACACCGATGCCATCGTCCTCCGGCACCCCAAGGAGGGCGCGGCCCGGCTCGCCTCCGAGTTCGCCACGGTGCCCGTCATCAACGCAGGCGACGGGGCGGGGCAGCACCCCTCGCAGACCCTCCTAGATCTCTACACCATCCGGCAGTCCATGGACCTGGACGGGATAGAGGTGGGGATCCTCGGGGACCTCCGCTATGGCCGGACGGCCCACTCCCTCGCCTACGCCCTCTCCCTCTACGACGTCAGCCTCCATGCCATCGCCCCGAAGGGCCTCGAGTTCCCCGAGGGGCTCCTCCACGAGCTCGCGGGCAGGGGCATGGAGGTGAAAAACCACCATGACGTCCGGCGGGTCATCCGGGACCTGGACGTCCTCTACATCACCCGGATCCAGAAGGAGCGGTTCCCGGACCTCGGCTCCTATTACGACGTGGCTTCCAGCTACCGCATCGCACCTGAGACCCTGGAGGGCGTGAAGGACCGGCTCATCCTCCTCCACCCCCTCCCCCGGGTGGACGAGATCGACCCCGCGGTGGACGCGACGCCCCATGCCCGGTACTTCGAGCAGTCGAGGAACGGCGTCCCCGTCAGGATGGCCCTCCTCTCGGAGGTGATGGGATGACCCCCGGGCAGAACCGCACCCTCCTCGTCTCCCAGATCAAGGAGGGGACGGTCATCGACCACATCTCCGCCGGGGAGGCCCTGAACGTCCTCACCATCCTGGGGATCGCGGGGACCACCACCGAGAACCTCTCCATCGCGACGAACGTGGCGAGCAGGAAGGTGGGAAAGAAGGACATCGTGAAGATCAGTGGCCGGGAGCTCAGGAAGGAGGAGGTGGACCGGATCGCCCTCATCGCCCCCCACGCAACCATCAACATCATCCGGGATTACGAGGTAGTGGAGAAGAAGGGGGTGACCGTTCCTCCGGTCATCAGGGGCGTGGTCAAGTGCCCGAACCCGGGGTGCATCTCCAATGCGAAGGAGCCCATCGAGTCGGCCTTCGAGGTCCTGGGAAAGGAGCTCCGGTGCTGTTACTGCGACTGGATGATCACGAAGGACATCGCGGGCCACATCATCTGACGAGCCGGCCCTCGGGGTCGATCTCCCCGCGGTAGATCCGGGTGCTCGAGATCCACCGCCCGTCGTCGGCGAGCACGCAGGAGATCTGGTGGAGGTCCACCTTCCGCCTCCCCCGCTCCTGCCGGAGCCGGTTGATCTCCACCCCCGCGGGGAGGGTTTCCTCGGAGACCACGAGGGCGTCGAAGTCCTCTTCGGTTGCCGGGCCGTACCGGTCCGCGAGGGGCTCGATCCGGAACTCCGCCGGGTACCTCCTCGCCCGGATGAACCGCTCGAGGTCCTGCTTCCGCTCGGCGAAGGGCCGCACCGGGTGGGTCTTCCTGCCGGCGAACTCGTCCGTCGTGAGCCCGATGACCACGCAGCCCCCCGGGCCCGCGAGCTCGAAGGACCGGCCGAGGAGCTTCCGGTGCCCGGCATGGAACGGGTCGAAGGTCCCGCCCACCATAACCTTCATTCGTGGAAGAAATGAAACCTGTATGGTATTATGGCTGGCGGTGGGGCCGGAGGGCCATTGTTCGTGGCGCCGACGGCGACGGTCACCGGGGATGTCACCCTCGGCAAGGAGACGGGCATCTGGTTCGGCGCGGTCCTCCGGGGCGACCGGGACCGGATCGAGATCGGGGCAGGCTCGAACGTGCAGGATAACGCGGTCGTCCACACGAGCGCAGGCTTCCCCACCCGCATCGGCCGGGAGGTTTCGGTGGGCCACGGGGCCATCCTCCACGGGTGCACCATCGGTGACCGGGTCCTCGTCGGCATGGGCGCCATTGTCATGAACGGGGCGGTGGTCGGGGAGGACTCCATCATCGCCGCCGGGGCCGTCATCACCGAGGGGACCGTCATTCCCGCAGGGTCCGTCGTGATGGGGGTCCCTGCAAAGGTCGTGAAGCAGGCTACCCCCGACCAGAGGGAGAACATCCGGAAGAACGCAGAGCGCTATATCGGGCTTGCCAAGAGTTACCAGCATGAGTGAGGTCGCAGTCATCGGCGGGGGCATCGCCGGCATCCAGGCGGCCCTCGACATCGCAAACCATGGGATCCGCGTCCACCTCATCGAGCGGGAGCCCTCCATCGGGGGACACATGGCCATGCTCGACAAGACCTTCCCGACGAACGACTGCTCCCTCTGCATCCTCTCCCCGAAGATGAACGAGGTGTCCCAGCACCCCCTCATCACCATCCACACCTGCACCGAGGTGACCTCGGTGGAAGGGGAGCCGGGGGCCTACAGGCTCGGCCTCGTTGCGAAGCCCCGCTACATCGACGTTGAGAAGTGCAATGGGTGCGGGGACTGCATCGTCATCTGCCCTGTGGAGGTCTACAACCGGTTCGACGCCGGGATCGGCGTCCGGAAGGCCATCTACAAGCCCCACGCGCAGGCGGTCCCCGACCTCGTGATCCGGGATGCGGCCCACTGCATCGAATGCGGCCTCTGCTATGACATCTGCGGTCTCGACGCCATCCGGAAGGAGGAGGAAGAGAGGAAGTCCGGGATCGAGGTGGCGAGTATCATCCTCGCCACCGGCTACTCGGTCTTCGATGCCCGCGGGAAGGGGGCCCTCGGCTACCTTACCGTCCCCGATGTCATCACGAGCCTCGAGCTCGAACGTCTGATCAACGCGAGCGGCCCGACCGGAGGGAAGGTCGCCCGGGTCTCCACTGGGGCGGTGCCGGAGAGCGTGGTCTTCGTCCAGTGTGTCGGCTCCCGGGACGTCTCCATCGGCCGGCCCTGGTGCTCCTGCGTCTGCTGCATGGCGGCCATCAAGAACGCCATCCTCCTGAAGGAGAAGCATCCGGGGATGGAGGTCACCATCTGCCACAACGACATCCGTACTTACGGGAAGGGGTACGAGGAGTACCTGAACCGGGCCGAGGGGTTGGGGATCCGGTTCCTGAAGGGGCTCCCCGGCGAGGTCTGGGACGACGGGAGGGGGCCCTCCCTCCAGGTCGAGAACACCGAGACGCAGGCGGTCGAGATCCTCCAGCCGGGCCTCGTCGTCCTCTCCGTGGGCATCGGCCCCTGCGAGGGGAACGGCGGCCTCGCCGGGATCCTCGGCCTGTCCCTCGAGGAGTCCGGGTTCGTGAAGCCCCTCGACGATAAGCTCGGGCCCTTCCTCACGGAGCGATGCGGGATCTACCTCGCGGGCACCGCGACAGCCCCCCGGGACATTCCAGACTCGGTGGCCATGGGGGAGGCGGCGGCGATGCGGGCCTTCACCGATACCCTCCGGGAGTGAGGAGGCGTCGACGGTATGGCGGAACCGACCATCTCCTGGGACGAGGCGACGGGGACGGTCCGGTTCATCGACCAGACCCTTCTCCCGGAACGGTACGAGGTCGTCACCTGCCGCTCGGTGGAGCGCCTCGTGGTGGCTATCGTGCGAATGGAGGTCAGGGGTGCTCCCGCCCTCGGGGTCGCCGGCGGGATGGGGGTGGCCCTCGCGGCGAGCCGGAGCCCCGCGGTAACCCGGCATGCCCTCGTCAGGGATGTGGAGAAGGCTGCCGCAGCCATCACGGCAACACGCCCGACGGCCGTGAATCTCTCTCTGGGAGTGGCGAGGGTCCTCGCCCGATTGAAGGAGTCGGCAGATCCCGGCGAGGCCCGGAAGGCCGCGGTCCGGGAGGCGGTCCTCATGGCAGAGGAGGATCTCGCCACCTGCATGAGGCTCGGTGATCAGGGGGCAGGGCTCATCCCCGACGGGGCAACGGTTCTCACCCACTGCAACGCGGGGGCCCTCGCCTGTACCGGCTGGGGCACCGCCCTCGGGGTCATCCGTTCGGCGGCCCGGCAGGGAAAGCGGGTGCAGGTCATCGCCTGCGAGACAAGGCCCCTCTTCCAGGGTTCTCGCCTGACCGCGTGGGAACTCGCCCGCGACGGGATCCCGGTGACCGTCATCCCGGACGGGGCTGCGGCCTCCTTCATGCGGAAGGACAGGATTGACCTCGTCATCGTTGGGGCGGACCGGATTACCCGGGATACGGTCTTCAACAAGATCGGCACGTACATGCATGCCGTCTGCGCACGGCACCATGGCATCCCCTTCTACGTCGCCGCACCCTGTTCGAGCTTCGATCCTGGCTCCTCCGAGATGGGGGTAACCGTCGAGGTGCGGGCGAGGGAGGAGGTGAGCCGGTGCGGGCAGCGGACCCTCGTCCCGGAGGACGCGGGGGTGGAGAACCCGGCCTTTGACGCTACCCCCCTCGGCCTCGTCTCGGCCATCGTCACCGAGGACGGGGTGCTCCGGCCTCCCTACCGGTTCGCGGACCGGCCTTCAGGTTGATTCCCGGGCAGAAGTATTTCTCCTGTAACTCCCCACATTTACGCGAAAATGCTCTGGGACAACCCCCTCTGGAACAGCACCATGATCCTCATCGGCGAGGCCGCCGTGGTCATCGTGTTCTTCCTTGTCGCCTTTGCCCTCGTCCTCCTCGTCATCGCCCTCCTCTCGGTGAGGAACGGGCGGCTCTACCTCCCGCGGCTCATGAAGCCCGGGTTCCTCCTCCTGGAGGGGCTCGTTCGGGCCCTCTGCCGCTTCTTCGGCCTCGACGACCAGGACCTGGTCTCCTTCTCCATCCGGCTGCAGAACTCCATGAACAAGAAGGCCTTCGAGGAGGTGCCCGTGTGGAAGCGGGCGGTCTTCCTCCCCCAGTGCCTCCGCTCGGCCCGCTGCCCGGGGAACCTCACCCCCGAGGGGATCTGGTGCCAGGCCTGCGGGCAGTGCACCACCGGGGAGGCCATCCGGAGGCTCCTCGGGATGGGCTACCGGGTCTTCATCGTCCCGGGGTCATCCTTCATCAAGAGGATGATAAAGAAGTACCGGCCCGGCGGGATCATCGGGGTGGGCTGCATCCTCGAGGTCAAGGAAGGCCTCGGCCTCTGCGACCAGATGGGGATCCCCGGGATGGGGGTCGTTACCCTGAAGGACGGGTGCGTCGAGACCTGTGTGAACTGGTTCGAGGTCTTCGAGGTTGCAGCCCTCGGGCTCCCGCCGTCCTCCCTGCCCGACGACCCGCACGGGCTGGGCGATTAAACGAAAGCCGCGGGTACAACCTTTTCTCAAACCCCGATGACCTTGACCAGTCGGCCCAGCAGCCGGCCGCGGGGACAACTTTTACTCAGGCCCCGATGACCTTGACCAGTCTTCCCAATAACCGACCGCTCTCGACCTTCCCCTGGACGAGGATGGTCCTCCCGCTCACCACGTCCCCGACGCGCACCCCCGGCCGGAGGGTCACGTTCCGGGCCGCCCGGATCAGGCCGATGGCCGCCCCGTCGCAGGCCAGTACGTCCCCCACGGCCACGAGGGGTCCCCGGATCCGCACGTGGTCGCCGATGATGGCGTTCCCGCACCAGACCCCCGCGCCCACCGTCGACCGGGGGCCGAGGGTGAGGTCCCCCTCCACCACGAGCCGGCCCCAGAAATGCGTGTCCCGGGGGGCGAGGAGGTCCCCGTCGATGCGGACATTGCCATCGAAGAAGGCGCCCCTCGGGACGATGTACGTGGTGTCATTCCACCGGTAGACCTTCAACGGTGCTCCCTGATCAGGGTTTCAGGATGCAGGGATATGAAGGTTCCCGGAGAGGAGGGCGGCCGCCGTGATGACCGCGAGGGCGAGGTACATCCCCGCCTTCAGGATGGTCGTCGCCCGAGACGCCCGGACGCACCCCGGTGTCCGGCACCGGAGCGCCACGGCCGCCCCGGCGAAGATCACCAGGTCGGCGACCCCGATCCCCGCGAGGTAATGCCTCCCCCACCAGGGGACGATGGGGAGGAGGGAGACGGCAATCGCCCCGATGGCGCAAATGTAGGCAAAGACCACCGTCCGCTTCACCCCGTGGACGACAGGGACCGTCCGGGCGCCTGCCGCGCTGTCGCCGGGGACGTCCTCGGCGTCCTTCAGGAGCTCCCGGGAGAGCATGGCAAGGAAGGTCAACCCGGCGAGGGGGAGGGTGTGCACCATGGCGGGGATGCCCGCAAGGGCGCCCCCGAAGGGGTAGACGCTCCCCGAGAGGTAGGCGACGGCGACGTTCCCGAGGAAGACCGTCTGCTTGAGGGACTTCGCATAGAGGACGAGGAGGAGGGAGTTCACGACGGCGATGACGACGCAGGGGAGGCCGGCGGGGACGGACAGGGCAAGGCCGGCCGCAAAGAGGGCGGCCGCAAGGGCCCCGGCTTCCCGGGGGCTGACCTTCCCTGAGGGGAGGGGACGGTCGGGCCGGTTGATCCGGTCGATCTCCAGGTCGCAGAGGTCGTTGAAGACGTTACCCCCCGCCGTGATGCAGAAGACGATGGGGACGAGGATGAGGGCGAAGGGCACGAGGGAGGCGGTGCCGATGATGTACCCGAGGAGGGCCGCGAGCCCGGCCACGAGGGAGTTCACCGGCCTGGTCATGGCGAGGAGGCCCGCGAGGGTCATGGACAAGGGAACGGTTGCCGGCAAAGGGGTATAAAGGCATGGGTTTCCCGCGCCGCGCCTGCCCGGCCGGGGCCCGCTCCGGAGCACGCCGTCCGTCCATGGAATCAAGGTGGATTATCCCTTAGTTTTACTTCTGCGGGGCGCAGGGATGGCACGGGCTTGGGGGGATTCGAACCCCCGACATTCACCTTAGGAGAGTGACGCCCTATCCTGGCTAGGCCACAAGCCCTCTTTTTAATACGTTTCTCCAGGTATATCTATAATGGTAACGTCGATCTGGGGAGGCTTCGGGATGGATCTCGTACCGGTCACAGAGGGAGGAACCGAATTCCTGGTCCCCGTCCAGGACCCGTCCCGCGCCTTCCCCCCCGGTTTATCGCCCGTCTTCTTCAACCCGAGGATGGCCCTCTCCCGGGACGCGACGAGCCTCCTCCTCCGGGATCTCCCCGTGGGGAGCTACCTGGATGCCATGGGGGCGACCGGCGCCCGCGGGATCCGCATCGCCAGGGAGTGCAGGGTACCGGTGACAATCAACGACCGGGACCCCCTCGCCGTGGAGCTGATCCGGAGGAACGCGGACCGTGCCGGGGTCACGGCCGAGGTGACGCAGTCCGATGTGAACGTTCTCCTCTCCTCCCGCCGCTTCGATTGCGTGGACCTCGATCCCTTCGGCACCCCGGCCCCCTTCGTCGACTCGGCCGCCCGTTCGACGAGAAGGTGCCTCTTCGTCACGGCCACCGATACCGCCCCCCTTTGCGGCGCCCACGGGCCGGCGGGGGCACGCCGGTACTTCGCGCACCCGGTGAACAACGAGTACCATGGTGAAACCGGCCTGCGCACCCTCCTCGGCTTTGTCGTGAGGGAGGTGGTCAAGTATGACCGGGGGATCGAGCCGCTCCTCTGTTTCACCCGGGAGCATGCCATCCGGCTCCACCTGCGGGTCCGGCCTGGGGCCCGGGCCGCCGACAGAACCCTGGATCGGATCGGGTATATCCTCCAGTGCGACCGGTGCTTCCACCGGGAGGAGCGGGCCGGCCTCGTCGCCCCGTGCGGGGAGTGTCCCTGCGGCGGAAGGTTCCTCCCCATCGGCCCCCTCTGGCTCGGGGCGATCAACGATCCCCGGACCCTCGCGGCGATGCTCGACAGGCTCCCCTCCGTCCCCCTCGCTGGAGGAGAGCATCTCTACCGGCTCCTCTCCCTCCTCCAGGAGGAGCTCCCAACCTCGAGCCACTACGACTACCACCGGATGGCAAAGGCCCTCCGCTGTTCACCGCCCCCGATGGAGCTGGTTCTCGGGAGGCTCCGGGACGCGGGATTCCACGTGAGCCGTGCCCACTACACGGGGACGGCCATCAAGACGGATGCACCGGTCGGGGTCGTGGAGAGGGCGATAACCAGGCAAATCTGAACAGGAGCAGGTTACCGTCTCGTGATAATCGTCACGAGGTCCCCGTCGTGTACCTTGTAGTGGAGGCCGACCCGCTGGCCGGGGTGCTTCACGAAATCACCCCAGATCCTCGCGTACCGGAACTTCTCCACGAATTCCCGGTGGAGCTTCCGGCAGACGTCCTCGATGGAGGCGTTCCGCCGGAGGATCATGGGCTCCTCGAGGTCGGCGGCCTCTCCCTGTGGCTTCATGTACACCCGGATGAAGCCGAGGTGGTCGAAGATGGCGTCCTTCATCTCCTCCATGTGGTACCCCGTGGCGGCCGAGATCATGAGGGGCTGCTCCCCGAACCGGGCGGCGAGATCGTCGTCCATGGCCTGCATCGTCTGCCGGTCCACGAGATCCACCTTATTCACCGCGAGGATGGCGGGCACGTAGACCCTGTTCCCGAGCATCGTGTCGATGAGGTCGTCCTGGGTTGCCCCGCCCCGGATGAGGACATGGGCGTTCACGAGCCGGTACTCGGCCATGATGGCCTTGATCTCGTCGTCGTCCATGCCGATCTCCCCCACGGCACCGATGTGGACGCCCCCGATAGAGGTCTTCCTGATGGTGATGTCCGGCCGCTCGCGGTTGATCCTGATGCCTGCGTCGGCGAGCTCCCGGACGAGGATGTCGTAGTGCTGCTCGTTCCAGACATCGACGAGGAGGATGATCATGTCCGCGGACCTGACGACGGAGATCACCTCCTTCCCCCGGCCCTTGCCCATGGCCGCCCCGGCGATGAGCCCCGGGATATCGAGGACCTGGATCTTCGCCCCCCGGTGTTCGAGGGCCCCGGGGATCACGGTCACGGTGGTGAAGGCATAGGAGGCGACCTGGGACTCGGTCCCCGTGAGGGCGTTTAACAGGGTGGACTTCCCGGTCGAGGGGAACCCGACGAGGACCGCGGTGGCGTCCCCGCTCTTCTTCACCGAGAAGCCCTCGCCCCCTCCCCCGGCCTTGAGGGCCCGCTGGACCGCGTCGTCCTTCAGCTTCGCGAGCTTCGCCTTGAGCCGGCCTATGTGCTTCGATGTGGCCTTGTTGTACGGGGTGGAGCTGATCTCCTCTTCGATCGCCCGGATCTCGTCCTCAAGGCCCGTCATTCCAGTATCAATTCGCAGGGAGACGTAAAGAAAATATCCTGAAATCCGGGGGAGTGCCCTTCCAGACGGATAGCACCGATCCTGCACCTGTCGCAGAATACAGAGCGTTACCTGGCCTCTTGCTTCCTCCACCGGAGATATGCGGCGAGGCAGATGATCCCGAGAATGACGAGGATCACCACGTACAGGAGAGGGTTCCCTTCGAGTGAGAAACCGAACCAGCCCCCCCCGGGTTCCTCTTCCTCGGCCGGCATGCCAACGGCATGGCTGTACCTTGCTTCGATTCCCATTGGCCCGGTTACCAGGTATGCGGCCAGCGATACAATGACGATGATGAGAAGGATCAACCCGAAGATGAGAAGCCCTCTCATCTCACCAAAACCCGTCATCCCCGGTCACCATCCAGAATTTCAGGTCTTACCCTGCCAATATACTCCACCATGAGCCCGGTAATTATTGCCTCAATAACTGCCACGCCCATATTTACTGCGGCGAGGAGGGAGAGCCCCACGAGGATCTGGGACGTGGTCTGGGTTACGCCCTGGATACCGGATATGAGGATAATTCCCATCATGGCGATGTTTCCCACGAACAGCCCGGCAAAGGTCGCGATCCCTGCCCGGGAAAAGAGGCTGGACGTGACTCGTTTCAGGCCGCGGTACGTAATATAGGCTGCAAGGACCTCCGAAAAATTCACGAGAACGTTCGCCCCGACGAGCCCCCAGCCCCCGTGCCCGATTGCTGCGGAGAGGATGTTCACGATGAACACGACGAGGGCGCCGAGGACAGGACCCGCGAGGATACCGATCAGGGGAGTGAGATTCATGTGCACCCCGCCTGCGATGGGGATCTGCACCTGGAATATGGCAAAGGATGCCGCGGTAACGAACGCGGCGATGGTTATCTTCCCGGGATCGATCTGCTTTGTTCTTCTCGCGAGGAGGAGCGCGGCACCCACGAGCACGAGTGCCCAGAACCACCATACGAGGACCCAGGTAAGGGTGAAAGAGCCGTCCGGGAGATGGATGTGAGCCACAGGAACCCCGCCAATGTCCGGCTGGCAGTCGTATATCACCTGATGCCTATATCAAATTTTCCCGGGATTTGGCCTTGTACAAAATTTGGGGGTGTTCACCTTCCCCCGCGGATCTCCTTCAGGGCAGCAACGATCTCCTCCCTTGTGACCGGCCTACGCACGGGTTCGGTGCCCGTCGCCCTGCATGCATCGAGGTAGAGCTGAATCCCGGACGGAACCTTCAGGCCCGCCTCCCGGATCAGGTCGGGGTCGTAGAAGATCTCCTCAGGGGGACCCTCGGCAAAGACCGACCCCGCCTTCACAAGGCAGATCCGGTCGGCGATCCTGGCGGCGAGGTCCAGATCATGGGTGGCGATCACGACGCCGATCCCGAACCTCGCCTTGAGGTCGAGGATGATCTGCTCGATCTTCCCGGCGTGGACCGGGTCCAGGTCAGAGGTCGGCTCATCGAAGGCGATAACCTGCGGCATCATGGCAAGGATGCCCGCGATGGAGACGAGCCGCTTCTCCCCGCCCGAAAGGTAGTTCGGGAGCCGGTGCACCAGGTGGGCCCCTCCCACCGCCCCCAGGGCCTCCTCTGCCCTCCTTCCGGCCTCGGCCCGGGTCAGGCCAAGGTTCAGGGGGCCGAACATCACGTCGTCGAGGACCGTGGGGGCGAAGAGCTGGTCGTCGGACTGCTGGAAGACCACCCCCACGACCCTCCAGAGCCCCGACTTCTCGGCTCCCGCGAGGACCTTTCCGTGGACGAGGATCTTGCCCTCCGACGGGATGAGGAGACCATTCAGGTGCTCGATGAGGGTCGACTTCCCCGACCCGTTCGGCCCGCAGAGCGCGACGATCTCCTGCGAGAGCACATGGAAGCACATGTCATGAATGCCGATACTCCCGTCGGGGTAGGTGTGGCCGGCGCAGTCCACATGGATGATCTCCCGGTCCGGGTCGGCCACCGGGCAGGCCTGGCCGCTCTCACGCCGGAGAATTGCCATCCCTCACCACCCGCCCGCGGACGCCACCGGCGAGCCCGCGACAAGGGCGAGGGCGCAGAGGACGAGGGCCGCGATCTCGGCGATCCCGGGCCGCGGGATCCTCGTGGCCCCCGCAAAGGAGCCGGTGTAGCCCCTCGCAAGCATTGCCTTCTGCACCCGCTCTGCCCGGTCGAAGGAACGAATGAAGACCAGGCCGAAGACCTCTGCGAAGAGTGTCGCATGAGTGGTGATCCCCCTGACGATGCCCCCGCCCCGGGAGCGCACCGCCTTCAGGATGGACCCAACCATATCGAGGGTCAGGAAGAAGAACCGGTACGCCATCAGGAAGATCTGATCGAGAGGGGACGGGAAGATGCGGGAGATCATGCCGGTGAGGTACTCGTACCGGGTCGTCATCAGGAAGAGCAGCGAGAAAGTAACCGTCGTCAGGGTCTTCTCCGAGAGGTTCAGGACGAGAAGGATTCCCTGGTCGGTCAGGGTGAGGTGGAATCCGGCTATGACAAAGCTCATCACCGGCGTCCCCGGCTGGGTCCAGGCAAGGATCCCCACGAGCGAGAGGACGAAAATGAGGGGAAAGAGGTACCACCCGAAGAGTTTCCCCACCGGGAGGCGTGCAAGAATGTAGAGGGCGAGAACGGCAAGGTACAGCCCGAGGAGGATAACGGGGTTCCGGACCACGGTGACGGCGACGACCACCAGGACGAGGAGGGCAACCTTCGTCCAGGGACTAACCCGGGAGAGGAAGGATTCCTGCCGCTCGGCATACCAGGTGATAAGGTTGAGGTCGGGGATGTGCGATGACACCGGCGAGGTGCTCATGGCAGCCCCCTCGAAGTGGATGGTCCCTCCGATGCCCCTCCCCGTTCCAGGCCACAGCTCCCGTGGGTGATCTCGCCGCAGATGCCCCGGCTCGGGTGCCCCATGGCCCGGCACATCCGGTCGACGGCGCCCCGGGAGACCCGGCTCTCGAACCTCGACACCTCGCGGCAGGCCTCCTCGCCCGAGAGGCCGAACCGGGAAAAGACGAGGGAGAGGATACGGTGCCTCTTCAAGAGGAACTCGGCGTATTCCCTCCCCTCCTTCGAGAACCTGACACCATGGTAGGGCTCATGGATGAGGAGCCCGCTCCGGGCGAGCTCGTCGATGGTCTTTGTCACCGTCGACGGGTCTACACCGAACCGGTCCGCGATCCTGCTCGTCTTCACCATTCCCCCGGTCTCGTGGATATACTTGAGGTACTCCACCTTCCTCGGGGAGAGCCCGAGGCCGTCGTCCCCCTGCATAGGGGATCCTTTCCGCCCGGGGGAGAAAAATGTTGGCATGACACCAAATTTCCGGGATCCACTTCCTCCCTGTCCGGAACGGGCGGGCACGGCGAGCCGGCGGGAGCTCCCTCACGAGAGGACGGATATGTTTAAGTAAAAACTGGCCCAAGGTTATAGGGCGCTGCTATAGTGTAGACCGGCCAATCATGCGGGCCTCTCACGTCCGCGACTGGGGTTCAAATCCCCATAGCAGCATTTCTCACCGACGGTTCAATGCTTTAATCTCGGTGCATTCTGAATTTAAGTCAGTTTCTTGAAACATTGCTCGCAATATATATTTCCAACTTGTTTAAGGATCGCATCTGCCCTCCCATTTGGCATGGATAAACCCGTCGGTGGCGTTTGACCAATAACAGCGATAAATTCACCCTCTTTCAATCGGCGTTTGCATACATGACATTCGAAAGAAGGGATTGTTGCCTTTCTTATTTTGTCGGAGAGTTCCATATTCCTCACGAGAAATATAGAGTTCATTATGATGTTATTTCTTTTTGAAACCCTGGCAGCACTTATCACTGGCGGTCCAATTCTGTCTAATTGTATCGGTTTCTTAAAGTGATGCAAAATGAATTTTTTTTTTTGCTTTCGTCCCATAACAAACCCGGATGACGAGACCGAGGGCGATGGAGGTATGGGCGAGCCCTTCCCCGCCCTATTCCTGCGCAGGGAAGAGATCAGAATGCAGATCCGGCAAAAAGGACGGGCAGGCGGCCGTATTCTCCCTTATCGGAACAAAATAACAACGGTTATATTTCCTCGATTCCAGAGGTACTCCCACTGTCGTGCCATATCATGGCAGCCCATGCACTGGCATGGCATTTTCTGGCAGAGGAAAGTACATGACGAACGTGAAGACAGTATCGATCCTGCTCGCGGCGTTGGTGCTCGGCTTCGTGCTCCTGGCCGGCTGCGCCCAGCAGCAGGCCGCGCCCCAGGACATCAAGCTGGGCGCGGTGGTCTCCCTCACAGGCTCGGGGAGCAGCGTGGGGAAGCACATGAAACAGTCCGCGGAAATGGCGGTCAGCGAGATCAATGCCCAGGGAGGGGTCTTTGTCAAGGCGTACAACAAGAAGTTGCCCATCACCCTCACCGTCGCCGATGACGAAACGAAGCCGGACAGCGCGGTGAAAGCCGTGACAAAACTCACCTCCGAGGATAAGGTGGATGCTCTCGTCGGAGGGTGGAGCAGCGGGGTGACCATTGCAACGCTGGGAATTGTCGCAGACAACAAGATCCCATACGTGGTCACCGGTGCATCCAGCCCGGATGTTACCCGGAAAACAGATGTGGACAAGGGTTACGTCTTTCACTATTGCCCGACGACGTCTATGTACGGCCAGTACACCACCCTCTTCATGGACCAGGTCATTCGCCCGGCGGTCAATGAGAAATTTGAGTTCAATGACAGCCGGCCTTTGAGACTCGCGCTTCTCTACCAGGACAGCGCCTATGGAAAAGGGGTGAAGGATGGCGTTATCAATACTATTAACGCGAATAACCTGAACATCCAGATTGTCTCCAACCAGAGCTTCAAGATGGGTGAGGCGGACTTCAGGACGCCACTTACGGCGATAAAGGCTGCCAGGCCTGATGTGATTTACCCGGCTGCCCTGCCTGCTGAACAGACCCAGATCGTGGTGCAGGCCCGGAGGGATGTGAACCTCAATACCATTATCCTCGCCGTGGAGACGAATGACAATCCCGACTATTACAAGGGCATCGGGCGCTTCGGGGAGTATTCCGTCATCGAGAGCCGTTTTTCCCCGTACACGACACCCCCATCCGCCGTCGCGGCGGCAGATGTCAAGTTCAAGACCGATTACCAGGCAAAGTACGGGTCCCTTCCGGACATGATGGGCACCTCGACCTATGAGGGAGTCTACATCGCCGCAAAGGCCATCGAGAACGCAGGAACCCTGGACAAGGCGGCGGTGAAAGACGCCCTCGCAAGCCTCTCGATGCCGGAGATTGTCGAGGCCATCAAGGACGGCAATATCACCTTTTCCAAGGACTACCATGAGGTCCAGTTCTCGCTCTTCATGGAGCAGCTCATCTGGAACTCTACCGCGAATGAGGTCAGGCCCAAGATCGTCTGGCCCGACAACCTGAAGGAGCAGGACTTCGTCCTGCCGGACTGGTACCAGGCCGGGTCCGGATAAATTCCCCTCATTTTATCACGTTGTGCCTTCGATAGTGTACAGGGAGGTCCGCAGGCACGCGTGGCTCTTGATCTCGGTGTCCTGATCCAGGTGCTCTTCTGGGGCCTGTACGCAGGGTGCATCTATATTCTTCTTGCGACGGGGCTGAACCTGATCTTCGGCGTGATGAAGATAGTGAACTTCGCCCACGGGGAGCTCCTCATGCTGGGAGCCTACATTACCGCCACCGTCTTTGTCCTGTCCGGGTTCAACCCTTATGCCCTCATCCCCCTCACCATGTTCGTCCTGGCGCTGGTCGGTATCGGGATTGAGCGGCTCTGTTTCCGGCCCATCCTCGGTACGGGCAAATTGAACGAGATATTTCTCTCCCTCGGGCTCATCTACATCTTCCAGAACGGGGTGGCCCTCGTCTGGGGCGATGATCGCCAGGTCCTCAACAGCCCGTTCCAGACCATCTCCGTCCCCGTCGGGGCCATCCAGCTCCCCCTTGACTACATCATCATCATTGTCGTCACCGCCCTCATCCTCATCGGTCTCTACGTCCTCCTGAGGAGGACAGACCTGGGGAGGGCCCTCAGGGCGACCTCCCAGAACCGGAAGGGTGCCATGATCGTGGGAATCGACGTGGAGAGGATGGATATGATCAGCTTCGGCATCGGGTCCGGCCTTGCGGCGGCGGCAGGTACCCTCTGGGTGGTCAGCGGGCAGGTGTTCAACCCGTACATCGGCTCCCTCCCGGCCATCAAAGCCTTCGCCATCATCATCCTCGGGGGCCTCGGCAGCATCCCCGGCGCCATCGTGGGCGGGCTCCTCTATGGCATAGCCGAGAACGGGGCGGCGTACTTCCTGGGCGGGATCTGGAAGGACTCCATCTCCTTCCTGATCCTGATCGTGGTGCTCATCTTCAGGCCGACGGGCTTATTCGGGGAATCGGGAGAGTGATGCAGGTGGAAAAGGCGGGCTTGTACCGGTATCTCACGGCTCTTGCCCTGGGAATCGCCGTTCTCCTTCCCTTCCTGGCCGGGATGAGCTTCTATATCCTGAACGTGGCCATCATCATGCTCACCTTCATCCTCTTCTCATCTGCCTGGAACTTCCTGGCCTACTCGGGGCAGGCCTCCCTGGGCCATGCCGCCTTCTTTGGCATCGGGGCGTACGTGTCCACCCTGGTGGCGAGGGCGACGGGATTCTCCCCCTTCGGGACCATCCTGATCGGGGGGCTCATGGCGGCCTTCATCGGGCTCCTCATCGGCCTCACCTGCGCGAGGCTCAAGGAATGGTTCCTCGCCATGGTGACCTTTGGTTTCGCGGTCATCCTCCAGGCTATCATCGCGAGTCCCCTGGCCGCCACCACGGGAGGGTGGGATGGCATCGGCGCTCCCCGTCTCCTCCCGGCCGGGATATCCGATTACCTGGCCTATGAATACTATGCGATCCTTGCAATCACCGCAGTCTCGATCCTCTGCCTCCACCTCATCCTCCGGTCCAGGGCGGGCCTTGCCTTTGCCGCCATCCGGGAGAACGAAGTGGAGGCCCGGGCCTCGGGGATCCGTCCGGTCAGGTACAAGCTCTTCGCCTTCACCGTGAGCAGCTTCCTGGCCGGGATCGCCGGGGCGCTCGAGATCCACCATATCAGCTTCATCTCCCCGGAGATTTTCCATGCCGAGATCTCCTTCTGGCCGGTCATCTACTCCATCTTCGGGGGCCTCGGAACCATTATCGGTCCGATACTCGGCACCGTCATCCTCACCATCGTCTGGGAGGGGCTGAAGGGATTTGGCCTGACATTCGAACGGTTCATCATCATCGGGGCCCTCCTCATCCTCGTCGTGATCTTCCTCCCCCGTGGGCTCGTATCCCTCCCCGAGGAGATCAGGAAATGGAAAGAGGGCCGGAGGAAGAGGGGCGCCGAACCCGGGGCACCGGAGGAAGGGTGCTCACGGGGGCTTCACCCCCGGCTCCACCTGAGAAAGGGATGAGAATAAGCTGACGGGTGATGATCCGGAGGGTTACGTCCCGAGGTACGCGCTCTCGATGTGGGGGTCATGGAGGAGTTCCTTCGTCTTCCCCCCGAGGACGATCCTCCCGTTTTCGAGGACGTACCCGCGGTTGCAGAGCTCGAGGGCATGCCTGACGTTCTGCTCGAGAAGGAGGACGGTCATTCCCTCCCTCCCGAGCTGCTCGAGGGATCGGAACATCTGACCCACAAGGAGGGGGGAGAGGCCGGTGGATGGCTCGTCGAGAACGAGCATCCGCGGCTCCGACATGAGGGCCCGCCCGATGGCGAGCATCTGCTGCTCTCCCCCTGAGAGGGTCCCCGCCAGCTGCCGCTCGCGCTCGGAGAGGACCGGGAAGAGCTTGTACACGTGGGAGAGGATCTTTTTCCAGTCCTGCCGGCCCCGGGCCCCCAGCTGGAGGTTCTCCACCACCGCCATGCCGGGGAAGATCTCCCGCCGCTCGGGGACGAGGGCGAGCCCCTTCGCGAAGATCCGGTGGGGGGGAAGCCCAAGGATCTCCTCGTCCATGAACCTGATGCTCCCCTTGGCCCCCCGGTTGAGCCCCATAATGGTCTCCACGGCCGAGGTCTTCCCCGCCCCGTTCGGGCCAATGAGAGTGACGAGCTCCCCCTCGTTCACCTTTACCGAGAGGTCCCAGACCACCTGGAGGTTCCCGTGAAACACGTTCAGGTGCGAGATCTCGAGCATTATCCCCTCTTAGAAGGCGCAGACATCCCCAAGGTACGTATCGATGACCCGTTGATCGTTGATCACTTCGTACGGGTGGCCGTCGGCGATCTTCTCGCCGTGGTCGAGGACGATGACCCGGTCCGAGAGCCCCATAATGACGCTCATGACATGCTCGATCATGAGGATGGAGATGCCCTGCTGCCTGATCTTCCGGACGAGCTCCACCGATTCGTTGCTTTCCGTGGGGGTGAGCCCGGTCATGAGCTCGTCGAAGAGGAGGAGCTTCGGCTTCGACGCGAGGGCCCGGGCGAGCTGCACCTTCTTCAGCTCGACGACGTTCAGGTTCCGGACGAGGGTCCCCATCTTCTCTTCGGGAAAGCCGGTGAACCGGAGGGCCTCCTCGGAGAGCCGCGCCGCCTCCTTCATGGGGGCCTCCTCCCGGTTCCCGAAGATGGCCCCCACCATCACCGAGTCCCGGGCAGAGAGGCCGGGGAAGGACTGGGCGATCTGGAAGGTCTTTGCGATCCCCTTCCGGCAGATCTGCTCGGGCGGGAGGCCGGTGATGTCCCCCCCAGCGAAGGAGACCTTTCCGCTCGTCGGGCGGGAGATGCCCGAGATGATGTTGAAGAGGGTGGTCTTCCCGGCGCCGTTCGGCCCTACGACCCCGACGATCTCCCCCTCCTCCACCGAGAGGCTCACCTCCGAGAGGATGGTCATACCGCCGATGAGCTTCGTGACCTCTCCCACGTCGAGTATCAGGACGGGCACCCCTCGCCTTGCAGCATGCTAACCGTTACCGGGGAACGGATTTAAACGTTATGAACCTCTCATCCAGGAAGAGGGCGGGCGGGTCCCCGTCGTGGAAAACCCTGGATGGGCACGGTTCCTCCCGGGATGAGACGATGGATGGGATGAATCCATTGATGGCAGGGGCTGGAAAAGGATCCCGAAAAAGTATGGTATCTCGGTTGAGTTGGTGAATGAAGGAGGAGGGGGGGATAGATCAGGAGGCCTCCATCTCGATGCTCGTGAGGATCTCGGCGATATCGTGCTTGCAATGCTCATCGAACCTGATGCTCGCGATCTCCTGCTGGTCGATGACACCGTTCACGAAGAGGGGAATGCTGATGAAGTTGAAGAGGTTCTTGTAAAAGGAGATCCAGTAGACCTGCTCCTTGTCCATCTCGGACGGGAGGTTGTCCAGGTCCACGGACCTGATATCGAACCCGAGTTCCCGTACCTTGTCGCGGGAGATGTCGCGGACCTTGAGGAGCCGGTCCAGGATCTCGTCCATGTCCTGCAGTCCATCCATGTTGAGAAGATTTTCGATCTCGTATGGGAACATCATACCTGATCCTATCCCGATAGCCGAGAGAGACCCGGATATCGTTCTCTGCAAGACAATCTATATTGTGACGCTTGTATATAAAGATTCCTTATTCGGCATATTTGATTAATTCATGATTGAGTAGATTTGCCGATATTATTATCGTCTGATAGGGTCCACGAAAGGTTAAGGAAAAATGATCACCCTGAGCGCCTCCCCGGCACCTCCCCGTTCCGTACCACGACCCGTGCCCCTGCGGCAGGATGGGGGAATTCCTTCCCCTGCCGGAGGCGATCCCCACCCCATGGGATCGGCCGGAAAGGAGATGAGGGTATCCGTTCGCGACTGCGTCGCTCAAAGTCGGGTCTTCCAGACCCTCCAAGTCGCACCCCGCCTTGTGCCGGGTCGCTCCAGGTCGGTTCTCGCGACTTCGTCGCTTCAGGTCGGGTTCTGATGAACCCTCCCTTCTCACGAAACCTCCCCTTTCCCATCACCACCTTCCCTCCTCCCCCTGCCATTCAAGGGGGGCCTGAGGCAGCCCGGTGCCGCCTGGGCCTGCCGGGGGCAGGCAGCCCCCGTGCAGGCATTCCTTTTATGGGCACCGACGCCACATATGACCATGGGGGGCTCGTGTGAGGCGGTCTGCACCCCGGGGGAAGGGGACCCGCCGGGGAGATGATGCCGGAGGAATCCTCGACCTCCTCGGCGACGGGATGGTCATCACGGACCGGTCGGGGAAGATCCTCCTCCTGAACTCCGCGATGGAGCGGCTCTCGGGGATACCGCGGGAGTCTAGCAGGGGGATGGCCCTCGCCGACTTTATTACCATGAGGATCGCCCCCCGGCTGGCCGGCGAGAGGGTGAAGGGTAAGGAGATTCTCCGCGTCCTCACGGACGGGGACGGGGAGGAGGCGGAGTTCCCCCTTGCCACCGGGGACGGCGAACGGTGGATCTCCTGCTCGGCCCGGATCCTCCGGGATCCCCCGTACCGGGGCGGGAGGCTCTGCAGCTTTCGGGACATCACGAAGGAGAGGGCTGCCGCCCTCGGCCTCCGCGAGCGGGAGGGACGACTGCTCGCCATCTTTCTCAGGTCCATGAAGCTCTCGCTCTCCCGGGACCGGGAGCTCACCGAACGGGAACGGCGCCTCTCGGCCATCTTCGAGGCGGCTCACAATGTCGCCTTCGTGACCTCGGACCTCCGGGGGAAGGAGAGCCGGATCCTGGACTTCTCGCCCGGGGCCGAGATGATCTTCGGGTACTGGAAGAACGAGGTCGTGGGGGAGAAGCTCGCCATCCTCCACCTCCCCGAGGACCTGGACCGGCTCGCCGAGATCCACCGGAAGATGAAGCGCCAGGAGGTGGAGTACTCGGGGGAGATCACCCTCGTCCGGAAGGGCGGGGAGCAGTTCCCTGCCCTCCTCACCGAGTACCCTCTGAAGGATGAGACGGGGTCGGTACGGGCGGCCCTGACCGTCTGCATCGACATCACCGTCCTCAAGCGGGCCGAGGCCCAGATCCGGGCCTCCCTCCTCGAAAAGGAGATCCTCCTCCGGGAGGTCCACCACCGGGTGAAGAACAACATGCAGGTGGTCTCGGCCCTCCTCGTCCTCCAGTCCAAGAAGACGAAGGACCGGAAGATCCTCGAGATGTTCCGGGACAGCGAGCACCGGATCAAGACCATGGCCCTCATCCACGAGAAGCTCTACCAGTCCCGGTCCTTCGGGACCATCGACCTCGCCGAGTACCTGACGAGGCTCCTCCAGTACCTCTTCAGCTCGTACGAGGAGCGGTCGGCGGGGGTCGAGCTCCGGATGGATGTGCGGGACATCTCCCTCGATATCGATACGGCCCTCCCCTGCAGCCTCATCATCAACGAGCTCGTGAGCAACTCCCTGAAGTACGCGTTCCCCAAAGGGAACGGGGGGAAGATCTGCATCAGGGTCACGAGGGATGACGGGAGAGGGTACGTCATGGAGATCCGGGACGACGGCATCGGGCTCCCCCCGGATCTCGACCTGGAGCGGACCGGCACCCTCGGCCTCCACCTGGTCCGCGGCCTCGCCGTGAACCAGCTCGGGGGATCCATCGAGAAGGGTGCGGGGCGGGGTACAA
>DATKMC010000052.1:0-3784 GCA_035542115.1 Methanomicrobiales archaeon | reverse complement strand
CCGTCGAAGAGCCCCATGACCCCCTCGATAACGGCGAGGTCGGCCCCCCGGGAGGCGCTCGCGAACACCCGGGCGACCTCCTCCTCTCCCATCATGAACGGGTCAAGGTTTCTCGAGACCCGGCCGCAGATGGCGGTATGGTGGGAAGGGTCGATGAAGTCCGGCCCCACCTTGAAGGGCTGGACCGCGAGGCCCCGGGCGGCGAAGGCGGCCATGAGGCCCCGTGCGACGGTGGTCTTCCCGCACCCGCTCCAGGTGCCGGCGATGACCACCCTCGGGATGGCCCGGATCATGGTCCCCCCTCACCTCCTGCACCGGGATCCAGGTCCCGGACTCTTCGCAATAGGCGGCGACCCGGCGCTCGGCCTGGCCGACCACGCCGCCGGCGTACCTGCCTGGAGGGGGGATCTCAACCAAATCAGGAGAGGCAGTTCAGTGTGCATGGACATGGAGCGTGTCATGGCGATGTTCCGGAATCCGGCTGTGGAGGGATCGCGACGCATTGGTCTGATCTTCATGAATGGTGGCCTCTGAAAGATAATTGATGTGATGGAGGAGGTCATGCAGGGATTGCTTCGCGCCCGGGCACGATCATGCACCCCGGTGCGACATCGGCGGCCCGTCAGCCCCCTCGCTGTCGACGGTCGATGGGGGTACCGAGAGATGCCCTGCCCGGAGTTCGTGGTCATTCTTCATACCCGCCTTCACCCTCGCCGGCATTCCCCTTGGTGGCCGCTGGTGGTTCCTGTTCTGCCGGTTTCAAGGGGATGACCGCGATGGTGTTCCCGCTCTCCCTGCAATAAGCCTCCACCCGCAGGGTCACGCGGCCTGCCATGCTGTTCGTCGTCAGGATCAGGGAGTCTTTTCCCCGCAGGGCCCGGAGGATGCACTTGTCGATGACGCCGTAGTGGAACTCAACGGGCAGCTGTTCCTGCTGCGCCCGCTGTTTTGCCCGGGTGCCCATGGTCCCGATGGCAAGATCTTCACGGGATGCGACGCAGGAGGCGAGGGATCTCCTGTCCTCGTCCACATTGCAGACCGTGATCGTTCCCGGAACCTGGTTCCAGCGGGAGCCGTGGAGCAGGTTCTCGATGATCTCCACCATGTCCAGCACGCTGCGGGGTTTCCGCTCCGGCTGGGAATACCCGCGCCGGCCGAGTTCCAGGGACAGGTCGAGCAGAGCCGGGACCGAGAGGTGGGCTTTCCGGACCAGCCCGGGGCTTCCAAAAGCCACTTCCGGCCGGTCCTCCCGGAGAATCTCCCCGTTCAGGAGGAGGATCGCCCGATCGGCCCAGGGGTACGCCAGTTCAACGTCATGCGTGGAGATGATCACGGTCCTGCCCTCGTGGTTCAGCTCCTCGAGGAGTTCCATGATGTCCTCGGAACCGGCCGGGTCGAGATCGCTCGTCGGCTCATCGAAAATCAGGATGTCCGGGTCCATGGCCAGGATCCCGGCAATGGCGACCCGTTTCTTCTCGCCGCCCGAGAGCTGGTGCGGGGGGCGCCGGCCGAAACCCTCGATACCGACGTGCCTGAGGGCATCGGCGACCTTCTTCCCCACCATCTCGTCGTCATACCCGAGGTTCGACGGGCCGAAGGCCACATCCTGCCAGACCGTGGGAGCGATGAGCTGGCGATCGGCGTTCTGCAGGACGTAGCCGACGCGCCGGCGGAGATCGCGGAGGGAGGCGGAATCGTACCGGATCGGCTTGTTGTCGAACAGCATCGTACCCGTGGATGGTCGGATCATGCCATTGAACATCTGGAGCAGGGTCGACTTGCCGGCTCCGTTCGGCCCCACAAGGGCAATCTTCTCTCCCTTCCGGATATGGAAACTTATCCCGCGGATTACTTCCCGCCCCTCCCGGGGGTAACGGAAATGAATGTCCCGGGCTTCAAGGATGATGCTCATGGCAGCTTCACGATCCTGGCGGATGCCATGAATACGATCACTCCGAGAAGGAGAAGGTAGAGGACGACAGGTATGATCGAACGCGCCCGCACCGGTTCTACCTGGCCAAATGAAGGGAACGCACCGTCATAGCAGCGGCAGTCCATGGCGCGGATCAGGTCCTCGCCGGCATTCCAGCTGGTGATGAAGAGCATACCGCAGAGGGAGGACAAGGACCGCAGCGATTCTTTCGGGGATCCGTACCCGAGCCTCATCTTCTGCGCCAGATAAATCTCCTTTGCATGTTCGTAGAAAATGAAGACGTACCGGTACATGATCATCATAAGGTCGATGAGTTCGACCGGGACCCGGGCGCGCTTCATGAGATTGAAGAGATCGGTCATCGGCGTCGTGAGCGTGATGAAGAAGAGCGAGACCGAGCACCCGAAGACCCGGCACAGGACCAGTATGCCTTCCCGCAGGGATCCTTCGGTGAGGGTGAGGTCGATCCAGGGCACCGGGTGGTATCGCCAGATTACCGCGCCTCCTCCGAGAAGGAAGAAAAGGAGAACCACGCTTATGACGGTGAAGACGGCCGGCCCCAGGAGGAGTTCGCCATAGATAACCGGTGAAACACGTGCCGGGATGACCAGGACGCAGCTGAGCACGATACCGGAGAGGAGTGGAACCAGCGGCGAGGGCGAAACGAGGCAGATAACGAGGGAACCAAGACCGAGGAGGAGCTTGGTTCCCGGGTGGATATGCCTGAAGGCACTCTCCTGCGCGATATCATCCAGCAGTGTTTCGAACATCGCAGTTACGGGCTGCCGGGGTGTTTTCTCTGCCCGTACCAGTACCCGATGACAAGTCCGACCACTACCCCGCCGAAGGTCGCCTGCAGGGCAAAGAGAGTCGATTCGATCTCGCCACTCGGCGGCACATATTGGGGGATCAGCGGCTTGAAGTCTTCGACCGATCTTCCCGTTATCTCCGCGATCTTCGCTGAACCGACATCATCCGACCCGCTGAACTCGTGTCCCGACTGGCCGCTCACGATGATGAAGAGGACAACGAAGACTGCGAGTCCGATTAAGGTGAGGATCTCGAGTTTCCTGTTCTGGAACATGGGTTACACCGTACCGGCCGGAACCTGGACGGTTGCCCCAAGGGCCCCGTCAATCTGCTGTTTCGAGAACACGCCCAGTTTCTCGATGAGATCCGGTTTGAGCTGGATAATGTACTTGAAGACCAGCGCAAGGACGAGTCCCTCGATGATAGAGAGCGGTACCTGGGTGATCGCGAAGATCGCGAAGAACGTGACGAAGGATGTGACGACCCCGCCGGCCGCGGCGGGGTAGGCAACGGCAAGTTCAAAGGAGGTGATGATGTACGTGACGATATCCGCGACCGCCGCTACCAGGAATACGGTGACGTAGATATTGACCGAGGTGTCTTTCAGGAGTTTGTACACCCAGTAACCGACCAGGGGGCCGCCGATTGCCATCGAGACCATGTTGGCCCCCATCGTTGACAACCCTCCATGGGCGAGCAGGAGCGCCTGGAAGAGCAGGACGATGCCCCCGATCAGGGCGGTGATGGAGACCCTGAAACACATCACCGAAAGCCCGGTACCGGTCGGGTGCGAGCAGCTGCCAGTCACCGAGGGCAGCTTGAGCGCGGACAGGATGAAGATGAAGGCGCCTGAGACCCCAAGCAGCGGCAGGAACTCCCTGTCCTTCCGTATCAATTTCCTGAGTTCAACGATCCCCATGATGACAAAGGGCAGGGCAATGATCCACCACACGAGGCACCACTGCCATGGGAGGAAACCTTCCATGATATGCATCCATATCACCTACACAAGCTAGCTTGTCTTAACTACATAAAACTTGC
>DATKMC010000051.1:0-12195 GCA_035542115.1 Methanomicrobiales archaeon | reverse complement strand
ATTGAGTTCACGGGCATGTATGCGAAGGAGGATTTCATCTATGCAAGCATCCTCCCCGGGGGGAACGAGCACCGGATCCTCCAGGGGGTCCCCTACGAGCCCCTCATCTATAAAGCGGTCTCGAGGGTGACGGGGGTGAGGAACGTCCACCTCACGACCGGCGGGTGCGGCTACCTGCATGCCGTGATCCAGGTGAAGAAGGCGACCCAGGGGGACGGCAAGAGCGCCATCCTCGCGGCCTTCGCCGCCCACACCTCCCTGAAGCACGTCGTGGTCGTGGACGAGGACATCGACCCCTTTGACCTGCATGACGTGGAGTACGCGATCGCCACCCGGGTCCGGGGCGACCGGGACATCACGGTCATCACCGGCGCCCGGGGCTCGTCCCTTGACCCCTGCCAGGCCGAGGACGGGACGAACGTGAAGGTAGGGATCGATGCCACGATGCCCATGGGCGAGGAGGACCGGTTCCGGCGGGCGGGGTGGGATTAAGGGGATGGAGCTCACCCGGGAGGAGGAGGGGATCCTCGAGGGCAGGGAGGGCGAGACCCGGCAGAGGATGATGGAGCTCTTGGTCGGGCTCGGCAAGGTCTTCTCCGCCTCCCGGCTTATCCCCGTCGCCTCGGCCCAGGTGAGCGGGGCCTCGTACAAGACCATAGGTCGGTGGGGCCTCGCCTGGCTCGAGAGCCTGGACGCGACGGTCACCGTCCCCACCATCCTGAACCCTGTCGGGATGGACCGGGAGCGGTGGCGGGAGGCGGGGATCCCCCAGGACTTCGCGGAGAACCAGGAGAGGGTCCTCGCCGTCTTCCGGCGCCTCGGGGTGCGGCTCGAGTGCACCTGCACCCCGTACGAGATCCTCCCGCCCCGGTTCGGGGAGCACCTCGCCTGGGCCGAGTCCTCGGCGGTGGCGTACGCGAACTCGGCCATCGGGGCCCGGACGAACCGGGAGGGGGGGCCGGCTGCCCTCGCCGCGGCCATCCTGGGAAAAACCCCCTGCTACGGGCTCCACCTCGATGAGAACCGGGCGCCGCATCTCGTCATCCGGGTCGAGGGGTTCTCCCGGGGCTGCGGCCACCAGGACCATTACGGGGCCCTCGGGTACCTCGCGGGGAGGATCGCCGGGGACCGGGTCCCCTTCCTCCGGGGGATCCGGCCCAATCCCGACTGCCTGAAGGCCCTGGGGGCGGCCATGGCGGCGAGCGGGGCGGTGGCCCTCTTCCATGTGGAGGGGGTCACCCCCGAGGCCGGGCGGTTCCTCCCCGCGACCGTGGGCCGCGAGGAGCACACCATTACCGCCGGGGAGGTGGCGGCCCTCCTGGCGGAGATGCCGGTGGAGGCCGTGGCCATGGGCTGTCCCCACTGCTCTGCCGGGGAGCTCGAGGAGATCGCCTCCCTCCTCAGGGGGAAAAGGGTGAACAAGCCCCTGTTCGTCTTCACCTCAAGGCATGCCATGGAACGGAACCGGTCCCTCGTCGAGGCCATCGAGGCCTCCGGTGCCCGGGTGTATGCCGACACCTGCATGGTGGTCTCCCCCATGATGGAGGGGTACTCCTCCGTCATGGTGGACAGCGGTAAGGCCTTTGCCTACGTCCCCTCGATGTGCGGCGCCTTGGCCCGGATAGGCACCCGAAAGGAGTGCGTGGCTGAGGCGACCGGCGGGAAGGCAGGGTGACCCTCCTCCCCTTCGGCGGAGGGGAGAAGACCCTGCCGCGTTCCCCTGTTGGAGAAGGTATTTCACGTTCTCCCCTGAAACTCTCCTGTGTTTGGCGAGTTCACGCCCCCCTGGAGCTCGGAGGGGGGCGGTCTCTCCTTATCCCTCGAGATGCGCGAGGGGCACTACCAGTACCGGAGGGTCCTCGCGGGCGCGCACGTGGAGCGGTCCATCTCGGTGGGCCTCTCCCGGCTCCTCGTCCACCCCGTGGAACCCTTTGACACGGCGCCCGGAATCGCCTCCCACCTGGAGGTGGAGTTTCCCCGGCTCATGCTCGAGCCGGGGGCCACGGAGACCATCCACCTCACCTTCCCCATCGACATCGGGGTTTTCGTCGAGGGCCTCCGGGAGACCGAGATCCTCGATGTCTTCTCGGTGGAGAAGCCGAAGTACTCGCTCTACGGGTCCCCCCGGAAGGGGGTCATCACCCGGTTCGCGAAGAGCGCCCGTCACCGGGAGGTCCCCGCCGTGGACGGGGCGCGGGAAGGGGTGCTCAAGCTCGCCATCCGGAACTCGCTCACGGAGTGGACCGGGGTCTCGCGGATCGTCCTCCCCGGCGAGGAGATGCACCTCTACGTCGGCGAATACGCCGCCATGCTCGCCATGATGCGTATCACGAGGAGGTACGCCGCCGAGGTCACGGGGGTCGACCGGCCCCTGGCGGGGGGGATGAGGCGGGCCCATGACCTTTTCACGGCGAGGAGGATCCACCGGATCGGGGGAGGCCCGCACCTGCCGGGCGTGGAGCGGAAGGGCTTCCTCATGGAGGAGGGCTTCGCATGAGCCTCAACACCCATATCATCGGGTCCATGACCCTCTGGGACCTCATCGTTATCTCCGTGACCATCGTCATCGCCATCCTCATCGCCCAGCTCATCTCCGTCAATTTAAAGAGGGTCTTCGCGGGGAGGCTCCACGGAAAGGACATCGACATCATCGTCAAGATCCTCTACTGGGCCGTGGTCATCGCCGCCCTTTTCATCATCATCTCCCAGCTCAGGATCGACCTCTCCGGCCTCCTCATCGCCGGGGGATTCCTGGGCATCGTCATCGGTTTCGCGACCCAGTCGGTGGTGGGGAACCTGGTCTCCGGTATCTTCATCCTCACCGAGCGGCCCATCAACATCGGGGACGAGATCCTTATCGGGGACCTGGGGGGGTACGTCGAGGACATCCGGGTCCTCTCCACCCTGATCCGCACCTACGACGGGGTGTACACGAGGGTCCCGAACCAGGAGGTCTTCACCTCGAAGATCACGAACTACGTGGCCTACCCGGCGCGGCGGGTGGAGTACAGCATCGGGCTGGATTATCGGGAGGACCTCGGGAAGGTGCGGCAGATCATCCTCGGGGTCCTCGCCGGCTCCTACTACTCCCTCGTCCGCCCGGAGCCCGAGATAAACGTCTCGGCCATCGCCGACAACCGCATCGCCGTCACCGTGCACTTCTGGACGCCCTCACAGCTCTTCACCCCCGCGAAGTACGCGGTCCTCGAGGAGATCCAGGAGGCCCTCGCCCGGGGGAGCATCACCGTCCCGCCGCCCGCGAGGCAGATCTCCCTCACCGGGGGCGACCTGGCGGGAGGGCTTTCCCCGTGACCGGGACGGGCGATGAGATCACTGGCTACATCGCCACACTGAGGAAGGGGGACCTCCAGGCGAGGCACGGGGCCGAGGAGGCCCTGAGGCAAACCGGGGAGGCCGCCGTGGAGCCCCTCATCCGGGCCATCCGGGAGGACACGGACGCCGACTTCCGGTGGTACGCCGCCCGGGTCCTCGCCCGGATCGGCCAGCCTGCCATCGGGCACCTCATCGGGGCCCTCCGGGGGGAGAGGGACCGGGGGGTGCGCCGGTACCTCGCCGCGAGCCTCGGGGAGATGGGCGGCGCGGCCGTCCGGCCCCTCCTCGCCCTCTTCTCCGACCCGGAACCCGAGCTACGGGGCTTCGCCGCCCTCGCCCTCTGCCGGGTAGGGCGGCCGGCCGTCCGGCCCCTCTCCGAGGCCCTGGACAGCGCCGACGAGACCGTCCGGTCCTGCGCCGCTCTCATCCTCTGGCAGATGGGGGAAGAGGGAATAGAGGCCCTCGGGAAGGCCTTCTCTCAGGGAGAGGGCGAAGGGAAGCGGGAAGGGTAGGCCGCGACGGTACCATAATCCATTAGATACCCCCCGCCCCATGGTAGGATATGGACCGCTCCCTCCCCATGGCCGATTACTTCTCCTCCCTCGACCGGTCCCTCGGAAGCGCCCTCGAGGTCGCCCGCGCGGCCCGGACCAGGGGGGTGGACCCCCGGCTCTCGGTGGAGGTCCCGGTGACGAACGACCTCGCCGACCGGGTTGAGGCCCTCCTCGGGATCCGGGGAGTGGCCGCCCGGATCCGGGAGCTGGAGGGGAAGAAGGCGCGGGAGGAGGTCGCCCTCTCTATGGGGGAGGACTTCATCGCCCGGCGCTTCGGGGAGACGAGCCGGGAGGAGGTCCTCGAGCATGCCGTCCGGACGGCCATGGCCATCGTCACCGAGGGGGTCGTTGCCGCCCCCACCGAGGGGATCGCCCGGGTGGACCTCGGGAAGAACGACTCCGGGACCGAGTACGCCCGGGTCTTCTACTCGGGGCCCATCCGGAGCGCCGGGGGAACGGCCCAGGCTCTCTCGGTTCTCGTGGCAGATGCCGTGCGCCGGGCCCTTTCCATCGACCGGTACCGGCCTCGGCCCGAAGAGGTGGACCGGTACGTCGAGGAGATCCGGCAGTATAACGCCCGGCAGCACCTCCAGTACCTCCCGAGCGAGAAGGAGATCCGGCTCATCGTGGAGAACTGCCCGGTCTGCATCGACGGCGAGGGAACCGAGGACGAGGAGGTGAGCGGGTACCGGAACCTTGAGCGGGTCGGGACGAACTCCATCCGGGGCGGGATGGCCCTCGTCATCGGGGAGGGGGTAGCCCTCAAGGCCCCGAAGCTCGAGAAGCATGTCCGGAACCTGAAGCTCGACGGATGGGAGTGGCTCTCGGGGCTCACCGGCGGGAAGGGGACCGGGACCGAGGAGAACGGGATCGCTCCCCGGGACAAGTACCTCCGGGACATCATCGCCGGCCGACCGGTTTTCGCCCACCCCATGGCGAAGGGCGGGTTCCGGCTCAGGTACGGGAGGTCCCGGAACACCGGCCTCGCCGCGGCGGGCCTCTCCCCGGCGACGATGGAGCTCCTCGGCGGGTTCCTCGCCGTGGGGACCCAGATGAAGATCGAGCGGCCGGGGAAGGCCGCCGGGATCGTCCCCGTGGACTCCCTCGAAGGGCCCACGGTGAGGCTGAAGAACGGGGACGTGCTCCGGATTGACGATGTGAAGACCGCCGCCGCCCTCGCGGACCAGGTGGAGCGGGTCCTCGACGTGGGCGAGATCCTCATCGGCTTCGGGGAGTTCCTGGAGAACAACCATCCCCTCATGCCCGCCGGGTACCAGGAGGAGTGGTGGCGGGAGGAGTCCGGGGGGCAGGGGCGGCCGGAGGACGAGCTCGGGGCCATCGAGATGGCCCTCGGCGGAGGGTACCTCCACCCCGCCTTCACGCACCCGTGGGAGGACCTGGCCGCCGCGCAGGTGATCGCCCTCGCGAAAAAGGTCGCGACGACGGGGTCTGTTCAGAACGGGGTCCTCGGGCTGCCGGTCGACCCGGAGGCAAAGGGGATCCTCGAGGAGCTCCTCGTCCCTCACCAGGTCCGGGAGGGGAAGATACTCGTCGCCCGGCCCCTCGTCCTCCTCGCCTGCCTCGGCCTCACCCTCTCCCTCGACCGACGGCCGGCCTGGGAGGACGCCCCCGCTTCCGGGTCGGGCCTCGAGCTCGCGATGCACCTCGCCGGATTCCGGATGCGCCCCCGGGCGGGGACCCGGATCGGGGGGCGGATGGGGAGGCCGGGGAAGTCCCGGCCCCGGGAGATGAGCCCGCCCCCCCACTCCCTCTTTCCCCTCGGGGAGGCGGGCGGGAGCCGGCGCTCCTTCCAGGAGGCCCGGTCGGCAAAGACCATGGTGAAGCGGCAGGGGGGCTTCTCCGAGAAGGAGGGGATCATCGAGATCCTCGCCGGTGAGCGCCGGTGCCCCTCCTGCCGGAGGACGACCTTCCGGAACCTCTGCGAGTGCGGGACACCCACCGAGCCGGTCTTTCGGTGCCCCCGGTGCGGGGGCGAGGCCCCAGAGCGGTGCCCCCGGTGCGGCGCCGCCACGAGCTCGGGGCAGCGGATCCCCGTTGACCTCAGGGCCGAGTACACCGCGGCCCTCGGCCGGCTCGGGGTGAGGGAGAACCAGGTCATCCTCGTGAAGGGGGTGAAGGGGCTCATCTCCCGGGAGCGGGCCGTGGAGCCCGTCGAGAAGGGGATCCTCCGGTCCATCCACGACCTCTTCGTTTTCAAGGACGGGACCATCCGGTACGACATGATCGACCTTCCCCTCACCCACTTCCGGCCGGACGAGGCAGGGGTGAGCGTCGAGAAGCTTCGCTCCCTCGGGTACACCCATGACATCCACGGGGCCGACCTCCGGGAGCCCTCGCAGGTCCTCGAGCTCCGGCCGCAGGACATCCTGGTCTCCGAGGACTGCGCCCGGTACCTCGTGAAGGTGGCCGGTTTCCTGGACGAGCTCCTGGAGAAGGTCTACCAGCTCCCCCCCTTCTACCGGGTGGAGGAGCCCTCGGGGCTCGTCGGGCACCTCCTCGTCGGCCTCGCCCCCCACACCTCGGCCGGGGTCCTCGCCCGGCTCGTGGGGTTCTCGAAGGCGAACGTCGGGTACGCCCACCCCTTCTTCCATGCGGCGAAGCGCCGGAACTGCTTCCACGGGGACACCATGGTGGAGGTCTCTGACGGCGAGACCTGGAGGAGGTGCCGGGTGCGGGACTTTGTTACCGAGAACTTCGATCTCACCCGGCCCGGCCTCGACCGGCTCGGGACCTACTCCTCCGAGGCAAGGCAGCTAGCCTATGTCAGGGCGGTGGATACGGCCGGGAACACCCACCTCCGGCGGGTCACCTCGGTCTCGGTCCACCGGGCCCCCGAGGCCCTCATCCGGTTCGAGACCGAGCGGGGAAGGTCCGTCGCGGTCACCCCCGACCATGCCATGCTCATCTGGGACCTCTCCTACCTCCGCAAGGTCCGGGCCGTCGAGCTCAGGGAGGGGGACCCCCTCCCGGTCTCCGTCGGCGGGGCGGTGGTGGCCGAGCGGATCGCTAGGCGGGAGATCGTCCCCTGCCCCGACGAACGGGTCTACTGCCTGACCGTGGATAAGGACCATACCCTGGAGGTGAACGGCATCTTCACCGGCCAGTGCGACGGTGACGAGGACTGCGTCATGCTCCTCCTCGACTGCCTCGTGAACTTTTCCCGGGCCTTCCTCCCCGAGTCCCGGGGCGGGACCATGGACGCTCCCCTCATGATCACGGGCCGGATCGACCCCTCGGAGATCGACAAGGAGTCCCATAACATCGATGTCTGCGACCACTACCCCGTCGAGCTCTACCTCGCGGCGGAGCGGCGGGCGCACCCCCGGGAGGTGGAGGGGCTCATCGACCGGGTGGGGAAGCGCCTCCATACCCCCGCCCAGTTCGAGGGCTTCTCCTACACCCACGAGACCACGGATATCTCTGCCGGGCCTCTCGAGTCCACGTACACGACCCTCCAGACCATGGAGGAGAAGCTCGACGCCATGCTCTCTCTCGCGGGACGCATCCGGGCGGTGAAGCCGGACGATGTCGCCGAGCGGGTACTCTATACCCACTTCATCCCTGATATGCAGGGCAACCTCCGGGCCTTCTCGAACCAGACGGTGCGGTGCACGAAATGCAACTCGAAGTACCGGCGGGTCCCCCTCGCCGGGAAGTGCCCCCGGTGCGGCGGGCCCATCCTCCCGACGGTCCACGAGGCCTCGGTGAAGAAGTACCTCGAGATCTCCCGGCGGATCTGCGCGACCTACGACATCTCCCCGTACACGAGGCAGCGGATCGAGGTCCTCGCCCGGGCCATGGAGTCCACCTTCGGGATCGAGGCCGAAAAACAGAAGGCCCTCGCCGACTTCATGTGAGGAAGGTCCGGCATATTGGGGTGCGGCGGAGCCGGAGGAGGTCGGTTTCTTATGAAACCTCCCTCACACCTCCACGAACACCGCCCCGTCCTTCACTTCTGTCCTGAAGGTCGCAAGATCGGTCGCGCTTTTCCGGGTGAAGGTCTTCACCGCCCATGATACATTCCCGACGACCTTCCCCGTCGTGACGTCGAACCGGGAGTGATGCACGGTGCGGGTGACAATCTTCCCGTCGAGGTTGCCCATGGTGAGGTCTCCCTGCATAGGGTAGCAGACGGCACCCATGGCATGGAAGCTCCCTCCCACATTCGCGATGAGGATCTTCCTGCCCTTCATGGTGAAGCCCTTCATCGACCTCGCCGGTATCTCCGCCGCCTGGGCTGCCTTCTCCATACCCACCTCTCACACGTGGATGGCCGGCCGGAGGGTGACCCGCCTCCGTTCGGCCACATCGACCTTCCCGAAATGCCTGTACGCCCGCCGGTCGACGGGTGCAAACATGAGCCGGTCCCCATCGGCGAGGACCTTCGCCCCCTTCTCGAGCCTCGAGACGACGAAGACCTCGTCAAGGAGGTGGTTCGGGAGATCGAGGTTGAAATGAGTCGCGGGATCGATCCACCAGGAGAGATCCGAGACCCGCTTTCCTGTGACGATGCCATGCTTGATTCTCGCGGGGTCACTGACCTGACCGCCCGAGATGTTATCGATGGATGTGATGTGCAGAATCATACTGGTTTCCTCACTATGTTGTTGCCCGCCCGATACCCGGCAGGAGACCGGGGGGCATCCTGACACCGGCGGCCTCTGCCCGGGCATCGCCAGGCCCTTCCTTCTCCCGGAACCCGGCAGGGGGGATCCAGATCTCGAACCTCGCCGCCTTCCCCGGTTCGCCCGTCTCCCGGATGGTCATCCCGGTGATCCCGAGGATCTCCAGGATCCTCCCGTCCGTCTCGCCTTTCCCGCCGCTCCTCCGGCGGCTACTCGTGGGGCCGGAACGGATTCCCACGGTATGGGATTCACCCTCCAGCCCCCCCTTGAAATGCTGAACCTCCTCCATGATCCCTCCCAGGTGTTCAGGAGTTGGGAGTTTCCCGGACAGTGATAAAGAGGCTCGCCTGTAGATCAGATTTTGAGACAGATTTTGAGAAGACGACATGTCACGGAGTCCGAGAGACGGAGCGTGCGGAGTTTCGAGACGGACTCTTCCATTCCGGGGCTTCCTCAGTGGCCGTCGGTGCGTTCGAGGAAGAGGTCCAGGACACCTTTCCGGAACCGTTTCTCCTTGAGCCTCACCTCTCCCGGGAGGGCGATGGCCACCCGGTAGAGCCGTTCCCTGTCGGCCGCGGAGATGCTGAGATTCCTGTCTTCGAGGTCGATCTGGATCATCTTCTCGTCTACTCCCGGGAGTTCCGCCATGATCCGGATCCCATAGTCCTCCATCGAGAGCCGGTAGGGGAATTCAGTCTCCTTGGCGGACATGGATCCATCACCCCTGGGCTTTTCCATGTGACGTATTCCCCCGGTGCTCCGGGTGTTCCCCGCTTACGGCTGTCTTCCCCTCTGCCCGGAGAGCGTCGCCGGAGATCCCTTCAGGGAACCCATCGGGGAGCTCGTCGGGGGGCTGGGGACCGGGACCGTTGAAAAGAGCATTGCTGGGCTTTCCATACACGAGCTGGCCGGTCGATCCCCGTCTCCTGTTACTCCCCTTCATCTCCGTGTGAACACGATTCGCCTGGCATGCGAAGGTTATTCTCCGGATCCTCCCGGACCTGAGTCGTCCATCCGGGGTGAGACCCGGGCTCTGTCCCGTGCAATCCCCATCATGACCCGCCTGGTGCTCCTCCGGGCAGGCATGATGGGGGTTCTTTCCACGGTGTCTTCCACTTGTGTGGGCTTTTACACCCACACCCACTCCCCTCCCCATGGTGCAAGATATAGGTATCCCAGTTCCTCACAGGTTGTTTCACAATCTGAAACCATGGTGGGCAGGAGCGGGAGGGCGTGAGAGGGTGAATGGATCAGGGACGACGGGGGGGCGGTGGCGATACGCCGGGAAACGGGAGCCCGGGGGAGGACAGGGGCCGTCGGCGAAAAGCATCAGGGGAGGTCAGGTCAGCTCTCGGCCCTTCCCGGGCTTCGCCGGCTCCTCCCCCATACCCCCGTCGAGGATGTGCTGGAAGACGAACCGGAACTCGGAGAGCTTCTGCCTGATGTGTTTTCTCCCCTTCTCAGTGGGGACGTAGAGCTTGGACTTCCCCGAGGCCTTCACCTCGAGGTGCCCGGCCTCCTCGAGCTCGTAGAGGAGGGTGTAGATCCGGGCCTGGGGGATGAGGACCCGGTACCGGTTGTGGATCTCCCGGACGAGGTCGTACCCCGAGACCGGCCGGGAGAGGAGGGAGAGGACCACCGGCTCGAGGGATTTCTTCACCACCTCCTCGAGGGTCGCCTGGGGGACGACGGTGAGGGAATCGGCGGGGAGGGCGCGGTGGGCGAAGGAGAGCATGGTGTCCTTCCCGGTGGAGACGATGATCCGGGGGAGGCCCTCGGAGAAGGACCGGATCTGGGTATGGTCCAGCTGGCCGATGTTCAGGGCGATGACCCCCGATATGGGCATGCCACCGGCCTTCTTCCCCAGGAGGAGGTCCCTGATGGCCAGCATGTCCTCGAACTCCGCGGTGTCGTTGAAGTCGAGGAGGACCCGGAGGGTATCCACCTCCCCGGATAAGGGGTGCGGGGCCGTGCATTTCTGGAGGAGCTGGAGAAGGGTGTAGAGCTCCCCTTTCTTCACCCGCTTCGTCACGAGGGCTTCCCTCTGGATCTCGGGGAGGAAGTACCGCTGGACGGTGGCCTTCTGGTAGGCAAAGAGGTTGCGCCCCCCCTTCTTCAGCCCCTCCTCGATGGCGAACTTGAAGGCAGCCTCAGTCGCGGCCTGGTCGGTGTACAGGAAGAGGATGAGATCGGTGAAGATGTCCCTGAGGAGGATGGTCTTGATCCCTGGCAGGTCTAGGTACCGGGATTCCCCTTCCGCCCCCTCGCCCTCAGCCTCCGGAGGTCCCTCGCGCACCGGTCCCCTCGCCCTCCTCGGCCTCGGCTCGGTGGCGCTCCGGAAGAGGCCGACCTCGATGGCCGCCTTGATCTCGAGCTCGTTGAAGGGCTTCACGATGTAGCCATACGGCCTCGCGGCCTTTGCCTTCTCGATGATGGCGTCGTCCGCATACGAGGTGACGAAAACGACCGGGATCCCCATCTCCTCGTAGATCTGCTTCGCCGCCTCGATCCCGTTCATCTTCCCGGGCATCACGATGTCCATGAGGATGATGTCCGGCGAGAGGCGCCGCGCCTTCTCGATGGACTCCTCGCCCGAGGCGGCCATGCCCACGACCTCGTACCCGAGGGCGGTCAGCCGCTCCTCGAGCTGCATCGTGATGATGGCCTCGTCGTCAACTACGAGTACCTTTGACATGCTCCTCTTCCTTCCCGATGGGCAGTTCCACAATCACTTCGGTCCCCTTCCTCTTCCGGATCCTGAGGCTTCCCTTCAGCTGCTGCTCGATAAGGGTCCTTACGAGCTTGAGCCCGAGGGTATTGGCCTTGCTCAGATCGAACCCCTCGGGCAGCCCGATGCCATTGTCAGAGATGGTGAATCTGATGCGGCCGTCCTCTTCCCTTGCAGAGTACTTTACAGTACCGCTCTTCCTGCCCTTGAAGGCATGCTTGTAGGCATTTGAGAGGATTTCGTTCAGGGCGAGGGCGCAGGGGATGGCCTTGTCGAGGGGCAGGTAGAGCTCCGGAGAATCGATCTCGATCCGGATTTCCTGGTCCCCCTTTGAGTAGATGTTGGTCAATGCCTGCACCTGGTCCCTTATCTGGCGGTCCATGTTGATCCGGTCGAACTGCTTGCTCTCGTAGAGCCGGGTATGGATCTGGGCCATGGTCTGGATTTTCATCATCACATCCGTGAGGACACTGCCTGTCCCCGGGTCCCTGGTCCTCATCCGGGTCATGTCGAGAAGACTCGTCGTGAGCTGAAGGTTGTTCTTCACCCGGTGGTGGATCTCTCGGAGGAGGACCTCCTTCTCGTTCAGGGACTCAATGAGCTGGAGCTCTGCATGTTTCCGTTCGGTGACATCCCGGAAGCTGTACACCCTCCCGACGATGGCGTTCCCGATCTTCTGGGGCTTCGAGAACCGCTCGATGATCCGGCCGTCGAGGAGCTCGAGCATGTCATAGCTCTCCCGGGAAGGATGGTCCGAGATCTCCTGGATCCTCGCCTGGAAGGCATCGGGCTCCCTCGTCTGGACCGACACGAACTCGATGGCGGCATGGGTATCGAGGGTCGTGAGGACCGAGTCCGGCATGTTCCACATCGTCGTGAAGTTCTGGTTGTAGCTCGTGATCCTCCCGGCCTTGTCGACGACGAGCATGGCGTC
>DATKMC010000050.1:0-2044 GCA_035542115.1 Methanomicrobiales archaeon | reverse complement strand
AGGGCCGGAAGGTGATCGGTTCATACTGCGTCTTTGTCCCCGAGGAGCTGATCCTCGCCGTGGACGGGGTATCGGTCGGGCTGTGCGCCGGGGCGGAGTTCAACTTCGAGGGCGCAGAGACCCTCCTCCCCCGGAACACCTGCTCCCTCATCAAGTCGGCCTTCGGCTTCAAGCTCGGGAAGGTCTGCCCGTACGTGGAGTCCTGCGATGTCGTCGTGGGGGAGAACACCTGCGACGGCAAGAAGAAGGCCTACGAGATCATGGGCCCGCTGCTCCGTGACCTGTATGTCATGGACCTCCCCCAGATGAAGAGCGGGTCGGGCAGGGACCTCCTGAAGGAGGAGTACCGGAAGTTCATCGGGAAGCTCGAGGAGGTGACCGGGAAGAAGGTGACCGCCGATGGGCTGAAGAAGGCCGCCGGGATCGTGAACGCGAAACGGGCGGCGGTGAAGAGGCTCGCCGCCATCCGCGCCTCCGACCCGGCGCCGATCTCCGGGCTCGACGCCCTGCTCGTCAACCAGGTCTTTTTCTACGACGACCCGATCCGGTTCACCGGCGCGGTCAACACACTCTGCGACCAGCTCGAGCTCCGGGTGAAAAAGAAGAACGGCGTGTTCCCGAAGGGGACGACCCGGGTCATCGTCTCGGGATGTCCCATGGCAGTCCCGAACTGGAAGGTGCCGCTCCTCATCGAGTCGGGCGATGCGGTCATCGTGGGCGAGGAATCATGCGTGGGTGAAAGGGGCAACCGGTGGCTGACCGAGGTGAAGGGCGACACGGTGGAGGAGATCCTCGATGCCATCACCGACCGGTACTTCAACATAGACTGCGCCGTCTTTACCCCGAACCCCTCGCGGGTCGGGTACGTGAAGGAGATGGCGAAGAAGCTCCATGCGCAGGGGGTTATCCACTACTGCCTGCAGTTCTGCCAGCCCTACATCATGGAGAGCGGCCCGGTCGAGAAGGAGCTGGAGGAGTCCGGCATACCGACCCTGCGCCTGGAAACCGATTACGGCCAGGAGGACGCCGGGCAGCTCAAAACCAGGATCGAGGCCTTCATCGAGCGCCTGAAGCAGAGATGAGATGCGCGGGGGTTGACATCGGATCGCGGACCGTCAAGCTGGCCGTCCTCGAGGACGGCAGGCTCGTCCTCTCCCGGAAGGCGGTCACCTCCCACGACCCGCTCAAGACCATGAGGGATCTCCTGGACGGCGCGGTATACGACGCCATCACCGCCACCGGGTACGGGCGGCACCTGGCCCGGGTGCATCTCGGCTGTCCGGTGATCAGCGAGATCACGGCCTTCGTCCTCGGGTCGCGCTTCTACCCGGAGGAATGCGGGGCCATCCTTGACATCGGTGGGCAGGACACGAAGGCCATCTCCCTGGACCCCGGCCGCAGGCTGTGCAGGTTCGAGATGAACGACCGGTGTGCCGCGGGGACGGGCCGGTTCCTCGAGGTCATGGCGACAGCCCTCGGGTTCACCCTGGAGGAGTTCGCCGGGGGGGCCATCTCGGCGGGGAGTGCCGCGAAGATCACCAGCATGTGCACCGTTTTTGCAGAATCGGAGGTGGTATCCCTCATCGCCCGGGGAGCGGACCGGAACGAGGTAGCGCTCGGGATCCACCGGGCCATCGTGGGCCGTTCCGCGGCCCTCCTGAAACGGGTCGCACCGGCGGGGAAGGTGTTCTTCGCGGGGGGCGTCGCGCTGAACCGCTGCGTGAGGATCCTCCTCGAGAAGGATACGGGGAGGCCCGTCTTCGTCCCGCCAGACCCCCAGATCGTCGGCGCCATCGGGGCCGCGCTGAGCGCGTCGGGGGACGAATAGGCCCGGTTCGCTCCAATGAACCATTCCCACCTGTTCTGCGAAGGAGGGATCAGAAGAAGAGGATCCTCTGGTGGGTCGCCCCCACCCCCTTCGGGGTGGAGAAGAGGATCTCCTCGAACTCCTTCATGCCGATATCGTAGACAGCCGTGAATCTCGGGTTTTTTTCGAGGGACCGCGCCTGCAGGGATGGCGTGAAGGCATAGAGCTGGAGGCCGG
>DATKMC010000049.1:0-3796 GCA_035542115.1 Methanomicrobiales archaeon | reverse complement strand
GCCTTCACGATGACGCTTCCCACCGGCGTCGTGACCTTCACGTTCGTGTTCGGGAGGATCCCGAGTTCCTTGAAGTCATCGGGGTGCATCTCGATGATGGAACAGGCGTCGAAATACTTCTGGGAAGTCTTCCCGGCCTCGATGCCGACCCCCTGCTTGATGCTCCGGCAGGTGATCATGTTCAGGGTAATTTTCTTTGTCATGGGCACTCACTCGTCCTTCCGTTTCTCCTCCAGTGGTTCAGGTGGCTTTTACCGGGGGCATCTCTTCGTGGACCCGGATCCTGATCACGTCCATGGGGCAGGCCTCGACGCAGACACCGCACCCGGCGCAGAGCTCGGACTTGATATCGATGCTCACGGCCAGGCCGTCCTGTACCTGGTAGATCTTCTCGTTCGTCACCGGGTCTATGGTAAAGAGCTCGATGGCATCGACCGGGCAGGCGGCAACGCAGTTGCCGCAGCCGGAGCACCGGTCTGTGTTGACATGTACGGAAAACGCCATAGGTCCTCCTTGTTGACGGGAAAATTCGATAGCCGGAATAAGATTACTGAAAGGTTAATTTAAAGGTTCTGAAATTGCTCAAAAATCAATCAAATATGCTTAATCAGGAATATTTTCGTTGAAACATTATTGAATCATCCCTGTTCAATTAACCCGCCTCGCCAGCTCTCTGGGGAGGCCGGTTTGAAAGGGTTCATCTCGTTGCAGGGAGGTACCATCCCGGGAGCGTTTTCATGAAGGTCATCCAGGTGACAGGGATCTCGGGATCCGGGAAAACCAGCTTCATCCGGTCCCTCATCCCTCTCCTGGCCCGGTTCGGCCCCGTCGGCACGGTGAAGCACACCGGGCACCATTCCATGCTGCTCCCGAAAGGGAAGGACACGACGGTCATGTTCGAGGCCGGGGCTCTTGTCGTTGCGGGGATCGATCAGGAGAAGACGCTCGTCACCCTGAAGGGCACCTCCCTAATGGACGCCCTTGATATCCTCGCCGGGCATGGGATCGCCATTGCTGTCATGGAAGGGTACAAGGGAAGCGCCCTGCCCAAGATCATTATCGGGGATCTCGAGGCCGAGGGTTGCATCCTCCGGGACCCGGATCCGGAGGAGGTCATCCCTCTCCTGGACCGGTTCCCTGACTATTTCTCTATCGACGGGATCCTGAAAGAGCTCGCAGTCGCGTGCAGGGAGGAGGGAAGGGAATGTGTAGTGGCATCCTCCACGGTTCCTTTGCCGGCCGGCATGGCAGACCCGGGGCCATCGCTTCCCGGGATCGCACGCGCGGTGGAGGATCTCCTCGGGGTCACGGGCGTGGAGGCGGCGTTCCGGCAGGGAAGCCTCTTCGGTGGAACCGACCAGGTGATCTTCGCGGTTGCGGCGGAGAGCGGGAAGGCGGCGGCCGCGGGCCTCGGGGCCGCCCTTTCCCGGTTCCGGGAGATCCCCGTGCCGTGAAGCGGGACCCCCGCCCCTGACACAATACTTATGGTGAGGACGAATATGGCATCGGGAGAAATTGACGAGGGCGCGAACTATATCGGGTACGGTGCGGCTCTTGATCTGGTATATGCCCATGTCCACACCGTCGGCATTGACGAGATACACATTCCTGAAGGCGTCGGCCGCATATCGGCAGAGGACCTCACTGCCCGGATCAGCAACCCTTCCAGCGATGTGTCGCTGAAAGACGGCTTTGCGGTAAAATCTTCTGACATCGCAGAGGCCTCTCCTGAAAAACCCGTCCGGCTGCGCATCATCGGAGAGAGCTTTGCCGGGTCAAAATTCGAGGGGGAAGTCCGGCATGGCACTTGCGTGAGCATCTGTTCCGGTTCACCGATACCAGGCGGGGCGGAGGCCGTGGTCTCCACCGAATTCTGCCAGAGGGGAACTACGGATGTCCAGGTCAGGGCGGATGCTGCGCCGGGGAGAAATATCCTCCGCGCCGGGGAAGACATAAAGGCAGGCTCAATTATCGTGGAAAAAAATGGTATATTCCTCCCGGGCCTTTTAGGGTTGACAGCCGCCGGCGGGATACAGAAGATCAGAGTTTACCGGAGACCCAGAGTGGCATTGATAGCCATTGGCGATGAGGTGGTAGCGCCCGGAGGGCCCCTGCATCCCGGACAGTTGTATGCAAGCAATATCGTAACCACGGGAGCCTGGCTGGACGCCTTTCAGATTCCTTTCACCACGGCCATCGTGGGAGACACCGGGGATGCCATCGGCACCGAGCTTGCGGGGTGCCTGCCTGAGGTGGATACCGTCGTCACGACGGGCGGTGCCTGGCTCTCCGAACGTGACCTGGTGGCGGGTGTCCTCAAGGAGATGGGCTGGCACAAGGTATTCCACCACGTCCGCATGGGCCCCGGCAAGGGGATTATTTTCGGCATCCTCGGGGGGAAACCGGTATTCTGCCTGCCTGGCGGGCCTGCGAGCAACGAGATGGCCTTCCTGGAGCTCGCTCTTCCCGGGATCCTCCGCATGGCAGGGCAGGCCGGGCCTCCGCTGCCGGTCGTTTCGGCGAGGCTCACGAAGGATATGAAAAGCCGGCACCGGGACTGGACCGAATTCCGGGATGCGATGCTCTCCAGGGATGCCGATGGCAGCTACCTGGTCACGCCATACCTCCAGAGGAGCCGCCTGCAGGCGATCGCGAGGGCACATTGCCTTATCTGTATACCCGAGGGCGTGGATTGCCTGCACGAAGGAGACGAAATTCCTGTCCAGGTTCTCATGCCCACCTTCAGCGGCCTTTCTCCCGCCCGGTTATAACCGTAACAGATCCGGAGTGAATCGCAGGGAGTTTTTACCGGGGTCCCGCAGGAGCCGGGGCTGTCCGGGGGGGATGGGGTTCCACTGGACCTGGGATCCATGAACCGTGGGGGCGACTCTTCCCATTCCCCGCCGCGTGGGGTATCTGCTTCAGGGGCCGCCGGACGGGCCCTGGAACCGCCTGTCGGATCTCACCGAGGCGAGCTTTTCATCGCACCCGGTGAGCCACCCCGATCTCTCGTCCGGAAAGGAGTCGAAGGCCGGGACATAGGGCTTGATGTCGAACAGGGGAGTCCCGTCCAGGATATCGACGTCCTCGATGGCGAGCTCTCCGTCCCGCACCTCCTCAAGCCTCACGATGGAGATGCCGATGGCGTTCGGCCGGCGGGGGGCCCGGGTCGCAAAGACACCCCGCTCGCGATCGTCGAGGAAGGGTGTAACGAGCGGGCTCCACCCCGCGGACCGGTGGAAGGGATAGAGGAGGACGATCCGGGAAAATCCTTCGAGATCGGCGAGCCCGGCGCGAAACTCCTCGAAGACCTCCACCGCCCCCGGGACACCCCGGGCACCCCCGGGCTGGATGGGCATCCCGACGAGATCCCTGAACGGGGACCGGATGACCCCGATGGGCCGGTAGGAGAAAACCCGCTCCTCCTGCGACATGCCTCCCGACTCCCTATCCTGTATCAGCTCTCCCCGTTATCAGGATGCCGGCCCCTCCCCTCCCACCACCCGATGCCATACGCGAGGGCAAGCCCGGCCACGAAGGCGACGGTCATGGAGCTCGCGAGGGCGATCACACCCATGACCACGGCGACGAACCAGGATTCCCGCTTCAGGCTGTACCTCCCCAGTTCGAGGGAAGTGTAGAAGAGAAGCGCCCCGAAGATGCCCGCGGGGATCAGGGTGAGCACCTCACGGCTCGCCCAGAAGAGCCCGATGGAGAGGAAGATGATCCCCGCGAAGATGCTGGCAAGCCCCGTCCTCGCGCCGAACCGGTACTGGCCGGCGAGCCCCCCTGCCCC
>DATKMC010000048.1:0-4724 GCA_035542115.1 Methanomicrobiales archaeon | reverse complement strand
TCAAGATCGTCGACATCATGGAGACCGAGGACAACGCCGCCATCAAGGCCAAGATCGCAGAACTCAAGGCCCAGGACCCCGGTGCCTTCCCCGCCGACGCCATGGTCGTCCAGGTCAAGGAGGCCGGCGGACCGGCGGAGGTTGCGGCTGCAGGGGTGAACCCGCAGTTCCTCGAGATCGAGAAACGGCTCGATGCCCTGGAGAAGAAGATCGAGTTCGTCGACGCAGAGGTTGCACAGCGCGTTGGCAGGAAGATCGGTCGGGACATTGGGATACTCTATGGACTGGTGGCAGGACTGGTGATATTCTATCTCCTGAACATCCTGCGGTTCGTCTGAGCTTTGGAGGTGAAGAAAAAATGTTCAAATTCGAGAAGGAACAGCAGGTCTGGGACTTCAACGGGACCAAACTTGGTGGACAGCCTGGCCAGTACCCCACGGTGCTCGCGGCTTCCATCTTCTACAACAAGCACGAGATCGTGCTGGACGACAAGACGGGAAAGATCGACAAGCCGAAGGCCGAGGCCCTCTGGGCCCGCTGCCAGGAGCTCTCTGACACGGTGAACATCCCCCACTTCATCCAGATCCTTGCGGAGGCCCCGCAGGCCATGGAGAAGTACATCGAGTGGTTTGACAGCGTGGACAAGAAGACGGCCTTCCTCATGGACTCCTCGGTGCCCGCCGTCCTTGCGGGTGCCTGCAAGTACGTCACCGAGGTCGGCCTTGCCCACCGGGCGATCTACAACTCCATCAACGGGTCCATCGCGCAGGCAAACATCGATGCCCTGAAGAACAGCGACGTGGACTCGGCCATCGTCCTCGCCTTCAACCCGGCTGATCCCTCGGTGTGGGGCAGGCAAAAGGTCCTTTCCGAGGGCGGTGTTGCAGGGCAGACCAAGGGCATGCTCCAGATCGCCGAGGAATGCGGGATCAAGCGCCCCATCCTCGACACGGCGGCAACCCCCCTGGGCCTCGGCTCCGGGAGCTCGTACCGCGAGATCCTGGCATGCAAGGCCATCTTCGGGTACCCCACGGGCGGTGCCTACCACAACATGACCGTCGCCTGGACATGGCTCCGGCGCTGGAAGGGCACGAGCAAGACCCCCTCGCTCCTCGCGGCGGGGTATAAGGACAAGCCGGCCCTCCTCGAGCAGATGGCCCACCACTACCTGGGCGGCATGGAGGGAATCAAGCAGGCGGCATGGTCTGCCCCGGATATCGGGTGCAACCTCATCGCGAGCACCCTCGGTGCCAACCTGATCATGTACGGGCCCATTGAGAACTGTGAGCCCATGATCACCTCACAGGCGTACATGGACATCGTGATCCTCGAGGCGGTCCGCTCCCTTGGCATCGATGTGGCGGAAGGGCAGAAGCACCCCATCCAGAAACTCATCTAAACCTTTTTTTCCGGATTCATTCATATCCATTCGAGGATTCGGTCCATTCCCACCCCGTGCAAAACAATAAGCCGGTGGACCGTCCGGGCACTACCTGGACGCTCTCGGGGGCTCCGCCGTCGCGAGTCCGCCCCCGCCGCTCGGCCACCCCCCGGTGCGATGGGCTGATACATAGTGACAGGTATTATAAAAATTCGGAATAGGGATCGGGTAATTGTCCTCTCTCGGAAATACGATCTGAGAGTGGACCGGCCCATCGCAATCCGGGGGACGCAGCAGCGGCGGGGGCGTCCGAGGGGATACCTATCCCCGAGGATGGAGCACCCATCAGGGTGCGACGAGCCGAAGGCAAATCCCCCGGGAGCGTCCGCAATGTCATAATGAGGATCATCAGCTTATAGTTGTAAAAGGATCCGGGACCCTGTTGATGGTGCCGACCCCTATTGAGTATCAGAGAGAAGAAAAAAAAGAGGAGGACCGATTCCTCTTCTCCTACCCGTACAGCCTCTTCATCACCCAGGCCATGTTCTCCCCGAGGACCCGCATGGTCCTGAGCCCCTCCTCGTCACCCCGCACGTCACCCCGGTCGAGGCCGATGCCGACGTTCCAGTACGAGGACCCGGGGACCACCATCTCGCTGATGAAGAAGAAGTGGTTCATGGTATCGAAGGCATGGATGGCCCCGCCCCGCCGGACGGCAACCACGGCCGCCCCGACCTTCCGCCGGAACATGCCCCCGTTCGCCATGGCAACGAAGCCGGCCCGGTCCATGAGCGCCTTCATCTCCGAGCTCACGTCGGCGAAGTAGGTGGGGGAGGCGAGGATGATCCCGTCGGCCCTGTCCATCTTTCCGATGCAGCGGTTCACGAAGTCGTCCTCGACGGCGCATCGCCTGTTCTGCTCCTTCATGCACCGCATGCACGCGGTGCACCCCCTCACTTCCTCTCCCGCGAGCTGGACGAGCTCGGTCTCTATCCCCTCCGCCTCCAGGGCCCTGAAGACCTCGCGGACGAGGATGGCGGTGTTCCCGTCCTTCCGGGCACTTCCGCTGAATGCAACAACCTGCATACCCGTACCTCTCTCACCCGATTGACCTCCGCCCCCCATAATGCCTCCTTTTCCTTCCCTCTACCCGTAGAAAGGACCGGCGTGGGGGTACACCGCCCCTGCCGGGCCGGGGTGAAGGGATATCCCGGGGGAGAAGGGTATTATACCATGAAATATTGTTTATTTAATTTTTATCATTAATTATAATCCTTTTCTAGAACAAGAAAGTTTAAATATAATTTAGTGAAAATATTTACACGGGGAGAAAAACCACCGGGACACGAGGAGCCCCCTTTGCCATGCCGCAGGATCGCCACCAGTGGACCTTCTGGGACTTCGTCCTCATCGGTCTCGTACTCCTCTCGGTCTTTATCGCGAACATCTTCATCTACTTCCTCTACGAGACCCCGGTCTATGTCCTCACGAACTTCTTCTATATCCCCGTGATCTTCACCGCCTTCCAGTACCCCCGGCGCGGCATCTTCGTCTCCTCGTCCCTCGCCCTCCTCTACTTCGGGCTCATCTACCTCTTCCTCTCCCAGGACCCCACGGCCATCACCTCGGGAACCATGCAGTTCTACGTCTTTGTCGCCGTCGGGACCATGGTCTCCCACATGTCCAACGAGCTCCGGGAGCAGGAGCTCCGGTACCGGGGCATCTTCGACCACTCCGAGGCCGGGGTCTTCCTCGTCGACCGGAAGGACCACCACATCGTCGAGGCCAACGAGCAGTCCGCCGCCCTCGTCGGGTACCCGAGGGAAGACCTTACCGGCAAGAACATCTCCCTCGTCTGGTACGATCCCTCGGACATGGAGCACTTCTTCGAGCGGCTCAGGAAGGAGTGCGCCATCTCGGGGTACGAGAGCCGGTTTAAGACCAAGGACGGCGGGGCAAAGTGGGTGCTCCTCTCGGCCTCCATCCTCGAGGACTGGGAGATCGTCTGCACCGTCGTGGACATCTCGGAGCGGAAGCAGACCGAGCGGGAGATCATCCGGCGGAACAAGGAGCTCGCCATCATCAACCAGATCGGGACCGCCATATCCACGGCCACCACCCTCGAGGAGCTCCAGAAGGTCGCCCTGGAGAAGACCCTCGGCTTCATGGACTTCGACGTGGGGGCCATCTATGCTGTCCAGAACGGGGGGAAGACCGCCGAGATGACCCATGAGCGAGGCATCCCGGAGGCGGTGCTCCCCCTGGTCCGGGAGATCCCCGCGGACCGGCCGCCCTTTGCCCGGACATTCGTCGAGGGGTACCCCCTCTTCTTCCCGGAGGTGGCCTCGGTCGGGATCGGCTGGGCCCGGCCCCCGGTCTTCTCCCTCGCCGTGGTCCCCCTCGCCACGAATGCCGGGGTGGTGGGGGCGATGTTCCTCGGGAATACCGAGCCCCACACCTTCTACGAGGGGGACACCACCATCCTCGGCCATATCGGGAAGGAGGTGGGAAACGCCATCGCGAAGGCCCGGCTCCAGATGCAGCTCCAGGAGAAGATCGACGAGGCAAACCTGTACATCGACATCATGACCCATGATATCCACAATGCCAACACCATTTCCATGGGCTATGCCGAGATACTTACCGAGATCCTGAAGGACGAGCCCAGGACCTTTGCGAACAAGCTCCTCTCGAGCGTGCTCCAGAGCTCCTCCATCATTGACAACGTGGCCACCATCAGGCGCATCCATGCCGAGCGGCCCGTGCTCAGGGTCAAGAACCTCGACGAGATCGTAAGAGAGGAGATCCTCCACTACCCCGGTTCAGACATCTCCTACCAGCCCACGGGGTTCATCATCCTCGCCGATGACCTCATCCCGGTCATCTTCCGGAACCTCATCTCCAATGCCATCAAGTTCGGCGAGCAGAAGGCGAAGGTGGAGATCAGCGCCATCGCCCTCGGGAAGGACGAGGTCGAGGTCACCGTGGCGGACACCGGCCCGGGCATCCCGGACGACCTGAAGGGGGTCATCTTCGCCCGGTTCCAGCGGGGCCGGGGGAAGAAGAGCGGGAAGGGCCTCGGCCTCTACATCACCCGGATCATCGTCGAGCGGTACGGCGGACAGATCTGGGCAGAGGACCGGGTCCCCGGCCACCCGGAGCAGGGAGCGGCCGTCAAGTTCCGGCTGAAGAGGCCGGTGTAGAAAGGGAGGGTTCATCAGAACCCGACCTGGAGCGACCCGCCATCGGGCGGGGTGCGACCCTGAGAGGATTCATCAGAGAGAAGGTCCGGAGGACCCGACCTGGAGCGACCCGCCATCAGGCGGGGTGCGACCCCTATCGT
>DATKMC010000047.1:0-23671 GCA_035542115.1 Methanomicrobiales archaeon | reverse complement strand
ACCCCATCCCCCACTGCGCCAGCGTCGTGTGGGACGGGTCCACGTCCTCCCACTTCCACCCGAGGGCCTCGATGATCCGGGTGATGGGCTGCTTTATCGTCTTCTCGAGCATGGTCTCCCAGTCCACGACGAACTCGGGGGGCACCTGGTCGGCGTACTCGAAGCAGATGACATCGGTCTTCGGGAACTTCGCCTTCACCGTCCTGATGTAGAGCCGCTTCGGCTTCGAGCCCCGCTTGAAGTCGCACTTCAGGTACAGGTTCGCGTACTCCGCTCCCCGCCGGTGGGCATCGTTCGTCTCGTACTGGTCGAGGGCCTTCTGGATCCCGCCGGGGATGCCCACCTCGTCGAGGGAGTATTTCCCTGCCCGGAAATTCCGGATGATCTCCCCCAGGTAGGCCTTCACCTCGGGGAAGCCCTCGCCCTTCAGGATCTTCTCGATGACGGCCCGCTGCACCTCCTTCGTGATCTGGGGGTAGTCGGACCGGCGGAGCTCGAAGCCGACGATGTCGATCTCGTCCACGTCCTTCCCCTCCTTCCAGACGAGGTGCCCGGCGTACCGTTTCTTCTTCCCCGCCTGGAAGAACCGCCCGTAGATCTTCTCGAACTTGATGGAGAAGTAGTGTTTTTCGGCGTTCAGGACCTTCAGGGCGAACTCCCGGTAGCTCGCGTTCACCGCGGCCTCGATCCTCCGGGCGGTCCCGATGGTCTCGGCGGCCTCCATCGGGGGGATCTGGACCATGCAGGAGTCGGTGTCCCCGTAGAGGACATGGTAGCCCAGGGACTCGATGACCGTCCGGGTATGCTCGATGATGGCCCGGCCGACGGAGGTCACCGCGGCCCCGATCTCGCGGTCATAGAGCCGGAACCGGGCATAGCCCGAGACCCCGTAGTAGGTGTTCATGATGACCTTGAGCACGTTCTGCTGGAGGTCGTAGAGAACGAACTCGGGGGAACCGAAGGGAAACCCGTCCCTCGTCGCCTTCTTCTGCTCCCGCTCCTTCAGGAGCTCGGCGATGATGGACCGGGTGAGGCCGTCGGGCTCCCGCCGGAACCGCACCCCGTTCGGGGCCCGGTACTCCCCTTCCGGGTCCTTCGTCTCGGGGGACGCGTTGATGGTCATCATGGCCATGGGATAGAGGGACTTTAAGTCGAGGACGACGACGTTCTCCTTCACCCCCCTCGTCGGGTCAAAGACCGTCGCCCCCTCGAACTCCTCGGCGGCGGCGAAGCCCTTGCTAGGGAGGACGAACCGGCCGAAGGCCTTCCTGAGGATGTAGATGTCGATGACCTGCGAGGAGTTGAGGGTGCGGTCCAGGGGGCAGCCGACATAGCGGGCAATCTCCCGGTAGAACTCGATGATATGGTTCTTCCGGTTGATGGCCACGCAGAGCTCCACGTCCCGGCGGTTGTAGTCCACGAGCCGGCCTGGGTCCTCCCGCCAGAGGGAGGAGAGGGTCCCCGTGAACCGGAGCTTCGTCTCCCCCACCTCCTCCTCGGCGACGGCGTCCAGCCGGTAGGACTCGCGCTGGCTCCCGTGCATCTTCTTGTACCCATCGAGGAGGTCGAAGAGGGCCCGGCCCCGGAGGGCCACCCGCTCCGTCGGCTCCTCGAGCCGGGCGAGGCAGCCGGGGTTCACCCCGAGGTGCTCCATCCGGCCGGTGATGTACGGGATGTCGAACTCGAGGAGGTTCCAGCCCGAGATGACGTCCGGGTCCCGCTCCTTCAGGTACCGGGCGAGGGCCCGGAGCATCTCCCTCTCGTCCCGGTAGAGACCGGTGGAGACCTTCCCGTCCCCGGGAGGGGGGCCGGGGGAACCGGAGTCGGGGGCGAGGAGGAAGCTCGTGTAGTCGTCCTGGAAGGAGTCCCAGCAGCTGATGGCGATGATCCGGTCCCGGTCCGGCTCGGGGAACCCCCGCTCATCCTCGCACTCTATGTCGAGGATGCAGACCCGGGCGGGGGCGTTCACCTCGGCGGGCCGGAGGCTGCGGTAGTCGGTCTCGCGGGCCGGGGCCTCGACCCCGCCGGTAAGGCCGTTGTCGATGAGGAACCGGGTGGCAAAGGGGATATCGGCCTCGTGGTGGCGGGAGAACCGGTCCCGGTACTCCCGCACGTCGGTGGGCCGCCGGGTGTAGAGCCGGCAGAGGGGCTCGCCACGGATAGACCGGTAGGTGTGCCCCGCGTCGGGCTCCACCCCGGACGGGAGGGGGACCCGTTCCACCTCCTCCACGGGGGCGTAGAAGTAGGGCCGGAACCCGGTCACCTCGAGGTGGACCGCCGAGCCGTTCACCTCCCGGCCGAAGATGTGGATAACCGGTCCCTGGGGGGTGTTCGTGTACTCGACCTGGTTGATGGCGATACGGAGGCCGGAGTAATCAGCGAGGGTGCGGGCGACGGTCCGCTTCTCGAATCCCGGGACAGCGGAGAGCGCCCCGGCCTCACCCATGGATCCCCCGGGAGAGGTCGGCGAGGAAGGCGGCGGCCTCCCCGAGGTGCATCTCCTCCCAGGAGTCGAGCGACCATTCCTCGATCTTCCTGATTCCCTCCTTCCCGATCCGGGCGGGGACCCCGAGGGAGCAGCCCGAGAGTCCGTACTCCCCGTCGAGGACGCAGGAGCAGGGGACCGGCCGGTTCTCCCCCGAGAGGATGGCCGAGATGAGCAGGCTGATGTGCCAGGCCGGGCCGAAGATGGTCCCGCCCTTCCCCTTGATGATCTCCATGGAGGCCCCCCGGAGGGATGCGAGGATCTTCTCCCGTGTCTCGGTGTCCACCCGGGTCTTCAGGGGGTGGAAAAGGGGGACCTGGTGCTCGCCATGTTCGCCGAGGACGAAGGCCTGGCCGGCTATCCCGGAGGACCTGAGGACCCGCCCGAACCGGGCGCTGTCCAGCTGTCCGCCGAAGCCGATGACCCGCTCCCGGGGGATCCCGGCCTTTTGCGCGAAGTAGAAGTTCAGGAGGTCCACGGGGTTCGCCACCGTGACGAAGACGCCGGAGAACCCCCGGAGGAGGGGGAGGCAGGTCTCGGCAATGGGGAGGTTGATCCCGAGGAGGTCTGCCCGGGTCTTCACCGCCGGGCTCCGGGAGATCCCCGCCGCGTAGATGCAGATATCCGCGTCCCGGATGCCGGCCGTGTCAGTGGTGACCGTGATACCGAGGTCGCAGTCCCGGATGTCCAGGACCTGGGCCTGGAGGAGGGGGAGGTTCACGTCGTAGAGGATGAGCTCGTCCACCATTCCCCGGAGGGCGGCGACGAAACCGAGCTCGCCCCCGATCCTCCCGACCCCGATAACTGCGAGGGTACTCATGCAGCCTACACTATGGATATCCTGATAAATAAATAAACCAGACTCTCTTCCGATGATCAGGCCGCCGTCCGCCCCGGTGCTCGTGGGGGGGGTCCCGCTCCGGAACCACCTCGTCCTCGCGTCGGGCATCCTCGGGACCACGGGGGCCTCCCTCGCCCGGATCCTGCGGGAGGGCGCCGGCGGGGTGGTGACCAAGTCCATCGGGCCGGTACCCCTTGACGGGCACCCGGGCCCGTGCCTCCTCGTCGTAGAGGGCGGCCTCCTGAACGCCATGGGCCTCCCGAACCCCTCACGGGACTTCACGGGGGAACTCGCTCCCCTCTGGGGTGAACCGGTGGTGGTGAGCATCTTCGGGGGGACCCCGGAGGAGTTCGCGGAGGTGGCCTCCTGGTTCGCGGACGGTGCGGCGGGCTTCGAGCTGAACCTCTCCTGCCCCCATGCCGAGGGGTTCGGGTCTGCCCTCGGGACGGACCCGGACCTCGTGGAGGAGTGCACCCGGGCGGTGAAGGCCCTCGGGAGGCCGGCATGGGTGAAGGTCACCCCGAACGTGACCGATATCGCGGAGATCGGGGCCGCGGCAGAGCGGGGCGGAGCGGATGCCATCGTCGCCATCAACACGGTGAAGGCCATGCGGATCTCCGTCCCGGTGGGCCGGCCCATCCTCGGGAACCGGTTCGGGGGCCTCTCGGGGAAGGCCATCTTCCCCATCGCCGTGAGGTGCGTGTACGAGATCTACGAGGCCTGCAGGGTGCCGATCATCGGGTGCGGGGGCATCTCCACGGCCGAGGATGTCGTGGAAATGATGATGGCAGGGGCGAGCGCCGTGGAGATCGGGAGCGCCGTGCTTGCCGATACTTCGATCTTCGGGAAGATCGCGGAGAAGCTCTACTCTTCGGACGGGAAGAAGGTGGACGAGATCCTGGGGTGCGCCCATGGGTGAGGGACTCCCCCGGGCCGTCACCATCGTGGGGATTGCAAAGGAGACTCCGAAGATCCGCAGCTTCCGGCTCTCGGAGCCCTTCAACTTCACCCCCGGCCAGTTCGTCATGGTCTGGGTCCCCGGCGTGGACGAAATCCCCATGGCCCTGTCGGGAGAGGACACCATTTCGGTGCAGGAGGTGGGGGACGCGACGAGGGCGATGTTCCGGCTCGGGAAGGGCGACCTCTTCGGGATCCGGGGGCCCTTCGGGAAGGGGTTCTCCGTCGAGGGAAAGGCCCTCGCCATCGCGGGAGGGATCGGGGTAGCGCCCCTCCTCCCCCTCGCCATGCAGGGGAAGGTGGAGGTATTCCTCCAGGGGGCAGCCTCGGGAAGGGAGCTTCCCTTCCGGAAGGCCCTTTCCCGGGTGACGGACCTCCGGGTCGCCACCGATGACGGGTCGGAGGGCCACCGCGGGTTCGTCACCGATCTCCTCGGGGATATGCGGCTCCGGGACTTTGTTTCCATCTGTGCCTGCGGCCCCGAGCCGATGATGCGGACGGTCCTCGGGATACTCGCGGAGCAGGGCATCGCCGCCCGGGGCCAGTTCTCCCTCCACCGGTACATGAAGTGCGGGGTGGGGCTCTGCGGTTCCTGTGCCATCGACCCCGACGGGTTCCGGGTTTGCCGCGAAGGGCCGGTCTTCCGGGGAGACCAGCTCCTCGACACCGAGTTCGGGCAGTACGCGAGGGACGCTAGCGGACGTCGGAAAAGGATCGAGTGAAGGGCAGATCACCCGGCCGGAAACATCCCCGCCATCCGGCACCTCGAAACCTCCCGTCACAATTGAAAACAGGCATTATATACTTTCCGAAGGGTTTTTCTGCCCCATTTTGGGTCAGAATCTTTATGAGCGCTGCCGCTCCATCCTCACTTACCGGTAATGAAGCTCAAGGTCACCATCGACGAGCTCGTCACCGACCGGCTCCGGGCGAAGGGTGTCGAGTTCAACGTCGGGAGAGTCATCGAGGCCTGGGAGGAGGAACCCGGGCCGACGCCGATGCCAGGCATCGCCACCCTCCGGTCCTGGGACCGGGCCCTCCTCTCGAAGTACCACCCCTTCTACCTCCCTTTCTGCGACCTCTGCTGCCTCTGCACCATGGGGAAGTGCGACCTCTCCGGCGGGAAGAAGGGCGCGTGCGGAATCGGCATGGCCGCGCAGCAGTCCCGGATCGTGCTTCTCGCTGCCACCCTCGGGGCCGCAACCCACACCGGCCACATGCGGCACCTCCTCTCCGAGGTCATCGGGCGCTTCGGGAGGGACCAGCCCATCGACGAGGGCACCTCGGTCCTCCTGGAGGCCCCCCATGCACGACTCGTGGCCGGGATCAAGCCGAAGACCCTCGGCGACCTCGAGGACATCGCCGGGTACTGCGAGGAGGAGATCACCCAGCTCCTCTCCTGCTGCCACACGGGGCAGGAAGGGGACCCTCTCGACCTCGAGTCCAAGGTCCTCCACGCGGGGATGGTCGACCATGTCGCCATGGAGGCGGCTGACCTCGCCCAGATCTCGGCCTACTCCTTCCCGAAGGGCGATGCGGAGGCCCCTCTCATCGAGTGCGGGCCGGGTTGCCTGTCCCCGGGGAAGCCGGTCATCCTCGTCATCGGGCACAACGTCCCCCCTGCCGCGGCCATCTCCGATGAGATGAGGGCGCGGGGCCTGGACGATCAGATCGAGGTCTGCGGGATATGCTGTACGGCCCTCGACCTCACCCGGTACAACGCCGGCGCCCGGATCGTGGGCGCCCTCTCCCAGCAGCTCCGGTTCATCCGGTCAGGGATGGCCGACGTCATCGTGGTGGACGAGCAGTGTATCAGGAACGATGTCCTCGGGGAGGCCGTGAAGACGAGGGCACCCCTCATCGTGACGAGTGCGAAGAACCTCCAGGGGCTCCCGGACCGGACGGCGGATGATCCGGAGGTGATCGTCCGGTCCCTGGTCGAAGGAAAGGAGCCGGGGGTGGCCATCCTGGACCCCGACAAGGCCGGGGAGGTCGCCGTGCGGGTGGCGATGGAGGTCGCCCCGAAGAGGAAGGCGAGAGCCGGGCTCCCTGACCGGGACGCCATTATCGAGGCAGCGAAAAACTGCACATCGTGTCTTAGCTGCATGAGGGTCTGCCCGAACGATCACGAGATCGCCGCGGCGGTCACCGTCGCTGCCTCGGGTGACCTCGGTCCCCTCGCCGCCCTCTACGATGCCTGCATCGGGTGTGCCCGGTGCGGTGGTGCCTGCCCATCCGGTCTCGACCCCCATGATCTCATCGCGGGAGCCTACCGTGCCCTCTACCCCGCCGAACGGTACCACATCCGGGCCGGGCGAGGGCCCATCCTGGACACCGAGATCCGGGCCGTCGGCGGGCCCATTGTCATGGGCGAGATCCCCGGGGTGGTCGCCACCGTGGGGTGCTCGAATTACCCTGGGAGCTGGAACGACGTCGGCTCCATGGCCGAGGAGTTCCTGAAACGGCGTTACATCGTCGTGACCTCGGGGTGCACCGCCATCACCATCGGGATGTACCGTAACGAGAACGGGGAGGGCCTCTACGACACCTACCCCGGGAAGTTCGATGCCGGCGGCCTGGTGAACTGCGGCTCCTGCGTGTCGAACGCCCATATCTCCGGCGCGGCGATCAAGATCGCAAGCATCTTTGCCAAGAGGAAGCTCAACTCGAACTACGAGGAGATCGCCGATTACGTCCACCACCGGGTGGGGGCGGTGGGCATCGCCTGGGGCGCCATGTCCCAGAAGGCGGCGGCCATCGCCGCCGGGTTCTGGCGACTCGGCATCCCGGTCATCGCCGGTCCCCACGGGGCGAAGTACAGGCGGATGCTCCTCGGGAGAAGGGACCGGGAGGAGGACTGGTTCGTCCTGGATGCTCGGAGCGGGGAGCGGGTCTACGCGGGCCCGGTCCCCGAACACCTCTTCACCGTGGCAGAGACGAGGGAGGAGGCCATGGTGCTCGTCCCCAAGCTCTGCATGCGGCCGAACGACACGGTGAAGGGCCGGTCCATCAAGCTGAACCACTATATCGACCTCCACCGGAGGTTCTTTGGCGGGATACCCGATGACCTCGCGCTCCTCGTCCGGACGAGGGCGGACATCCCTATCACCATGAAGGACGAGGTTGTGAGGTTCCTCGAGGGCCAGGGCTGGGAGGAGAGCGACCGGCCCATCCCGGACCCCACCCTGCTCTCCCGGCTCGTCAAGAGGGGAGGGAAGCCCGCGTGAAGGGCGAGGCCTGGCTCCGGGCCGAGAACCCTGCCATGCCCAGGGCCACCCTCATCGAGAAGCCGGCGGTTGCGGCGAAGCTCCTGAAGCGGGCGAAGAGCCCGGTCATCATCGTCGGGCACGAGGCCGCCGGGGAGGAGGGATCCCGCATTCTGGACTCGGTTGTCCGGATCGCGAAGGCCGTCACCGCCCCCGTCATTGCCACGGGGAGGGTATCGGCAGACCTTGGGAGGATAGGGTTTTCACCCTCGCTGGTCATGTCAGCCATGGAAGCGGGCGACCGGCTCCTGGACCCATCATGGGAGCCGGCTCCCGGCCGGAGTCCCCCGGACTATGCCATCTTCCTCGGGATCCCCTACCCCATCTCCCTGGTCATCGAGGCGGGCCTCGCCTCCTTTGCCCGGGACCACCTGAAGATCGTCTCCCTCGACCGGCTCTACCACCCGCACTGCGACCTCTCCCTCCCGAACCAGACCAGGGAGGAGTGGGAGAAGAGCCTCCTCGCCATCGCAAAGGAGGTGGAAAAGGGATGAGCGCGGGCGAGGGCATGTTCTCGGACATCCCGGTCGAGGTGGGGGTAGTCTTCGAGGGTGAGCGGGTCCGGAAGCAGCAGATGCACGTGGAGTTCGGGGGCGCCCACGTGCCGGACAAGTACGAGATCCTCGAGGTAAAGCCCCCCGGCGAGGTGGAGGACGGGAAGATCACCGTCATCGGGCCGGACCTCGGGGAGATCCCCGAGGGCTCAAGCCTTCCCTTCGGGACCGAGATCGCCGTCTCCGGGAAGGGAGTGGAACCCGACATGGCCGGCGTCATGGAGCGGCGCATCCATGACTTCTCCAACTGGATCGAGGGGTACATGCACCTGAACCAGAGGGACGCCATCTGGCTCCGGGTGGACAAGCGGTCGGTGAAGAAGGGGCTCACCCTTCGGCACGTCGGCACCGTCCTCGCCCGGCTCCTGAAGAGCGCCATCCCCCTCATCGAGGCCGTGGAGGTGACCTTCATCACCGACCCGGCCGAGGTCGGCCGGCGCCTCGGGAGGGTACGGGCGGTCTTCGAGGAGCGGGACTCCCGGACACGGGGGATGACCGACAATGACGTCGGGGTCTTCTTCGGATGCACCCTCTGCCAGTCCTTCGCCCCCTCCCATGTCTGCGTCATCACCCCCCAGCGGTACGCGAACTGCGGCGCCATCTCCTGGATGGACGGGCGGGCCGCCTCCCGGGTGGACCCGAAGGGGCCCATCTTCGAGATCGAAAAGGGGGAGTGCGTGGACGCCGCTACCGGGGAGTACACCGGGGTGAACGCGGTGGTCAAGGAGCGGTCCCTCGGGAACGTCGAGCGGGTCCAGCTCTACACGGCCTTCGGGTACCCCCACACCTCCTGCGGCTGCTTCGAGGGCACCACCTTCTTCGTCCCCGAGTGCGACGGCCTCGGGATCGTCCACCGGGAGTTCCGGGGGACCACCCCCACGGGCCTCTCCTTCGGGGCCATCGCCGACTCGACGGCGGGCGGGAGGCAGGTGGACGGGTTCCATGGCATTTCCTTCGAGTACATGCGGTCACCGAGGTTCCTCGCCGCGAGCGGGGGGTGGAAGCGGATCGTGTGGCTCCCCTCCGAGCTCAAGGAACGGATGAAGGAGTTCATCCCGCCGGAGCTCTACGACGCCATCGCCACGGAGAAGGATGTGTCCACGGTCGACGGCCTCGTGGAGTTTCTCAGGCAGCACCGGCACCCTGTAATCGACCGGATGAGGGCGCCGGAGTCGCCGGCAGCAGCGGCTGAAAACCCCGGGAAGGAGGCGGTGAGGCTGCAGGCATCCCCGCAGAACGCGGTGACCATCCCTGGCGGGAGCGTGAGCATCACGCTGAAGAACGTGAAGATCCATGCCGAGCGGATGATCATCCGGAAGAAGCAGGAGTGAGGAGATGGGCGACGGTGACGGGGAGCTGGTCCGGGTCCTCCTCGAGCTCCTCTCTGCCTCGGGGGAGGTTGAGCTCCAGGACATCGCCATCGCCGCGGAGGAGCTCACCCTCTCCTTCGAGGGGAAGGCGGCCCTCTCACGGCTCCTCGCCGAGGAGCTCGCCTTTGCCCCTCCCGAGGCCCTCCTCGAAGCCGAGTACCATGCCCCCACCCGCACCTACCCGGGCTCCATCGTCGAGGTCACCCTCGGCGCCGGGCGGGCGGACGGCGGGACCCGGGCGCGGCCGGTCACCATCGGAGGCGAGAGGGCCCCGGCCTTCCACACCTTCCAGGAGATCCCCCTCCACCCGCCAATCATCGCGGGCTCCATCTTCGACACCGCCCCGCCCCTCCCCCTCCCCGTCCGGGCCTTCTTCGGGGACGCCCTCAACGACCCCTGCGAATGGGCACGCCTCTGGGTGAAGAAGTACGGGGCAGACCTCGTCGACCTCGACCTGACGAGCACCGACCCGTACATAAAAGATACCCCGGTCGCCGACGCAGCCCGGCTCGTGGAGGATCTCCTCCAGGCCGTGGACGTACCCATCATCATCGGGGGCTCGGGGAACCCCCAGAAGGACGCCCGGCTCCTCCCGAAGGTGGCCGAGGTCTGCGAGGGGGAGCGGGTGCTCCTCTCCTCGGCGAACCTGGACATGTGGCGGCCCGTCGCCGAGGCGGCGAAGCGCCACGGGCACCTCGTCCTCGCCTGGTCCCCCATCGACATCAACCAGGCGAAGGAGCTGAACCGGAACCTCTCGGAGTTCATCCCGGCCTCCCAGATCATCATGGACCCCACCTCGGCGGCCCTCGGGTACGGCCTCGAGTACGCATACAGCGTCATCGAGCGTATCCGGCTCGCCGCCCTTATGGGGGACCGGGAGCTCCAGTCGCCCCAGGCGGCTGGCACCGCGAACTCCTGGGGCGCGAGGGAGGCCTGGAAGACCGACCCCACCCTCGGGCCGAGGGAGCTCCGGGGGCCCATGTGGGAGCTCACCGGGAGCCTCGCCTACCTCCTCGCGGGGGTCGACCTCTTCATCATGCTCCACCCCGGTGCGTCCAGCACGGTAAAGGACATCGTGGGATGGCTCTCGGGCGGATCGGCGCCGCCGACATTCCGGGAGCTCATCGGGGTGGGGAAGTGAGCCGGCCATGAAGCAGATCGGCCCCATGAAGGTCTACCCCCTCCTTCCCAAGACCAACTGCGGGATCTGCGGGCCGAGGACCTGCATGGGCTTCGCCGTCCAGCTCTGCGAGCGGAGCGCCTCCCTCGGGGAGTGCACCCCCCTCCTCGAGGGTAAGTACCGGGAGAACCTCGTCCGGCTCCGGGAGATCTTCGCCCCGCCTGTGCGGGAGGTGGTCATCGGGACGGGGGACCACAAGGTCACCGTCGGCGGGGCCCTCGTCCTCATGCGCCATGAGCTCCGGTACACGAACCCGCCGGCCATTGCAGTCGTGGTGGACGACAGCATGCCGGCGGAGACCGTGATGAAGCGGGTGCAGGAGACCAACTACTTCCACTACAAGTACATCGGGAAGATCCTCACCCTGGACGCGATTGCCATCCGATCGGCGGACGACACCCCGGAGAAGTTTACGAAGCTCGTGGACATGGTGGCCCGGTCCACCCAGCTCCCTCTCGTCCTCTGGGCCCACAACCCCGCCGTCATCGAGGAGGGGGTGAAGCTTGTCCAGGCACGCCGGCCACTCCTCTATCCCGCGACGAGGGAGAACTGGAGGCAGATGGGGGAGCTCGCCCTCCGGTACCGGTGCCCCCTCGGGGTATACGACCATGAGATCCGCATGCTCCGCTCCATCGTGAAGACGCTCAGGGTCATGGGGGTGGACGACCTCGTCCTCGACCCCGGCTGCGGGTTCCGGGGCGACCTCCAGGAGACGGTGAGCGCCCTCACCCAGATCCGGATCGCGGCCATCCGGGAGGAGGACGAGCTCCTCGGGTACCCCCTCGCGGGGGCCCCGGCCACCCTCTGGGAGAAGCTCTACGACGAGGGGAAGGACGTCGTCCGGTGGAAGGAGGCCTGCCTTGCGGCGATGATGGTGGTACGGTACGTGGACCTCCTCATGGTCTCCTCGGCCTCGAAATGGTCCACCCTCCCCCTCGTCGTGCTCCGGAACAACATCTACAATGACCCGCGCAGGCCCGTGAGTGTCGACCCCGGCCTCCGGACCTTCGGGGAGCCCGACCCCAAGGAGGCCCCCGTTTTCCTCACCTCGAACTTCGCCCTCACCTACTACACGGTCCTCTCGGACATCGAGAAGCTGGACTGCCACCTCCTCGTGGTGGACACCGAGGGCATGAGCGTGGACTCGGCCGTCGCGGGGCGGAAGTTCACGGCGGCGAAGGTGGCCGAGGTCATTGCGAGCTCGGGGATCGCGGACAAGGTCGCTCACCGGACCCTTATCATCCCCGGCCTCGCGGCCCGGCTGAAGGGAGACATCGAGGACGCTACGGGATGGGACGTGGTAGTCGGCCCGAGGGACTCCTCGGCCATCCCCGGGTACGTGAAGGCGAAGTGGTACGGGCAGGACCACACCCCCGGATGGACGTCGCGGTAGGGCAGAGGGGGAAGGGGACGGGATGCCGGTGACCGACGGAAGGGAGATCCTCTCCATCCTCCTCGATTTCAAGGGGGAGCGGATCAGGGAGTATTGCGGGAGGAGGATCGGGGAAGGGGCGGACCCCCACGATATCTTCGGCGAGCTCTCGGCAGGCCTCGAGGAGATCGGGAGGGGTTTCGAGGGGGCCGGGACGACCCGGTACTTCACCTCTGACCTCATCGTCTCGGGCCGGAACATGAAGCGGGCCCTCGCCATCCTCCGGCCCCACTTCTCACCTGGCGGCGAGAAAAGCTTCTCACCTGGCGGCGAGAAAAGCTTCCCGAGGAGCGGGCGGGGGAAAGGCCTCGTCGTCCTCGGGACGGTGAAGGGGGACGTCCATGACATCGGGAAGATGATCTTCGCCGTTACCCTCGAGAGTAACGGCTTTTCCTGCATCGACCTCGGGGTCGACGTGGACCGGGAGGTCTTTGCCGATGCCGTGGCCCGGCACCGGCCCGATATCCTCTCCCTGTCGGCGCTCCTCACCTCCACGCTCCCTGCCATGCGGGAGGTGCTCGAGGAGCTCGAGAGGAGAGGCCTCAGGCAGCAGGTGAAGGTCATCGTCGGGGGCCACCCGGTGACCGGGGAGTTCGCCCGGGAAATCGGGGCGGACGCCTGGGGCCGGGACGCTGTCGATGGCCTGAAGAAATGCCTCTCCTTCACCGGGGCGGGCCCATGAAGATAGGCATCCTCTGGGCCGGCCCCTTCGGGGAGCAGATGATCAACCACATCTCTCTCGCAGGGTTCGGGGACCGGATCGTCGCCGTGTACGAGCTCACCCCGGAGAAGGTTCCCGGCGGGGCCCGGCCCGGGGAGATCTGGGAGGATCCGACGGCATTCCTGCCTCTCGATCTCCCGGAGGCCCGGTGCGACCTCCTCCTCGTCCTCGGCGTCCAGGGGGCCCTCGGGGTCCTCGTCCCGGAGATTGCCCGGTCATGGAGGGCCCGGGCGGTTATCTTCGCCATCGACGACCGGGGGATGGCCCCTGATGCGAGGCGGTCCATCGGGGAGGATCTGGCGGAGTCCCGCATCCATGCCGAGTTCCCCGAGCCCTTCTGCATCCTCTCCGGGAGCAGGAACGATCTGGTCCGGGCCTTCGCCGAGCAGTTCGGCAGGCCGGCCTTCCGGGCCACGGTCGATCCGGCCACCCGCCGGATCACCGCCATCACGGTCCTCCGGGACACACCCTGCGGCACGGCCTCGGCCGCGGCGGCGAAGCTGCAGGGCCTCCCCTGCGAGCCTGACACCATCCTCCGGCGCTGCTACGAGGAGCATCACAACGAGGAGGCGGAGCACTGCTGCCTCGCCGAGATGGACCCCCTGTACCCCGTCATGCAGGAGGCGGGGGACCTCCTGAAGGATGCCTTTTTCTCGTCGGCCGGCCTCCCCACGACGAAGGACCTCATGCTCCGCACCCTCGCGACCGCGGGGGGAGAAATGGCCGTTGACGAGCTGAAGGCCCGGGTGGTCTCTCCACAGGTCCAGTGGGAGGGGCCTGTGAAGGGCTGCACCACGGGGAGGACCGTCGATCTTTACCTCGCGGAGCTTGCCGAAGAGGGGAAGGTGGAGATTGCTGGTGGAAGAGTAAGGTTAAGGAAGGACTCGTCGACGTAATGTTACCTTGATATTCTGCCGTCCCACCTATCAGCGGAGGGGCTTGTTCGGGGACACCATGATGTCACCATACAGTCCGAGCTAAAACTCGTCGCCCGGAAACTCCAGTTCCTCCACGAAGAGGTCCTGGAACGCCGGGTCCCGCTCGAGGGCCACGTGGGCGATCCGCGGGGCAAGCTCCTCTCCCCCGGCACGGCTCTCCTGCGAGAGGAGAACCATCGCCGCCCCCTCGACAGAGGCATTCCCCACCTTCACCACCCGTTCGTGAGGGACCGCGGGAAGCATCCCGATCCGGTTCGCGGCGCCAACGTCGATGTATGTCCCGAAGGCGCCTGCGAGGAAGAGCCGGGAGATGTCCCCGGGCTCCACGCCGGCCCTCCCGAGGAGGACCCGCGCCCCCGCCGCCACCGCGGCCTTGGCGAGTTTCAGGTTGTCGAGGTCGCGCCCGTCCAGGTAGACGGCCCGCTCCCCCCCGGCGAGGGTGAAGCGCTCGCGCCCGCCCGTGAACCTGCCCGCCCGGTCGATGATCCCCCGTTCGAGGAAGGCGGCGAGGGCGCCGATGAGCCCCGACCCGCAGATCCCCACGGGGGGCTCGTCGCCGATGGTTCCCAGGGACACCTCTCCCCCGTCGCCGATGGCGACCCGCTGGATGGCCCCCTCCACCGAGCCGGTCCCGCAGGCGATCCCCGAGCCCTCGAAGGCCGGCCCCGAGGCGCAGGAGGTGACGAGGATGCCATCCCGGTTCCCGAGAGCGATCTCGGTGTTCGTCCCAATGTCGATGGCCATACACGCCTCCTCCACACGGTGCATGCCGGTGGCAAGGATGAGGGCGAGGGTGTCTGCCCCGACGAAGTGGCGGATGAGGGGGAGGGCATAGACATTCCCCCGAGGGTGAATGGCGATCCCGAGGTCGCCTGCGGCCGCGTTTTCCGCGCCCGTGGAAACCGGCTCGAAGGGGAAGGCCCCCAGCCCCCCGACGGGTCGCCCGAGGAAGAGGTCGCGCATCACGCTGTTTCCGGCAACCGTCATCTCGTAGATATGATCGGGGCGGACCGCGCCGCAGGAGAGGAGGGTGTTCACCGCGCCGATGACCACCGACTGGAGGTGCCGGGCGCCTCCCGGGACCTCCGTGGCATAACGGATGCGGTCGATAACATTGTCCCCGAACCGGACCTGGGGATTCAGGACCGAGGCGGAGAACCGGTCCGGGTTCTCCGGATCGCCGAGGTCCAGCCACCGCAGGGCGAGGGTGGTGGTCCCGATGTCGAGGGCGACCCCGAAGACCTCCCCCTCCCAGGGGCCGAGGACCCGTTCCCCCCAGACCACCGACGGGGCGCCCGGGCCTCCCGCGACCCTGACGAGGGGGGAAAAGGTGACGGCGGGGCGCAGGCCGCGTTCCACGATGGAGTACCGCGGGTACCGGGGTAGCTCCACGATGATGGTCCCCTCCGCCCGGTCCACCACCGCCTGGCAGGCGAGGCGCTGGCGGGGGTCCCGGAACACCGACTCCTCGACCGGTGTCCTCGGGGAGAGGAGTTCCCGGCCGGCCTCCACCGTCACGGCGCAGGCCCGGCACTCCCCCCGGCCTCCGCAGAGGGCGGTGACCGGCACGGAGAAAGCCTGGAGCTGGGAGAGGATCGTTTTCCCTGCCTCGAGCGGCCTCCGCCTCCCGCCCGGGAGGATGATCAGCTCCCCCATCCCCTGCACCTGCTCCCTGATGCGGGCAGAGCCGGGCCGGGCTGGTTCCTTCCGGGCCGGCATGCCTGCAGATACCTTCCATTTAAGTTCGGGGCTCATCATGGTATGGGAGAAGGATCATGGTGAAGATCGCGGTCACGGGGAAGGGCGGCGTCGGGAAGACCACCATCGCGGCAGGGCTCGCCCGGACGTTCGGGGCCAGGGGCTACCGGGTGGTCGCTCTCGACATGGACCCGTCCCCGAACCTCGCCTCGTCCCTCGCCTGCAGGCCCCCGGAGGGCGGGTCCATCACCCCCCTCGTGGAGATGGAGGACCTCATCCTCGAGAGGACGGGGGCTCCCGCGGAGGGCGGCGGGGTTGTCTTTAAGATCAATCCGAAGGTGGACGACATCCCCGGCCGGTTCGGGATTCCTTGCCGGGACGGCGTCCGGCTCCTCGTTCTCGGGTCCATTCGGACGGGGGGCGGGGGCTGCTTCTGCCCTGCGAACGCCCTCGCCCGCCGGCTCGTCGACCACCTTTCGGGGACCGCGGACCTCCTCGTCATGGACATGGAGGCCGGGGTGGAGCACCTCGGCCGGGGAACGACCCGGACCGTCGAGGCCCTCCTCGTTGTCACCGAGCCGACGGTGAAGTCGGTGGAGGCGGCGGCGCAGATCGCGAGGCTCGCCCGGGACCTCGGGATCACCCGCGTCTTCGGCGTCGTGAACAAGGTCCGGGACGGCCGGGGGGAGCCCTTTGTCTCCCGGCTCTCTGGCCTCGGGATTCTGCCTCTCGGGACCCTCCCCTTCGACCCCGCCGTGCAGGAAGCGGAGGAAGCGGGATCGCCGGTCTTCGACCTCCCGGGGGCAGAGGTCACCCGTGCTGCGATCGGGGCGATCGGAGCAGCCCTCGAGGAGCGGCTCGGCCCCTTCGGAAGGCAGACCGGGGAGAAGAGGGTCTGAGAAGCAGGGCCGACCCACACCTTCATACCCCGGGGGTACCCATGCATCTCGCATGAAGCAGTCGCTCGGGGCGAGGACGCTCCTCTATACCCACCCGGTGGTAGTCATCGGGACCTATGACCGGGAAGGGAGACCGAATGTCATGACCGCCGCCTGGGCGGGGATCTGCTGCTCGAGCCCCCCCTGCGCCGCCGTGTCCCTCCAGAGGCCCAGGTACAGCCATGGGAACATCATGGCGAACAAGGCCTTCACCGTGAGCATCCCCTCGGAGGACCATGTGCGGGAGGCCGACTTCTTCGGGATGGCCTCGGGGAAAGACACCGACAAATTCGCGGCCTCGGGCCTTACCCCCATGAAGGGATCGAAGGTGAATGCCCCGTACGTGGACGAGTTCCCCGTCGTGCTCGAGTGCCGGCTTCTCCATGCCTACGAGCTCGGGGTCCATACCCAGTTCGTCGGGGAGATCCTCGATGTACGGGTGGACCGTGCAGTCATCGGCCCCGACGGGAGGCCGGAGATGGGCCGGGTCAGGCCTTTTGTCTACGACTCGGCGAGGCAGGAGTACTACGGGATCGGGAAGCTCCTCGGGAAGGCTTTCTCCGTTGGGAAGGACCTGATACGTTGATCGCAGTGGAACAGGGAGAGAACCTTGAGGCCCGCGGTTAATCCCCGGTCCCTTCCTGCCTTTTCTTCATCTCCTCCAGTTCCTCGATCTTGTTGATGTTCATGAAGGTCGCGAGCTCCGGGTCCATCTTCCTCAGGTCCTCGATCTCCACGTACCGGACCCGCATCCCTTTCACCATCTCCCTGAGGGAGCGGTGGCCAGGCTCCTCCAGGTACGCGAGGAGGGCCGTGCGCCGGTATACGGCATGGAGGGGCTCGAGCATCTCCGGGTTCCAGGCGGGTATGACGGCGTCGTAGTCATCCATGAGGGAGAAGAGGTGCCCGAGGACCCGGGCATTGATGCAGGGCATGTCGCAGGCGACCACGGCCACGAGGTCGCCCTTCACCTCGAGGACGCCGGCGTGGAGTCCTCCCATTGGGCCCACTCCCTTCCTGATATCGGAGACGCACCTCACCCCTGCGAGATGCCGGAACCGCTCGCACTGGGCCGGGTCCCGCGCGGCGAGCACCACCTCATCGACGATTCCCCCGAGGGTCCAGAGGATGTGTTCGATGAAGGTCTTTCCGTCCCTCAGGAAGAAGTACTTCTCCCGGCCGCCGGCGCGCCTCGCCTCACCCCCCACGAGGACGATGGCCGACCTCATCAGGGACCACCCGCGGGGTATCGGGCCGGCACCCGGGGCCCTCCGGGGGGTGATCCCCCGCTCCCTGCCATGAAAAGGCGTGCCGGCATGGTAGCTCCTGAGGTATGGTCGATCCCGGGTTAAACCCTTCCCTTCCGCCCCTGGCAGACGGAGCGCTCCATGGCGAGGAGGTCCCGCTTTATCCCGAGATCCGGGGTGAAGCCGCCGAGGCCGTTTTTCGAAACGATCCGGTGGCAGGGGATGACGAGGGGGGTGGTGTTCCGTGCCATGGCCTGGCCAACCGCCCGGGGCGAGGTGCCGACCTCCGCCGCGATCTCGCCGTAGGTCGCCGTCTCCCCGTACCCCACCCCGCGGACCACCCGGTAGATGGCGCCGTTCACCCCACCCATCTCATCCGCGGGGGAGGCGATGCCCGAGAGGTCCACCTCGTGCCCGGTGAGGTACCGGTGGATCAGGGGGTGGACGGGGCCCTCCTCCCCGGTCCTCCCGAGATGCACCCGGTACACCGTGTTCCCCTGCCAGCTCACCGTCACCACCCAGAGCCCGAAGGCCTCCGATCCCGTTGTCACCGCCATCGCTTCACCAGGCTTCCGAACCCGTCCAGCATCGTTTCCACCATCTCCTCCCTGATCCAGGCAGGGAGGGCAACCCGGATCTGGGGTTCAAGGAATCTCTGTTCGCAGAATACAAGAAATCCCCGGTCTTCGGGTGCCCGGATGACCCTCCCAAGTGCCTGGAGCGCACGGTTCATGGCCGGGAGGGTGTAGGAGAGGAACTCCCCCTCGTCCCCGAACTTCCGCCTGAAGTAATCGATAACCATGGACCGGACCCGGGTGAAGGGCGCGAGGGGGAGGCCGACGACCATCGCCCCCTTCAGGAGCTCCCCCCGGTAGTCGAGGCCCTCGCTCCACTTCCCCCCGCAGACGGCGAAGATCACCCCGGCCTTCCCCTCCGACGGGAGCCGGAGGAAGGCGCGGAGCGCGGCCGAGGCATCCCCCGTATCCCGGGGCTCGATGATGACCTCCTTGCCCCGGATGGACCCCGCGCACCGGTCCATGAAGGAGGAGAGCACCTGGTACGAAGGGAAGTAGACGGCGAGGTTTCCCGGGAGCCGGGCGAACTCCGTGATGTACCTCTCGATCCGCTGGCTGTTCCCCGCCTGGTCCCGCATGCTGTAGAGGGTGGTTACGTCCTTTGCCCCGATGATCCTCCGGTGGTCCCTGGGGAAGGCATTCGGGAGGGTCAGGGTCGCGACCTGCTCGTCCCCGAAATAGAGCCGGCGGAAGGAGTCCACCGGGGAAAGGGTGCCCGAAATGAGGATGGTTGCGGCATGAGAACGGGCGAGTTCCAGGATCTTCGCCTGCGGGTCGATGTTTCGCACCTCGAGGATGACCTCCTCCTCGTCCCGGCGGTAGACGGTGAGATAGGCGGGGTCATGGGCAGAGAGGAAGATCCGGTAGAGGAAGGTGGTGAGCCGCTCCACGGCACTCTCCCGGAACTCGCCGGCCTTCAGGTTCCGCTCCTTGATCGCGTCAGAGACCTCGAGCATGTCGTCCACGATGGCCGCCATGTTCGCGTAGAGGGACCCCTGCACCACCATACGCTCAAAGATGGCGGGGTCGAACCAGTCCTCGCCCTCCCGGGAGGCCCGGAGAAGCTCCATGAACCGCCGCACCTGGGGGAAGACCCGGGTCGCGGCCTCGGCGGACCGGACCTTCCCGCGGAGCCGCTGGAGCTCCGACTCCGCCCCCTCGAGGTCCTTCTCCCCCACGGACACCGACTGGACGGACTGGACCGCGTCCCCGAGGTTGTGGGCCTCGTCCACGAGGAGGAGGACCTCCCCTGCCGCGATGCCGAGCTGGAGGTAGAGCTGCTCCCGGATGGCATCGTCGAAGACATGGTAGAAGTTCATGAGGATGACATCGGCGCCCCGGGCAGCCTGGAGCATCACCTCGTACGGGCAGCAGTCACCCGAGGCGGCGGCGAGCTGCTCGGGCCAGACCGTCTCTTTGCTCACCCGCTCGGCCCTCGTCCGGAGGGCCGTGGAGGGGACCATCCGGAGGCCGGCCCCCTCCTCCCGGGAGTAGGACCGGCTGTGGATGAAGGGCGGGCAGAGGAAGGGACGTTCCGCCGAGGTCTTCCGGATCTGCTGCCTGATGAAATGGTCCCTCGCCGGGACGAGGGAGCCTGCCTCGGCCCGCTCGCGCATGAGGGTGGTGGAGAGGGACTTCAGCCCCTCGCACCGGCGGTAGACATCCCCTCCGCCCCCGAGCCGGCACATCTGCCCCTTGCCGATGAGGTAGGCGAACCGGAGCCCCGGCTGCTTCTCCCGGACGAGGGTGAGCTCCCGGACGAAGGTGGCGAGCTGGGAGACCGTCCGGACGGCGATGACCACCGTCCTCCCCCGCCGCTCCGCGAGGAGCGCCGAGACGACGCTGGACTTCCCGCTCCCGGTGGGGGCATCGATCATGGCAATCCCCCCCTCCCTCGCCGTCCCGGCCACCAGGTCGAGCATCTCCCGCTGGTAGGGGCGGTAGGTGTCGTACGGGAAGTACGCGGCGAGGGGGTCCTTCGGGTCCATCTGTACCATATCTATCGCCCCGTCTCCTTTTTACTCTTGCAGGCGAAAGACCTCTGCATGGCGATCCACCCCATCGACTCGCGCTACGGGACCCCGGGGATGCGGGCGGTCTGGACCGAGGAGCACCGGTTCGCGTGCATCGTGAGGGCAGAGGCCGCCCTCGCGGCGGCCGAAGCAGCCTGCGGGCTCATTCCGGCGAAGGATGCCCGGGCCATCGCGCAAGGGGCGAAGAAGGCCTCCCTCACCCGGGCGAAGGAGATCGAGGCCGAGATCCACCATGACATGATGGCGGTGGTGAAGGCCCTCTCAGAGGAATGCGGTGAAGCGGGGCGGTGGGTCCACTTCGGGGCGACCTCGAACGACATCCTCGACACGGCGACGGGGCTCCAGCTCCGGGAGAGCCTCGCCCTCCTCGAGGAGAAGCTCCTCCGGCTCCTCGCCATCCTCCTCAGGCGGGCGAAGGAGACCCGGGGCCTCGTCTGCGCGGCCCGGACCCATGGCCAGATCGGGATCCCCACGACGTACGGGATGCGCTTCGCCCTCTGGGCCTCGGAGGTGGCGCGGCACCTCGACCGGCTCCGGGAGATCCGTCCCCGGGTGGAGGTGGGGAAGATGGCGGGCGCCGTGGGGACCATGGCCGCCCTCGGGGAGGACGGGTTCTGCGTGCAGGAGAAGATGATGGGGGAGCTGGGCCTCGGGATCCTCGATATCTCGAACCAGATCGTGCCCCGGGACCGGTACGCCGAGTACTTCATGTTCCTCGCCGGGGTCGCGACTACCCTCGACCGGATGGGCATCACCGTCCGCACCCTCCAGAGGACCGAGATCGCGGAGCTGGAGGAGCCCTTCGGGAAGAAGCAGGTCGGTTCGAGCACGATGCCCCACAAGCGGAACCCCATCAGGAGTGAGCAGGTCTCGGGCCTCTCGCGGGTCATCCGCTCGGCGGTGGAGCCCGCCCTCCAGGACAATACCCTCTGGGACGAGCGGGACCTGACCAACTCCTCCTGCGAGCGGGTCCTCTTCCCGGAGGCAACCATCCTCACGGACCATATCCTCAGGGTGATGACCGGGGTGATGGACGGCCTCACCATCCGGGAGGAGAACGTGCGGAAGAACCTCGCCATCCTCGGCGGCATCCCCGTGGCGGAGGCCGTGATGGTGGAGCTCACGAAGCGGGGGATGGGCAGGCAGGACGCCCACGAGGCGGTGCGGGTCGCGAGCATGGAGGTGTACCGGAAGAAGGGGGACCTCGCCGCGATCCTCGCCGCCGACACGGAAGTGAAGAAGTTCATCACCCGGAAGGAGCTCGGGGCCCTCCTCGACCCGGAGCAGTACATCGGTACCGCTCCCGCCCAGGTGGACCGGGTCGTCGCGAGGCTCTCGAAGTATACCGCCGGGCCAGGTTCCGCACGGAAAACCAGCCGCCGGAAGAGATGACCGGCCGCCGTCCGGGCCGGGTGCAGATCCTGGGCTGGATCGAGGAGAACGGGAAGCGGCTCACGGCCGACGAGGTCTCCGGCATCGTGGCGGTGGATCCCGGGAGAGTGGCAGGGTTCGGGGGGGAGTTCCACCTCGCCTGGGACGGTTGTGCTGCCACTGACCGGCTCGGCCTCCTCGGCATCCCGGGTCCAGAGGAGCCGGGATTGTCCCGGGGAGCAGGGGCCCCTCGGGACTTCATCCCCGGGGCCCCGGGGGTCATCACCTGCGACGGGGAACCCGTTGGCACGGTGGACCCGGACGTACCTCTCCTCGATCCCGGAGAGGCCCTCCGCCTCGCGGTCAGGCTCCGTGCAGACGAGGGGGTGGTGGCCCTCTCGGGAGGGGTTGACTCCACCCTCGTTGCCGCCCTCGCGGGGCTCCCCTGCGTGACCGTCGGGATGGAGGGATCCGGGGATCTCCAGAGGGGCCGGAAGGCCGCGGAGATCCTCGGACTCACCTGGGAGGGGGTGACCATCACGGAGGAGGAGGTGGAGGAGGCCCTGCCGGTCGTGGCGGGCGCCATCCCGGGGGTGACCCCCCTCGATGTCTCCATCGCGACCGGCCTCTTCTTCGTCGCACGGTGGGCCGGGGAGCGGGGGCACCGCCGGGTCCTCGTGGGGCAGGGTGCCGACGAGCTCTTCGGGGGCTATGCCAGGTACCGCACGGCGGCCGACGTCCCGGCCATGCTCGCCCGGGACTTCGCCTCGCTCCGGGGGCAGGCCCTCCGGGACCAGGCGGTTGCCCGGCTCCACGGGACCGCCTTCTCCCTCCCGTACCTGGACCTCCGGGTGGTGCGCGCTGCGAGGTCCATCCCGCCGGACCGGCTCGTCTCGGCAGGCATGGGGAAGGTGCCCCTCAGGGAGCTGGCCGCGCGCCTCCTCCCGCCCGAAGTGGCTCTGGCGCCGAAGAAGGCGATGCAGTACGGGACCGGGATCTCCCGGGCCATCCGGGAGCTCGCACGAAAAAACGGTTATAAGGGGTCGGTACAACGGTACATATTCCGGCTCACGGGGGAACAGAGATGATCTCGCCTGAAGACGTGGAGAAGATCGCGCACCTTGCCGATATCGGGCTCCCGGAGGAACGCCTCGGGGAGTTCACGAAGGAGTTCAACGCCATCCTCGAGTACTTCGACGTCCTGGACACCGTCCGGGAGGAGGCCGGCGCAGCGCAGGGCGAGATCAACGTGATGCGCGAGGACGAGGTGACCCCCTCTCTCCCCCGGGAGGAGGTCCTTGCCCTCACGAAGGAGCCCGAGGACGGGTTCATCCGGGCCCCGCGGGTGATGGAGTGACCGCGCCGGCCGTTTCCCGCGGGGACGACCCCTTCAACGCCTTCATCACCCGCTGCGACGGCATGCCCGGGGGAAGGGGGAGGCTCGCCGGGATCCGCATCGCCGTGAAGGACAACATCTCCACCCGCGGCATCCCCACGAGCTGCGGCTCCCGGATCCTCGAGGGGTATATCCCCCCGTACAACGCCCACGTCGTGGACCTCATCCTCGGCGAGGGGGCGGTCATCGCGGGCAAGACGAACATGGACGAGTTCGGCATGGGCTCCTCCACCGAGCACAGTGCCTTCGGGCCCACGAGGAACCCCGTCGATCCCGCCCGGGTCCCCGGCGGGTCTTCGGGTGGATCGGCGGCGGCGGTGGCCGCGGGAATCGTCCCGATGGCCCTCGGGACGGACACCGGCGGCTCCATCCGGTGCCCGGCGGCCTTCTGCGGCATCGTCGGGTTCAAGCCGGGCTATGGCCGGGTCTCCCGGTACGGCCTCGTGGCGTACGCGAACTCCCTCGAGCAGATCGGCCCCTTCGCCCGCACGGTGGAGGAGGTCACCCTCCTCATGGAGGTCATCAGCCGGTACGACCCCCGGGACAGCACCATGCCCGACCGGCCGTTCACCCCGCGGCTCACCGGCGAGGTGAAGGGCCTGCGGATCGGGGTCCCCACGGAGTTCTTCGGTGCGGGGGTGGATCCGGCGGTGGCGGCGAAGGTGAGGG
>DATKMC010000046.1:0-2747 GCA_035542115.1 Methanomicrobiales archaeon | reverse complement strand
CTCGATGCCCGTCATCCCTTCCCCTTCTCCCGGATGAAGCCCGAGGCAAGGAGGGCAGACCCGACGGCGCCGATGAACTGGGAGTTCGGCGGGACCACCACCTTCGTCTGGAGGAGGAGGCCCATCGCGTGGACGAGCCCCTCGATAAGCGAGGTGCCCCCGACCATGATGACCGGCTCCTTGATGTCCACCTCCTGGAGCTGCTGCTCGAAGACCTGCTCGGCCACCGAGTGGCAGGAGGCGGCGGCCACGTCCTCGGGCGAGGATCCCTGGGCAAGGGCATTCACCAGGGACTGGGTCCCGAAGACGATGCAGTAGGAGTTCATGGGCACCTTCTGTGCCATCCCCTTCATGGCGAGAGGGCCGAGCTCGGTGATCTCCACCCCGAGGCGCTTTGCGGTCATCTCGAGGAACCGGCCGCTCGCCCCGGCGCAGATGCCGCCCATCGTGAAGGTGCCGGGGATGCCGTCGTGGACGCTGATGGCCTTGTTGTCCATCCCGCCGATATCGATGACGGTCGCGGGGCCCTTCTGGTGGTTCGCGAGGTACACCGCCCCCTTCGAGTTCACGGTGAGCTCCTCCTGGACGAGGTCGGCCCCGATCTTCGACCCGACGAGGTGCCGGCCATAGCCGGTCGTGCCCACGGCCTCCATCTCCTTCCTCGAGACGCCGGCCTCGGAGAAGGCCTGCTCCATGGCCGTCTGGGCGGACTTCTCCACCTCGATCGTCGGGACCCAGCCCTTCCCGATGATCCGGTTGTCCCGCATCACGACTGCCTTCGTCGTGGAGGAGCCGGAGTCCACCCCGAGGGTAAGCCCCTCCTGGACCTCCCGGGCGAGGAGGGCCCGGCGCCGGGCGATGGTGGTGAGCGCCTCCATCCTCGTGAGGAGGGTCCCCGACGTGGTCCGCTCGGTAAAGGAGTAGGAGACCACGGGGAGCCTGGACTTCTCGACGATGTACCGGCGGAGCTCGTTCCGGACGATGGCCCCCTCGGCGCACCTGAAGCAGGTCGCGATGAAGACCGCGTCGGCCTCGATCCGGCCGTCCACGAGGGCCTTTGCCCGGGCGATGGCGAGCTTGAGGTCCGGACTCCGGATGTCGAGGCCGAAGCCGGGATAGTCGCGCTGGAGGTCCTTTAAGGCCATCTCGGGGTAGAAGATCTCGGCCCCGACGGCGGCCGCCGCGTCGTTGATCTCCTTCTGGACTCCGCTGTACTCGGGGCCGCAGGAGAGCTGGGCGATCCGGACCGGAGCGGTCATGGTTTCCCTCCCGGGAGCCCGGCGAGGAACTTCCGGATCGCCGCGACGAAGGCGATCCCTTCCTCGTCGGAAGTGGGGTAGACCAGGTCGAGGACCGGCATCCCCTTTGTCCGGAGGAGGTAGATGACGAGCTCGTTCGTCCGGGCGCACCCCATGCAGCCGAAGGCAAGGTCCGCGTCGTTCACGATAATGGCCGCGTCCGCCTCCTCGATCCGGGGCCCGAGGACGGCCATCCGGCCCCTGACACCGCTCGGGACCTCGACCGCGGCCCACCGGAGGCCCTTCTTCGGTTCCTCGGGGGAGATCTGGAGAGGCGGGGAGTCGAAGCCGGCGGTCTGGACCCTCTCGCGGATCCCGATGGAGGCCCCAAGGGGCTCGTGGCCGTACCGCTTCACGAGGTCGGTGAGGATGAGGGAGGTTGTCGGGTAGATGAACACCTTAGCCATGGGCGGATTCCTCCTCCGCGAGGATCTTCTCGAGCTCCTCCACGGGCAGGGGGGCCTTCGGCCGGGCCCGGGCGGCGGGGACCGGGGCACCGGACGGGTGGAGGTCCTCCTCGAGCCCGCGGGAGACGTGTTCGATCAGGGTGAGCTCGTACTCGTGGCCATGGAAGCCCGGCCGCGCCCCGCCGAGGTTTGCCCGGCACCGCCTGGGGTCGCCCGGCGGGAAGCCCCGGTCCTTCACGAAGATGTGGGCAGGGTCCATTGCCCGTATCTTCTCCACGATCCCGTCCACCTCGGCCGGCTGCCCCGTCACCTCGAGGCCGAAGCAGGTCTCCTTCACCATTGCCTTCGGGGCGATTTCCCAGGCACGGACCGCGATGTCCTCGGGGGTGAAGTCCGTGGACTCGACAAAGATGTAGACGGTGACCGTCCCGACGTAGGACGGGGTGTAGCGCTTCATGGAACCTCCCTCACATAGACCATGTCCTTCTCCCTGAGACCCGCGAGCTTCCCGGTATCGACGAGGATCCCAAAAAGGTTCGTGCCCTCCAGCGGCTCGGAGGTCGGGCCGAACTCGGTGTGGGCCGCCGCTCTCACCCCGATGGTCCCCGCCCCCTTCCGGGCGTCGTTCGTCATCCCGAGGGCGTAGGCGGGGACCTCAGCCCCGGGCAGGTGCTCGGGGAGGACCCGCATCCCCTCCCTGAGCTCTGCCCGGAAGAGCGAAACGTCCTCGCACCGGAAGAAGAGGCGCATCCTCCCGAGGGCATGGCGGGAGAGCCCGGTGATCTCCCGGAAGATGTGACAGGTCAGGGGCGCCTCCGCGCAGGAGAGCCGGATACCGAGCACCTTTGCCCCGGGCGCGGTGGTGAGCTTTACCTTCCCCGCGGCAAGCATCTCGAGGGTCGTCCCGGGCTCCTGGTCCACGATGATCCGTCCCTCCCCCTCCCCGTCAACCGTCGCGGCGAGGCCACGGTCGGCCGCAAGGCGCAGGGCGTCCTGCACCGCGAGGCCGATGAAGTCGATCCTCGGCGGGGTGATCCCGATG
>DATKMC010000045.1:0-48087 GCA_035542115.1 Methanomicrobiales archaeon | reverse complement strand
GTCGGGGTTGGCGTTGGAGCCGGGCCCTTTGTCCCTGCACAACCCGACCCGAGCACCAGGAGGAACATGAAGGTGAATGCAAATCCAACTAACCAGAGTTTCATGAGGCATAGGTGGTAGTTGTGAGCTATTTGAGAATTGTGCTCAGTCCCCGCCAGCTCTGCTTTTATATTTTTCACCATCCGTTTAATGAATTTACGTCACCTTAATCTGAACTCGATCGATTCCTCTGAATGAGCCTCTGCCATCGAGGTGACGATAGGTCCGGAAAATTATTATTCCAAGTCCCCGCATCAAAAATACCAGGCAATTTATTCCATCCTTTAACATAGATGCTTCCCGAGATTTCATCGATGTATGTATTACTCGGAGCCGTGTCATCCATATCCCTCCAAGAATTCGTTCCTTCTACGAGAATATTAATAGAAACGGCAACCTCGTTTGTTGAAATATAATTCGCATATACCATTCCGGATTGCTTATTTGTATACGGTGGAATATCATATACGAGAATGCTATATTCCGCATTTTTTTTCAAAATTTTTGGATTCAATCCCGTAAAATCCAATTTCGGCAGAAGAATAGACTCATTTCCGATTGGGTAAAGGGTATTGTAGAACAGAAGTGGAGAGGGAAGGTTATTTGCTTTGTCTTTGGCTAACCACTCTTCCCTTCCCGGAGGCCATACATCTGCACGAACCTTCATATACCAGGGATCATTTCCGGCGAGTGAAATATCACCTGGATAGAATCCGCTCAGATTGTATCCGGGAAGTGTTTGAATGAAGTCGATGGTAAATCCATTTTTTGAGAAATCATTCACATCTAATTGTTTATCTCCAATCATGGGTACGCCGTTTTTTACAGGTAGGGGTACGTAGAATGTGGCATCGGACATGGGGGCACTTGCTTCAATAACCAATTGATAGCGTTCGCTTTTCTGCAACTCATGTGGATATTCGAGCTTTGAGACGCAGCCACTGCTGTATACGAGTACTAAAATAATCAAACAGAGAGCTGTGTGAAATCTGACTCTTGCCATCCTAGCTAATCCGAACTAGATCGATTCCTCTGAACGAGCCTCTGCCACCCAGGTTGATCCAAATCCGGATAGGGGCCATTTGCTACACTAAATCTTCCCGATATTTTATTCCATCCTCGGTTCATCGAGATAGGTCCACAAATTTCATCCAGATAATAATTATTACCGCCTGTATCGCCTCGGTCCCTCCAATAATTATCACCATGAATAAGAATGTAAACTGTTACTATGGTCTCTCCGGTTGCATTGTAATATGCATAGACCATGGTGGACTGCCTAGTTTCAGCCGGGGTAAAATATTCGTTACCGTATTCGGGATACTTGTGCAAAATTTTAGGATGTGCTGACTCAGAAAATTCAAGTTTGGGTAGAAGAATGGACTCGTTGCCGATTGGATAAAGCGTGTTGGCAAACAGCAAAGGAGATGTCAGATTAAAGGTGCCATTCCCTGTTAGCCATTCTTCTTTCCCAACCGGCCAAGTATTTCCATGAATCTTCATATACCATGGATTATTTCCAGCGAGTGAAAAATCACCTGGATAAAATCCGCTCAGATTGTACCCGGGAGGGGTTTGAATGAAACTGATGGAAAATCCTTCTTTTGAGAAATCGCTTGCATATAATTGTTTATCTCCAATTATAGGTATGCCATTTTTTACAGGCAGGGGTACGTAGAATGTGGCATCAGAAAGTGGACCGCTCGCGTCGATATCCAATTGATAACGTGCGCTTTTTTCTAACTGCCTAGGATATTCGAGGGTGGAGATGCAGCCGGTTACAGATATTAAGAAAATCGCTGCTAATATTCCAAAAATTTTGAATATATTCGAAGCCACTACCATACCCCTTTTAATTTATCGATTGTTTTAATCCTTATATAATTTTTTCTTCTTCTAATTCGAGTCAATCCTTCTAAATGATTTATTTTTATTGGAATATATTTGAAATATTGACAAAACCATTAATTAATGTCTTTTTATCCGTAGTTCTTGATTTCAAATTAATAATCAGAAGTAATTCTAAATATAATTAATTTTAATTGTTATATTGGAGATTAAAAAGGAATTTTTAAATATTTAAAATACTCATCCCCCTTCTCGGAAGGTGAAATTAGGATGAGAGTACTTATGAGATTGTTGGTAGGGTTGATTATCACCGTTTTAATTTCATCACTCGTTATAGGCCCAGTCTTGGCGAATGAAAATCGCATAGATGACCAGAAGAATAAGGATGAGGATTCCTATTATTCTGAAGAACGATATTCTCATTTGGAACAGGACGGCTATGATGAAAGGCATCATTGCAAACTTCGCGTTCCAGAATCATTTAGCACGACGGTGGATCTGACCATAGATAAAACGTTGATTGAGGCAACTCCTCATTGGGTTCTCCTGGCGGCAGGAAAAACCGAACAAAAGGCTTTGCTGAATTATATACAGCAGGCAGACATCTCGAAGGCTAAAAAATCCCAGTGGACCAGATTCATGATGAAGGTCTGGATGAAGTATCCGGTGAAATATATTAAGACAGATGGGGCTGCCAGGTTAATTCCGGGCGGAAAGACCAACAAATTTTCCCTGACAATACAGGAGGACGCAACGTTCAAGGAGATTGAGCTTTATATTGGAAAAGACATGATTGATACATCTCCGAAACTTGGTGAAACTTTATCTAGCGTCGTGATCATGCCACAGTGGGCTCAACCTGACCATTCTTCATTTACTGGAATTGCTCTAATGAAAGAGGGGATCCCTAACGAATTAATAACCAAGGGAAAGGATGCCGCAGCCGCTCCGGATGATCAACCTAATTATTGGGATGATAGATTGCCAATACCCTATTCCCATCAATTGAATCACGGCTACGTTCCAACCAGTATTCCTTTCACTGGATTAGCACCATCAAATGCTGGAGAAAATGCCTCCTATGCAAAGGCGAACTTCCAGATCCACCAATATGCTACCGCATTTGAGAATATCGGTTATGCAAGTCACTTCATGGAGGATGTAGGAAATCCCTACCATACTCCAATGGTACAGATCATTCCATTATTGTACATTGATGATCCATTTTTCCCATCAGTTGTCGGAAGTTATGAAAAACTTCACGATAAATATGAAGAATTTGTAACTAACCATTGGGGAGACACTTATGAATCCATAGCTACTTCCGTGACCGATTATGTAATAATCACCGATCCAGAAGCATCAGCGAAAGACCTCGCTTTCACCTCATGGGTTGAAAATCCTGTCCTAGTTTATGCGTGTTTCTGGCATCATATGATTATAGGTAATTATGAATTTGGTAGTAATCCTCTCATCACCAGTATAACCAAAGATCGGGTTATCCAAACCGAACGATACACCCGTGGCCTCGTCCGCTATCTGACCGGCGGACAGCCTCTTATGATTAGTATCACCGCAACGGCAGGAACGGGAGGTTCAATTACACCTTCAGGTATAATATCCGTTCCTTACGGTACGACACAATCCTATACAGCTACTGCAAATGCAGGCTACGTTATTGATGACGTTAAAGTGGATGGGTACACGCAAGGAGGATCAGGAACGAGTTTGCATCAGGTGATGGTTACGGCCACCTTATCCGATCACACAATCAGTGCAACCTTTAAGCCGACGGCTCCACCACAGCCAGGGATAGTCCCTCTCTGCCCGGCAGGAACACCTTTTGATGCGACTAAGTATCCCCAGAATACTCCCCGATCGAATCCGGAGGAATTTACGTGTTCCTGGGATGGCACGGGCAGGGTGTATACGTCTGGTGAGAAATCGGCACTTACTGGGATCTATTCAGATGATGGTTACACGATCACCATTCAGCCAAGCAATGCCTACTTCGAAACCCCGGTACACTGGGCCTACCAGCACCCTCCTGTCGAATTAACGAGCGGAATGAGAAGGGGTCTCAATACTCTGACCCTTACCGTAGAAAACTGGAATCGCTATTCAATGAGTTATGGATCGATCACCGGGACCGGAATTGACCAGATACCGTATATCGTCCAGGTAAATTCCCAGACTCTGGGTGTTCAAGAACCTGCCCCTGTGGATACTCCTGCCATGATATTGAATGAAACAATAGAGCTGGCCGACGGCGTAACCATTGGGGGTTAATCCAACAGATACAAAAGGAAAAATATTTTTCTTGAACTCACGCCCAACATCCCATTGGGATTGATTTGATCTACATTAACTCCCAATATCAGATTTTCATAAAAACATATATATACCAAATTTATCAACGGATACCTATGGCAGAAGCACATCAGCTGGAGCAGCATGTTGACAGGCTGGCCCTCATCGGGGCGGTCATCGCGGTGGCGGTCCTGTGGAACACCCTCTGGAATCCCTGGCATGAGCTGGCCGTCTCCGTGGGCCTCTCCACCGGCTGGGAGGTATTCATCTTCCTCGGTCCCCTTGTGATCGTCCTGATCCTGACTCTGTGGTGGGTCCACACCCATTGAATCTTCCCGGCTTTAACCCCTCAACCTTTTTCTCCCCGGAAAGCCCCATCCTACTCTCATGCCCGACCCTGCCGTCGAGGTGCTGAACCTCTCGAAACGGTACGGCGAGATCCAGGCCCTCGGGGGCGTCTCCTTCTCCATTTCCGAGGGGGAGATCTTCGGTTATCTCGGGCCGAACGGCGCGGGGAAGACCACCACCATCCGGATCCTTACCGGGATCACGCAGCCGACCGGTGGGACAGCCCGGATCTTCGGGCATGACATCATCCGGGAGACCATCGAGTCCCGGCGGCACATGGGGATCGTCCATGAGACCTCGAACGTGTACGATGACCTGACCGCTTGGCAGAACCTCATCTTCACCGCGGAGCTGTATCATGTGCCGAAGGAGGGGAGGGACGCATGGGCGAGCGAGCTCCTCGCGACCTTCGACCTCCTCGGCCGGAAGGACGATCTCGCCCACGGGTTCTCCAAGGGGATGAAGCGGAGGCTCACCCTTGCGATGGGGCTTATGAGCCATCCCCGGCTCCTCTTCCTCGACGAACCAACCTCGGGCCTCGATGTCCAGAGTAACCTCATCATCCGGCGGGTGATCCGGGAGCTCGCCGATGAGGGGGTCACCGTCTTCCTCACCACCCACAACATCGAGGAGGCGAACCTCACCTGCGACCGGGTGGCCATCATCGACCATGGAAGGATCGCGGCCATCGATTCCCCCGAGCGGCTGAAGGCGACCATCCAGTCCGTCCAGTCGGTGGAGGTGGGATTCGACCGGCAGACGCCCGATCTGAGGAACGGCCTCTGCGGCCTTCCCTCCGTGAACGGTATCAGGAAGGAAGGGGACAAGATCCGGCTCTTCACCGACGACCCTTCGGTGGTCATCCCGGCCGTCGTTGCGTATGCCGACAGGGAGCACCTCAGGGTCCTTTCCCTCACCACGTATGGCCCGAGCCTGGAGGACGTTTTCATCCGGCTGACCGGCCTGGACACCGGTGACAAAAAGGAGGAGCGGGGGTTGTCATGCAGCTGAAGGCATGGCTCCAACAGGTCCCCCTCGATCTCTCGGCGGCCTGGGCCATCGCCCGGAAGGACATGGTCATCTACTACCTCCGGCCGAACATCATCGTCTCGGGGATCCTCTTCCCCCTCTTCATGTTCCTCGCCTTTGCCATCGGGAGCGTCGGGGGATCTGCCGCGGCGGCCTCCGGTCAGCCCCTGGCGGTCCAGCTCGGGGCCCTCATCCCCGGTCTTCTCGCCATCACCGTCCTCTTCTCCGCCTCCTCCATCGAGCCGGTCTCCATCCCCATCGAGCGCCGGATGAAGACCTTCGACCGGCTCATCTCGGCCCCCATCTCCCTCCATGCCCTCGTCCTCGGGGAGAGCCTGAGCGGGTTCCTCTACAGCCTCGGGATCGCCCTCATCCCCCTCGCCATCGGGGTCCTCTTCTTCGGGAACATGATCTTCTCCCCCATCGCCCTCCTCCTCGCCCTTTCACTCTCCTCCCTCTGCTTCTCCTCCATGGGGACTCTCGTCGCCTCGTATCCGACGGAGAATGTCGGCGAGGTGATGTCCATCTTAAACCTCATCCGCTTCCCCCTCATCTTCCTCTCCGGGGTCTTCATCCCCCTCGGGGATCTGCCGGGCTGGGGGCAGGCCGTGGCCGTGCTCTCCCCCCTCACCTACACCTCTGACCTCATTCGGTACGGGTACTATGGCACGAGCCACCTCGGGCCCCTCGTTGACCTTCTTGTCCTCGCCCTCTTCACCATCGGGTTCCAGCTCCTCGGGACCTTCTTCTACCGGAAGTTCAACGAGTGACAGGGATCGGAGATACCATTTTTATACCCGGTCGATCCATCCCTCATCTGTTTTCGGGAGGTTCCCTGATGGAGTTCAAGGATATCGTCATGCAGCGCTATGCGACGAAGAAGTTCGACGGGAGGAAGGTCCCCGGGGCGAAGATGAAGGAGCTTTTCGAGCTCATCCGGTTCGCCCCGTCAGCGCTGAATGTCCAGCCCTGGAAGATCAAGGTCATCACCGACCAGAAGATGAAGGAGCAGCTGAGGCCGGCGACGTACGACCAGAATCAGGTCACGACCTGCTCCCATCTCCTCGTCTTCTGTGCGAACACGGATTTCGAGGGCCTCCTTGGGAGGCTCGAAAAGCTGATGAGACAGGCGAAGGTACCCGGGGATGACGTGAAGGTGGTCATGGAAATGGCAAGGGGGTACTTCCTCACGCCTCCCCCCGAGGTGCGGCTCGCCATGGCCCAGCACCATGTCTACCTCGCCATGGGGAACGCCGTGAATGGGGCAAAGTCCCTCGGCCTCGATTCCTGTCCCATGGGCGGGTTCGACCCGGTAGAGTACGCGAGGATCCTCGGCCTCCCCGCTCACCTCGTCCCCACCATGCTCTGCCCCGTCGGGTATGCAGCGGACAAGCCCTGGCCGAAGATACGGTTTCCGGTGAGCGAGATTTTCTTCTAAAATCGTGATTCTTGCTCAAATCCCCAACCTTTTTTATATCCCGTCACCGAAGATTACATGGTCCCGGGGGGGGGAGCGGTGACCGGGCGGGGGCGCGAGGCCCGACCCTGTTCCCGGGGGACCCGTCCGTTCCCATCCCAGAGGAGTCATGAAGGTCGTTGTCATCGGATCCGGCTTTGGGGGGCTCGCGGCCGCGGCCCTCCTCGCCCGGGACGGCCACGAGGTCACGGTCATCGAGAAGAACGAGCAGATCGGCGGCCGGGCCGGGGTATACCGGGAAGGGGGCTTCACCTTTGACATGGGCCCCTCCTGGTACGTCATGCCCGACGTCTTTGACCGGTTTTTCGCCGAGTTCGGGAAGCGGCCCTCGGACTTCTACGAGCTCAGGCGCCTCGACCCGGGCTACCGGGTCTACTTCGGGGGAGCCGGGGTCCTCGACATCCCCGCCGACCTCAGGCGGACCTATGCCCTCTTCGAAGCCCTGGAGCCGAACGGGGCGAAGAAACTCAGGAACTACCTTACCTCGGCCCGGGAGAAGTACGACTACGCCACCCGGGAGATCCTCTATCGGGACTACCGGACCCTCTTCGACTTCCAGGACCGGCGGACCCTCGTCCAGGAGGCGAGCCTCCACCTCTTCGAGAACCTCGAAACCTTCGTGAACCGGTACTTCGAGAGCGACCGTGCCCGGAAGATCCTTGAGTACTCCACCGGGATCCTGGGCGGATCCCCCCAGAATACCCCCTCCCTCTACCACATCCTCTCCCACGCCGACCTCACCCGGGGGGTGTGGTATCCTGACGGCGGGATTCGGCGGGTCGCCTATGCCATCCGGGACCTCGCCCTCTCCCACGGGGCCCGGTTCTTCTTCAACGAGCCGGTGCTCTCCATCGATGTGGAGGGGGGGAGGGCGCGGGGGGCCGTCACGGCAAAGGGCTGCTACCCCGCCGATGCCGTCCTCGTGAACGCAGACTATGCCCATGCCGAGCTGGACCTTCTCGACGAGCAATACCGGTCTTACCCCCGGGACTACTGGGAGAAGCGCATCCTCGCCCCGTCGGCCTTCGTCTGCTACCTCGGGGTGAGGAGGAAGCTCCGGGGGCTCGCCCACCACACCCTCTTCCTCGACATGGAATGGGAGAAGGGCTTCGACCTCATCTTCGACCCGAAGCAGGCCGCCTGGCCCGGCCATCCCTCGTACTATGTGAACGTCCCGTCCCGCACTGACGCCACCGCCGCGCCGGAGGGCTGCGATGCCCTCATCATCCTCGCGCTCCTCGCCCCAGGCCTCCCCGATTCCCCGGACCAGCGGGAGCGGTTCTGCGACCTCATCCTGGACCAGCTGGAGCAGTCGCTGGATGAGCCGGTCCGGGACGCCATCATGGTGAAGCGGATCTTTTCCCTGAATGATTTCCGGGACCGGTACAACGCCTACCGGGGCACGGCCTTCGGCCTCTCCCACACCCTCTGGCAGACCGCCCTCTTCCGGCCCTCGCACCAGAGCCGGAAGGTGAGGAACCTCTACTACGTCGGGCAGTACACCCATCCGGGCATCGGCGTCCCCATGGCCCTCATCTCAGCCCAGATCGTGGCGAGGGGGATCGGGAACGAGCATGCCCGGCGCCAGGCCAGGTAGGTACGGGGGATCCGGAGCGGCCCGGATTTCATGCCTGAAGAACCATCGCGAGGAGTCAGGCGTCCGAGAGGGCGGCGAAGAGGATCAGGGGGAGGACCGTGTGCCGGGCGAACCTCACCAGAGCTCCGGAATCCCCTCAGGTTCACCGCCAGAGGCGGGAGGAGGGGGAACAGGGACAGCAGGCCGAGGATCCCGGCCGGGACCCTCCTGGATGCCTGTCCCTGTACACCTCCCGGTCTATGAGGGATCCGACAGGAATAAGGGGATGAAAAGAGGGGATGAGGGGATCGTCAGCCCGGAACCTGCTGGGAGAGGGCGTCGTGGGGACAGGCCTCGATACACTTCCCGCAGAGGACGCATTTCTCCACCGCCATGACGAGCCGCCACTCACCGTCGAAGGCGAAGACCTCCCGGGGGCAGACGCTCACGCAGGCGCCGCAGTCCACGCATTCATTCTCGTCCCGGACCACCGGGTGCTCGAGGACCTTCACCACCGCCCCGAGGGAGCCCATCTTCTCGGAAACGATCCGGCAGCTCTCCTCAGGGACGTCGATCAACACCTCGCCTCCGGAGGAGTCGATGTGGGCCCGGTCCACCCGGATGAGGACCCCCGTCTCCTTCACGGCCTTCGCGATGATCGGCTCGTAGCCCTTCCGCCGGGAAAAGGTGACCAGGAGCTTCATTTCAGCCACCTCCCGCCGAAGAGCTTCCCGAGGTCGATGGCCGTGAGCATCCCGAGGACCTGGTTGCCCTGCCCCACCACGGGGAGGGCGCTCACGTTGTACTGCTCGAGCTTCCGGGCGGCGATGTCCACGTGCTCGTCGGGGTTCGCGGTGATGACCTTCGTCGTCATGATGTCCCGTACCTGCTTTGCCCGGCCCGGCCGGGCGATGGCCTTTGACACGTCATAGGTCGTGATGATGCCGGCAAGCTTTCCTTCCCTGTCGAGGACAACGAGGTGGTTCGTGTCACCCCGGAGGAGCTTCTTCGCCGCCTCCTGGATGGCCTCACCGTCCGATACCGACGGGACGTTCCGGTCCATGATGTCCTGCACCCGGGGCACCCGGGCAGTCTCGCGCATGGGCCGGACGAGTTTCCGGGCATCGATTCGGCGGGTGGGAAGGGCGAGGGGCATCTTCCCGGTCTCCACCCAGCGCTTCAGCTCCCTTGCCACCTGCCGGGCCTTCCGGAAGCTCGAGAGGGAGGAGGTCTTCACCATCTCCCCCCGTATCTCCACCTCGCCCTTCTTGAGGTCGGCGTAGGAGACCTCCCGGAGGGCGGGGCGGTCACGGGTGGGGATCCCATAGTCGATGACCTTCACCCGGATGTCGGCATCGGTGACCGCGGTTGATCGCACCACCTCCAGGTCGATGACCGGGAGGGGGACCCCGACGCCGATGTACATGGTCACCCCGTAACCGGTCATGGTCGCCGCCCGGAGGTAGTCCTGGGACATCTCCTTCATGTCCGCGGTCACCATGAGGGTCCCGAAGCCCTTCCCCGGCGAGTGCTGGGTCCCCTCGCCGATGATCATTCCGGGGGCCCCGGCGAGGAAGATAGTGACCCCGCTCCCGATGACATGGAAGGAGGGGTCGTTGGAGAGGGGCGAGAGGACCCCTGCCCCCGAGTACGTGACGTTCCCGCAGTCCGGAAGGAGCATCCCCATGTAGGTGAGGAGGGTCCGGTCGGTGGTGTTCGTGGCCGCGTTGTACCGCTGGTAGGCGTTCCTCGGGTTCACCATGATAGCCTGGTTCAGGTCCTCGAGGATGAGCTCGGTGGTGAGCTCCCGCCGGGGATAGCAGTCCGTCCCCCGGGAGAGGGCCCGGAGCTCCACCCGTTTGCCTGCGACGAAGTCCTCGAGGACATGGGCCCCGCCGTACTCCATGCCCCGGGTGGTGGACTGCTGGGTCGCCCCGAGGTACGCGTCCACTGCCGCGATCCCCCCGTACGCCTCGACGTCGTTCAGGAAGACCTGGGACATCCGGATGGGCGGGTCGGAGTGGCCGAAGTTCAGGAAGGCCCCGGTGGAGCACATGGCCCCGAAGGTCCCCGTCGTCACCACGTCCACCTCGGCGAGGGCGCCCTCCTCGCCGAGCTCCGCAACGATGGCTGGCATCTCCTCGGCCGTGACCACCCGGGCGTTCCCCTCCCGGATCCGGTTGTTGATGAGCTCGATGGACTTCTCCATGCCCGTAATCTTTTGCGTTCATAAATATGAATGTTTTGTATTATCTATAGTAATACATGGGCCTATATTCCCCGCCGGCCCACGGGTACCCATGATGCGGGAGGCCCTCATCAGGGAGCTCAGAGGGGTGGCGCCTCCGGAGCTCGCCGACCCCGGGGATGCGGGGAGGATCGGCCTCGTTATCGAGGGGCGGGCAGATGCCGGGACCGTCTGCGCGGCTCTCGATGTCACCCCCCGGGTCGTGGCCCGGGCCGTGGAGGCGGGAGCCGGGATGCTCGTGGTCCACCACACCCCCCTCTGGGAGCCCGTCACCTCCCTCACCGGCCCGCTCGCAGGTCTCCTCTCCCCCCTTCTCGCGAACCGGGTAAACCTCTATGTCATGCACACGAACTTCGATCGGGCACCCCGTGGGATCAACGACGCCATCGCAGAGCTCCTCGATCTCACGAACCCCGGGACGATGGGAATGGGGATCATCGGGGACTGCTCCCTCGGGCCCCCGGAGATCGCCCGGAGGCTTGGCGGACCTGTCAGGATCTGGGGCAGGATCCACGGGATTTCGCGCCTTGCCCTCGTGGGAGGGAGCGGCTTTGACCTCTTTCTCATGCAGGAAGCGAACGCCCGGGGTGCCGATGCCTTCCTCTCAGCCGAGATGAAGCACCACGTCGCCCTCTCCGCACCCCTCCCGTGCCTCGAGGCCACCCACTATGCCCTCGAGGCGCCCGGGATGCGCCGGCTCGCCTCGGAGATGGGGTGGGAGTTCATCGAGGATCCCCCTGAAGTGACCACCCTCTCATGACCGATCCCTGGAAGATCCTCGAACGGGAGAGGAGGCTCACCCCGGAGGTCCGGCGGCTCATCGGGGAGCGGTACGGGCAGCGGGGGGTGAAGGCACTCGAGATCGTGGACGAGGGGAGGGTGAAGAAGTACATGGACTTCTTCGTCGTGGTCGGGACCTCCGAGGAGCACGTCGTCGAGGAGGAGTTCTGCAGCTGCAGCGACGCCCTCTTCCGAAGGCGGGGGGCCTGCGCCCATGTCCTCGCCGTCCGGATCGCAGCCCTCACAGGGCAGTACGAGGAGTTCTCCCTCTGGTACCTGGACAGCTGGAAGGAAGCAGGTCCGGGGACATGAGGTTTTTATCAGAGCATCGCGAAGATCGTACAGAAGCGTTGGTGTCAGCGACCCTTCCGAAGTGCGATCCTTGCGAAGCAAGGGGAGCATGAGCGACGCTTCACGAAGTGAAGCGGTGCGAGGAAGGGGACCAGGAGCGCCGAAGGTGCGATCCATGCTCGAGGAAGAGTACAAGCTCGATTATTTCCGCGACCAGGGGCTCACGAGGAAAGTCTGTGCCTCCTGCGGGTCCGCCTTCTGGACGAGGGACCCGGAGCGGACCCTCTGCGGGGACGCCCCCTGCGAGCCCTACCGCTTCATCGGGAACCCCGTCTTCAGGCACCACACCAACCCCGAGATGCGGGAGGCCTTTCTCTCCTTCTTCGAGAGAAACGGCCATGCGCGGATCGACCGGTACCCCGTGGTGGCGAGGTGGCGGGACGACATTTACCTCACCATCGCCTCCATCGCCGACTTCCAGCCCTTCGTCACCTCGGGGGTCGTCCCGCCGCCGGCGAACCCCCTCACCATCTCCCAGCCCTGCATCCGGCTCAATGACCTCGATTCGGTGGGCCGGTCCGGCCGGCACCTCACCCTCTTCGAGATGATGGCCCACCATGCCTTCAACACCGACGACCACGAGGTCTACTGGAAGGACCGGACCGTCGCCCTCTGCGACGGGTTCCTCGGGGCCCTCGGGGCCGACCTCGCCCGGGTCACCTATAAGGAGCATCCCTGGATCGGCGGCGGGAACGCGGGCCCCTCGGTGGAGGTCCTCATCGGGGGCCTCGAGGTGGCGACCCTCGTCTTCATGAACTTAGGGAGGATCCGCACGGAGAAGCCACCGGTCACCCTGGACGGGGAGGCCTACTACCCCATGAAGATCCGGATCGTGGATACCGGCTACGGCCTCGAGCGGTTCACCTGGGCCTCGCAGGGCACCCCCACGGTCTACGACGCGGTCTTCCCCGAGGTCATCCCCGGCCTCATGGAGGCGGCGGGGCTCGGGGCGGCCTACCGGGACCCGGAGTATCGGAAGATTCTCGGGGAGAACGCGAGGTTCGCCGGGCTCATGGACATCCACGGGAAGAGCCTCCTTTCGATGAGGAAAAAGGTCGCGGCCTCCATCGGGGTCCCCGTGGAGGTCCTGGAAGAGAAGATCCTCCCGGTGGAGCGGATCTATGCCATAGCCGACCATACCCGGTGCCTCGCCTATATGCTCGGCGACTGCATCGTCCCCTCCAATGTCCGGGAGGGGTACCTCGCCCGGCTCGTCCTCCGGCGCACCCTCCGGATGATGCATGATCTCGGGCTCGGCCTCGACCTCGCCGACCTCGTGGACCGGCAGATGGCCGTCGTGGGGAAGGAGAACTTCGTGCAGGAGGACGCGGTGGTCCGGGAGATCGTCGGCCGGGAGGTGGAGCGGTACCGGCAGACCCTCGAGCGGGGCGGCCGGATCGTCCAGCGGATCGCTGGGACGTACCGGCAGAGGAAGGCCCTTATCCCCCTCGCCGAGGTCATCACCCTCTACGACTCCCACGGCATCCCCCCCGAGACGGTGAAGGAGCTCGCGGCAGGGGAGGGGGTGGAGGCCGAGGTCCCTGACGACTTCTACTCCCGGATCGCGGACCTCCATGCCGGCGAGGCCCGCGCCGCCGAGGACCCCCTCGCGAAGTACCGGGAACGGGTGAAGGAGCTCCCCCCGACCCGGCCGCTCTACTACGAATCCGCGGGGGAGATGGAGTTCGAGGCCACGGTCCTCGACTACTTCGACGGTCTCGCGGTCATGGACCAGACCCTATTCTACCCCGAGGGCGGGGGGCAGCCCTCGGATACGGGCACCCTCGTCACCCCGGAGGGCATTTCCCGGGTGGAGTCCGTCGTGAAGCTCGGGGAGGTGATCCTCCACCAGACAAAGGGGGGGGTCATCCGGAAGGGGGAGAAGGTGAAGGGTAAGCTCGACGAGGAGCGCAGGCTCTCCCTCATGCGCCACCACACGGGGACCCACATCCTCCTCCATGCGGCAAAGGTCGTCCTCGGGAGCCACATCCACCAGGCAGGTGCCCAGAAGGGGAGCGAGTCATCCCGGCTCGACATCCGGCACTTCAGGCACGTCACTCAGGAGGAGCTCGCGAAGATCGAGGTGGAGGCGAACCGGATGGTCATGATGGACCTCCCGGTCTACATCCGGTGGGAGGAGCGGGACAAAGCCGAGCAGAAGTTCGGCTTTGACCTCTACCAGGGCGGGGTGCCACCCGGGAAGGAGATCCGGGTCGTGCAGGTGGACGGGGAGGTCCAGGCCTGCGCCGGGACCCACTGCCACTCCACGGGGGAGGTGGGGGCCATCAAGGTCATCCGGGTCGAGCACATCCAGGACGGGGTGGAGCGGATCGAATTTTCAGCGGGCATCGCCGCCCTCTACCACATGCAGCGGGTCGAGAAGCTCCTCGCCGAGGCCGCGGTGGTCCTCTCGGTCCAGCCCGAGAACCTCCCCTCCTCGGCGAACCGGTTCTTCACCGAGTGGAAGGAGCGGGGCAAGGAGGTCGAACGGCTCCGGGCCCGGCTCGCCGAGCTCGAGGCGAGGTCCGCCGAGCCCGAGCTCCTGAATGGGGTGCCGGTCCTCGTCCGGCGCATCGACCTCCCGGCCCGGGACCTCGTCGCCCTCGCCCAGCGGATCGCGGAGATGGGCGGCATCGCCGTCCTCGCCGGCGGGACCGGGCCGGTCCACGTGGCCGGTGCCTCGGGGAAGGAGGGGGTGAGCGCCGCCGAGCTCGTCGGGAAGGTCTGCACGGCCCTCGGCGGGAAGGGCGGCGGGAGCCCGATGAAGGCCCAGGGCGGGGGGCCGGAGGCCGACGGGATCGCGGAGGCCCTTGCCCTCGCCCGGGAAGAGATCGGGAAAATGCTTTATGCCTGACGGTGTCATCATCCTCGAGCCCGGCGACGAGCAGGCCCAGAAGATCGCAAAGGCCATGGCGAGCCGGACGGCGGGGGAGATCCTCCAGCTCCTGAAGAACGGGAACGAGGCCGCCACCCAGATCGCCGAGCTGCTGCAGCTCCCCATCACCACCGTCCAGTACCACCTGGAGAACCTCGCGGACGCCGGGATCATCACCGTCGTCGAGCGCAGGTGGTCCCAGAAGGGCCGGGAGGTGAAGGTCTACGGCCTCCGGGACCAGATGCTCATCGTCGTCCCCCGTGGAGGGGACCTGAAGGGGATCCTCCTCCGGTACGCCTCCCTCTTCGCCGTGGTGATGGTCGCGGCCGTCGTCCTCGCCCTCCTCGGCCCGGCCTTCGCCCCGGCGGCCGCCCCCGCCCTCCGGAACGCCCCCCCGGCCGGCCTGCCCCGAGCGCCCTCCGGGGGCGGGACCGCCGTCGGCGACCACGCGGCCAAGGAGACGGCGAACCAGACGGCCGAGACCTGGGCGACCCCTGTACCCGCCCCCGTGGCAACTCCCGAAATGGCTCCAGCCGCCCCGGCCATGCCGTCGCTCCCCCTCGTCTTCTTCCTCGGGGGGCTCCTCGTCATCGCGGTGATGCTCGGGCACGAGCTGTGGGGATATTACCGGGAACAGAAGGGATAGTGGACTTTACAGCATCCCGATAAAGTTCCCGAGGATGCGGAGCCCCACCTCGCCGCTCTTTTCGGGGTGGAACTGGACCCCGTACACCATCCCCTTGCAGACCGAGGAGGCGAAGGGGAGGATGTAGCCGGTCTCTGTGACCGCGAACTCACGGGGCGTGTCGAAGTAGTAGGAGTGGACGAAGTAGACGTACTCCTCGGTCCTCAGCCCGTCGAAGAGGGGGTCGTCCTTCACCCGCCGGAGGGTGTTCCACCCCATGTGGGGGACCTTGTAGCCGGGGGTGGCGGGGAACCTCCTCACCCCGCCCGGGACGAGGCCGAGCCCCTCGTGGAGGCCGTGCTCCTCGCTCCATTCGGCAAGCATCTGCATCCCGAGGCAGATGCCGAGGAGAGGGATCTTCCTCGAGAGGGAGGTCACGCTGGACCGGAGGTCGCCGAGCATCTCCATCCCGTCCCGGAAGGCCCCCACACCGGGGAGGACGATCCCGTCGGCCGCCTCGATCTCCCGGTGGTCGCTCGTGATGGTCACCCGGGCACCGGCCCGCTCGAGCCCCCGCATGACGCTCCGCAGGTTCCCGAGGCCGTAGTCGACGACCGCAACCTCCTTCACGGCGACCTGTCCCCTGCAGCGCCTGTTCGCACCTGTTAGCATGGGGAAAGGGCCGATAAAAAGATTCGGTCGCCCTGCGCAAACCGAACGGGAACCGATCGCTCCCTTTTTGACACGGGGAGGCAAACAGAGAGGTGAAGGGACATGTCTGACATCCTCGTGACGGCGGGCCTCGTGGTCATTCTTGCCATAGTCCTCGCCGGCCCGTTCCTGGTCCGCCGGATCGAGGAGAACCTGGAGGCCTTCCTCTTCGCCTGCGGGATCGCGGCCGTCACCATCGCGGGCTTCGCCTCCATCGAGGGGATCCCCACTGGCTGGTCGTGGGGGATCGTCTGGGAGGCCCTCACCATGCCTGTTTTCGTCGTAAGCATCCTCGGGATCCCGGTCGGCATCGTCCAGATTGTTCTCGTCGTGGGGTTCCTCATCTACCTGGGCTATCGCCCGCTGGAGCAGGGGATCCAGAGGGCGGTGGATACCATCCCGATGGGACCCCTCGCCTTCCTGCTCGTCGTGGCCCTCGCGCTCCTCTCGAGCGTCATCTCCGCCATCATTGCGGCCATCCTCCTCATAGAGTTCCTCTGCGCCCTCCCCCTCGCAAAGGAGCCCAAGACCCGGCTCGCCGTCGTGGCATGCTTTGCCATCGGCCTCGGGGCCGCCCTCACCCCCCTCGGGGAGCCCCTCTCTACCATCGCGGTCTCGAAGCTCTCCGGCCCACCCTATTATGCCGGCTTCGGCTTCCTTGCCGGGCTCCTCGGTATCTACCTCCTGCCGGGGATCCTCGCCTTTGGGATCCTGGCCTTCTTCGAGGTGAGAAAGGTGAAGGGAACGGGGGAACCACTCTTCTGCAAGGTGGACCGGGGCACACCGAGGGGGATTCTCCTCCGGGCCGCGAGAGTTTACCTCTTCATCACGGCCCTTGTGCTCCTGGGCGAGGGGTTCAAGCCCCTCATCATCCAGTACGTGGTGGGGATCCCTGCCGACGGCCTCTACTGGGTGAACATGGTCTCGGCTGTTCTCGACAACGCGACCCTGACGGCCGCCGAGATCGGGCCGTACCTCTCCATCCTCCAGATCAAGGCCGCCCTCATGGGCCTCCTCGTCTCCGGGGGGATGCTCATCCCGGGGAATATCCCGAATATCATCGCCGCAGGGAAGCTCGGGATCACGAGCCGGGAATGGGGCAGGGTGGGCGTCCCCCTGGGGTTCCTTGCCATGGCGATATACTTCGTTGTCCTGTTCTTCCCCTCGTACCTTCTCTAGGCCCGCAAGCCGTGGTATGAACTCCGGGAAACGCCACCAGCCGGCCGGCCGGGGACGGGCTGAAAAAAAGAGGGGATTTTTACTTCAGTACGCAGATCGCGCCGGGCGTATGGATCAGGGGGACCAGGCTCTCTGAAATGGAGAACTCCAAGTTCTCCCCGGCCGGGCCGATGAACCCGACGGACATGTCCTGCCCGAGCACGATCTCGGCGTACTGCTTCCCTGAGGCAAGGAGAACCCCCCCGTTCTTCAGCACCGGGGCCTTGAAAATCCCGCCGGTGACGATGCCCCGCAGGTGGTCCAGCTCGGTCCCCTCGCCTTGCGGGTAGCGCCGGAACAAGAGGTTGTACCGGGCGGGTGCGAGGCCCAGGGAGTACGGGCCATGGAAGCCCGCGTCGTCGAGAGTGGTCACGGCGCCGATGACCTCCTCGGCGGCCGCCCCGACTGTCTCCCACGGGGAGACCTTCACCGACGAGGAGCCCTTTGCCGACATGAGGCCGGGGATCCCGGAATCCCCTCCCTGGAAGACGAGAGTGTCCTCGGCGGTGGCGCAGGCACAGGCCGCGGTTTGTACCGCACAGAGGTCGAAGGCCACCCGATCCCGTTCATACGCGGCGAGGTCCCGCTTCCCCAGGCAGAAACTGACCTGGATGAGGGGGACCGGCAGGAGCTCGCTCGTGATAAAGCCCTTCCGGCCTTTCCCGTCGGCCATGGGGACCACCTTGAGCCCAAGGCCATAGGGGCCGCTGATCCCGAGGAGCCTTCTCCCCGCGAGGATCCCCTTCGCCGTCTCGACCATGGCGGTATCGAGGAGGTCCCATGTCTCCGGGGCGATGGGCGCATCCCCGCGCCCGAGGTAGGTTTCGTCCATGATGCTTCTCACCTCACTCCTTCAGGGACCCAACGGTCTTCGGGCCGCCCGCGGGTGCCGGGGATCCCTCTTTCCCAAGGCCGGCCACGGCATCGTCCACCTCTTTCGCACCCTTCGCGAGAAAGGTATCCTCATCGCCGGTCAAGAGGGCAATAAGCCGGGCAAACTCCCCGGCATGGACCCGCTCCTCGTTCGCGATATCTGCGAGGACCGCCTTTGCCAGGGGGTGATCGGTGGCATCGGCATGGGCCATGTACAGGTGTACCGCCTCGTGCTCGGCGGCGAGATCCTGCCGGATGGCCCGGATCAGTTCCTCCTTCGTGAGCTTTCTCCCGGGGACAACACCCGAGAAAGGGTTCAGGAATTCAGCCATACAACCTCCGGATCTGCTCAAATGAGGCAATGAGCCGGTTTCGGCCCAACCTCTCCCGAGAACCTCGCCAAGACGAATGATATAGCTTTCGGTGACCGGCACAAAGTGAAAGGTGCAGCGGGGCCCGGTGGCCGATCCACGGGCTCCGGTGGCTCCCTCCGGGGCCATTCCCCGGCTTCACGCCAGGGTCCCCTTTCAGGGAAACGTCTTTTTCACCGAAAAAGTCGTCTCCGCGACTTGCGCCGCGGGGCTCCTTTTCCTAGGGGAAAAGTCGTCTCCAAAAAGGGGCGTTTTTCCTCTCCATCCTCCGGGCGAGGGCATCGGTCTTCCGCTCGTCGACATCGTGCCGGAGAAGGCGGATCTGCTGCTGGTGGCCGATGAGCTTCTGCTCATGCTCCCCGAGCTTCTCCCGGAGGGAGAGGACCACTCCCCTGAGCCCCTCCAGCTCCTCCTGGAGGGCCTTGATATCCGAGAGGGCCCCGAGGGTGAGGGTCTCCCCCGCGGCCGCCACAGCAGCCCCGCCCGGGACCCTGGGAGAGGGGTCGGGCTCCTCCTCACCCGGACCCTGCCTGCCCGTGAGTATCCCCCGGATGGTGGGAACGGTCGTCCCGACGGCCTCGAGCTCGGCTATCTGCCTGAGGAGTCCGGCCGCCTCCGGCGGGTACACGCGGCTCCTCCCCTGCTTCGCCGAGGCGAAGAACTCACTGTAGGTCCGCAGGAGCCTCTTCACCTCCTTCTCCGGGAGGCCCGTGCTCCCTGCCAGGTCCCGGGCCTTCAGGTACTTCGCATCCTCGTCCATGGAACCCCCGGCGAGTGTTCCTCCCGGTAGGGTGCGACCCGGGACTATAACAGGTTTCCCTGAACCCGGCACAGGAAAAACGGGATGCGCCGACCGACTTTGTCTTCATGAGAATAAAGGATTGAACCGTCAGTGAAAATGCGGCTACTGGCCTTTTGCTCTGGATACACTATTGCTTCTTGATTCGGACTAATTGCTCTTTTATATCTTCCAGTTCTACCACGGTGAAAATCGTTAATGCAATCAAGAGGATGGCAATGCCAAATACGAAATATGCTATCCCCTTATCGAACGAGAGGATTGATTCCTTGGCTACCGAGGAACCAATGAAAAAATACACAACACCAATGATAATGAGAATGGTTCCTAATCCAAGGAGGACCTTCATTCCAATCGGAATGGTTGTTGTCATGCACTTTCGGTAATGGTTGATTTCGCGGCATAGGATAAATCCTTTTCAACATTGGATAACGATGCGCTTTTCACGTACAGAATTTGACTATTGGTGATGTGTGCTCCTATGGAGGATTTCACAAATGCAAATGAGCATGTAAGTCAGCAGGTAGAAATTTGGAAACTCCTATTCGTAAGATCATTGGGAGATACGGTGCGGTCTCTCAACCTTAGGGCAGAGTGCGCCGGTCGGGAGCTTTGTTTCTATTTCATAACAAACCACGGTTGGGGTTCCAACGGCTTGGTTGGGTGGAAAGCTGTAGTATAGATATTTTTACCCCGTATCTCAAACCATGGCTGTGGTTCTGACGGCCTGGTTGGGTGAAAGGCCGAAGTATAGATCTCCTTACCCCTTATCTCAAAACACGGTAATGGGGCCAATGGGTGGGTCGGGTGGAACGCCGTGGTATAGATCCAACTACACCTTATTTCATACCATGGTTTTGAGTCCAATGGTTTGGTTGGGTGAAAGGCTGAATTGTACATTTTTTTCATAGTTGAACCTTGAGAGTTCAGGTGTCAGCGCATCCAACCTTCAGGCAAAGTGCGCCGACCGGGGTTCGAACCCGGGTTTAGGCGTTGGCAACGCCTAGTGATAACCACTACACTATCGGCGCGTGCACTACCGGTGAGCCCTGAGAATTCATAAGGATATCGAATGAATGAACCGGCGGCGGAACAGTAAAAAGATCTTTCGGGCCGCGAGCTTTTATCCCTTCCCGGAGGGATGAAGCTCTATGGACGGAGTGCTCGGGGAGATCCTCTACACCACCCTCGCCCTCATCGTCGTCCTCGACCCCCTCCTCTCGGTCCCCATCTTCGCCTCCATGACGAAGGGGAAGAGTACCCGGGAGGTGAACCGGGAGGCAGGGATTGCCATAGGGGTGGCCGCGGGCCTCATGTACCTCTTCCTCTTCGGGAACTTCGTCATCTTCAAGACCCTCGGGATCAGCCTCGCCGCCTTCCAGGTGGCAGGAGGGATCTTCCTCTTCCTCCTCGGGATGCAGGAGACCCTGGGGATAACCATCGGCACGGCGAGGAAGACCGAGTCCTCGGCCTCGGTCATCATCGGGACCCCGCTCCTCTGCGGGCCGGGGACCATCACCACGGTCCTCCTCTTCTCCCAGCAGTACGGCATCCCCGTGGTGGCCGTCGCCTGCGCCCTCTCCCTCGCGGTATGCTGGCTCACCCTCAAGTACTCCTCCCTCATCATGAGGCTCCTCGGGGAGACGGTCACGGATGTCATGGGAAAGGTCCTCGGGATGCTCGTCGCCGCCATCGCGGTGACTATCATCGCCGATGGGATCAAGGCCCTCTTCTGAATCCCCTTCCGCCCGCCCGACGTATTCCCCGGGAGGCCATCGCTCCCGTCGTGGAAGTCCCGATACCACACTTTCACCCCCCGCCCATCGAGCGTTTATATACTCCTCCCGGCAACCCGAGGTACAGAGAGATCGGAGCAGAGAGATGGAGAACGTCGGGTATATCCTCATGGACAGGTCGAAGGTCCTGGACGGGGACGGGAACGAGGAGGAGATCCTCTCCCTCTCCCTCCGGGGACGGCGGTTCGGGATCCGGGCCCCGGAGCTTGCGGCCCTTTTGGAGGGGGGTGACCCGGCCCGGGTGGAGCGGCTCAGCCGGAACTGGAGGTGCTACCTGGACGGGGTCGAGGGGGTCGCGGAGCTTTCCCGGTCGGGGAAAGCAGTGAACCTCGAACTTTTCGGCTCGAGGAGCCTCGAGCCATCCGGCTTGAGAAGCCCCGAGCTCTCCTCGGAGTGGTACACCGTTTCCCTCCGGGCCCTCCGCGCCGTCCTCTCCGGCGAGAGCCGGTACGCCATGGTGGCAGGGGTCCCGGGCGAGCGGGGCCGGGTGATCCCCCGGCGCGGCCCCACGACTTACCAGCTCCGTATCCCCGTTTCAGCCACTTCCTGAAGGGCAGGTCCCATTTTCCCGGGATCCCGGGAGAACCCTTTTTGAGCCCCCGGTAAGAGGGTACAGGGATGGATCCCAGCCGCCGGAGGCTCTGGCCCCTCCCGGGCATCGGGCGTGTTTTTCCAGAGGAGGGAACCCCCGGATCCTTCTGGGAGGACCGGGGCGACCGCTTCCATGCCGGGGTTGACCTCTATGCACCCACGGGATCACCGGTGGTTGCCATCGAGGATGGCCGGGTCATCTCCGCGGGGATCTTCACCTCCCCTGACCTTGTCCCCTACTGGAACAGAACGTACCAGGTCACCCTCGCCCATGCCTCAGGGATTTTCTGCAGGTACGCAGAACTCGGCGACATCCCCGTGGAGCAGGGGGCCTCCGTCCGCGGGGGCTGGGTCATCGGCCATGTCGGGGAGGTCCTCAACCTGTCTCTCATCGGGCCGGGAGCACCGCCCTACATCCGTGCCCTGAAGGATCAGGGCCACGACAGCATGCTCCACCTCGAAACCTATGGCCTGGCTCCCGGAACGTCTCCCGAGTATCGTGGCGGGAACTGGTTCTCCCGGATAAGGCCGGCCCATCTTCTCGATCCGGCCCCTTTCCTCCGGGATACCTCCTGACAGCCTGCCCCGGGACACCCTTAATGACCCCGGGAGCGAAGATCCATGGAGGAGTGGAGCATGGACGCGGCCATCACCGTGGAGAACCTGACGAGGCAGTTCGGGAGCCTCACCGCGGTGGACGCCATCTCCTTCACCGTGGAGGGCGGGGAGCTCTTCGCCCTCCTCGGGCCGAACGGGGCGGGGAAGACCACCATCCTCAACATGCTCATCACCCTCCTCCCCCCAACGTCGGGGACTGCCCGGGTTGCGGGCTTTGACATCGTCAGGGAAAAGGACGCCGTCCGGCGGCACATCGGGATCGTCTTCCAGGAGCCGGCCCTCGACAAGGATCTCACGGGGAAGGAGAACCTGGACTTCCATGCCATGATGTACGGGATCCCCCGGGCCGAGCGGGCCCGGCGGATCGCCGGGGTCCTCGAGCTCGTGGAGCTCACGGAGAAGAGGGATGTCCTCGTCCAGAACTACTCGGGGGGGATGAAGCGGCGGCTCGAGATCGCCCGGGGGCTCATCCACCACCCATCGGTCCTCTTCCTCGACGAGCCGACCCTCGGCCTCGACGCCCAGACCCGCCGGCGGATCTGGGAGTACATCCGGCGCATGAACCGGGAGGAGGGGGTAAGCATCATCCTCACCACCCATTACATGGAGGAGGCCGACTACCTCGCAGGGAGGGTCGCCATCATCGACCGGGGGAGGATCGTCGCCATGGGCACCCCACCGGAGCTGAAGGACATCCTCGGGGGCGATGTCATCACCCTCGGGCTGGAGGGCGATGCCGGCGGCTTCGTCCGGCTCCTCGCCGGCATCCCCTGGGTGAAGGGGGCGAGGGAGCATGACGGGGAGGTGAGCGTGACGGTGGAGATGGGGGAACGGCGGGTCCCCGACCTCGTGGCCCTCGGCCTCGCCCACGGGGTCCCCGTCCGGTCGGTCCTCCTCCGGAAGCCGAGCCTCGAGGACGTCTTCCTCCACTTCACCGGCCGGACCATCCGGGAGCGGGAGGTCTCGGCGAACGAGTCGAGGAAGGAGCTCATCACGAGGAGGATGCTCCGGTGATCGACGGGATCGCCATCTATGTCCTCTGGCTCCGGGAGATGACCCGGTTCCTCAGGGCAAAGTCCCGGGTCATCGGGACCCTCGCCATGCCCCTCTTCTTCATGGCCTTCCTCGGCTTCGGCTTCTCCCGGGCCCAGCTCCCAAACCTCCCCCCGGGGGTGGACTACATCAGGTTTCTCGTCCCCGGGATCGTGGGGATGACCCTCCTCTTCTCCTCGACCTTCTCGGGGATCTCGGTCCTCTGGGACCGGGAGTTCGGCTTTCTCAAAGAGATCATGGTGGCCCCCGTGAGCCGGGTCTCCATCGTCCTCGGCCGGATCGCCGGGGGGGCCACCACCTCCCTCATCCAGGGGGTGGCCATCCTCCTCCTCTCCATCCCCCTCGGCTTCGGCGTCCCGGGGGTGGCGGCGGTCCTCCTCGCGGCCCTCGTCATGATCCTCATCTCGGTGATCTTCATCGGCCTCGGGCTTGTCTTTGCCTCGAACATGAGGGACATCCACGGCTTCAACATGATCACGAACTTCGTGGTCTTCCCCATCTTCCTCCTCTCGGGGGCCCTCTTCCCCGTGGGGAACCTCCCGGCCCCGGTCCAGGCCTTTGCCTGGATCGATCCCCTCACCTACGGGGTGGACGCCCTCCGGGCCGCCCTGCTCGGCACCTCCACCTTCCCCCTCCCCGTCGACCTCGCACTCCTCCTCCTCTCCTCCTTCATTATGGTCTCCCTCGCCGCCTTCTTCTTCGAGCGATGCCAGTGCTAGGGCGGGATGTGGCCCCGGGCCGGGGGGGTACGGAGGGATCCTGTCGCGGGAGAGAGAGCCGGTCGCCGAGGTCAGGGATGACAACACGGAATGTCCTGAACCTGCCGAAAGCCTGAAAAAAGATATCGGGGGATTAGTGCCTCTTCACCAGGAAGACGAGGAGGGCGAGGCCGCCGACGGCGAGGATGCCCTCAAACCCGGGGACCGGGGTGGCCCCGGGGACCGCGGTCCCCTGGGCGGAGGTCGTCCCGGCAGGAGGAGCCTGGGTGGTGACCACCGTCGGGGTCTTCACCGGGACGGTCACCACGGGGCTGGCCCCCGTCTTCTTCACGGTGTCGGTGCCATAGGTGTTCTTCACCGTGAGGCTCACGTCGTAGGCGCCCTCCTTCTGGTAGATATGGACCGGGTTCTGCTCGGTGCCGGTCGTCCCGTCACCGAAGTCCCAGGCCCAGCTGGTCGGGTTCCCGGTGGAGAGGTCGGTGAACCGGACGGTGAAGGGCTTGACGCCCCGGCGCTCGTCGGCGGTGAAGTCCGCGACGGGCTTCCCGGCGGCATTGATGAAGCCAACCTTGGTCTCGCTGTCACTCCCGTAGGCATTGCTCACCGTGAGGGTCACAGTGTAGAGACCAGCCGTCGTGTAAACATGGACGGGGTTCCGGTCCGTGGACTTGCCGCCGTCACCGAAGTCCCAGCTGAAGGAGGTGGGGTTACCCTTCGAGGCGTCCGAGAACATCACCGACAGGGGGACGCCGCCGGACCTCGCGAGGGAGGTGAAGTCGGCCGTCGGGGGCATGCCGGTGGTGATGTAGCCTGCCTTGATCTTGGTGGAGCTCCCGAAGGCGTTCGTCACCGTGAGGGTGATCCCGTAGGTCCCTGCCCGGGAGTAGGTGTGGGACGGGTTCTTCTCATTCGAGGTCACGCCATCGCCAAAGTCCCAGCGCCAGGTGGTCGGGTTCCCCGTGGACTTGTCCGTGAAGGCCACGACGAGGGGAAGCATACCGCTTTGGGGGGCCGCGTTAAAGTCGGCGACGGGGCCCGCCCCTACCCGGATGAGCTCCGACTTGGTCTCGGTATCGCTCCCGAAGGGGTTCGTCACCGTCAGGGAGACGGTGTAGAGGCCGGCGGCGGCATAGATATGGGACGGGCTCGTGGAGGTGGAGAAGCCGCCGTCACCGAAGCTCCACTGGTAGGTCAGGGGGACCGCGCCCGTGGACTTGTCCGTGAAGGTCACGGCGAGGGGTGGGTTCCCGGTGGTGGGGCTCGCCGAGAAGTCCGCAGCGGGGGCGCGGCCCACGGTGATGTAGCCGGTGGCGCCGGGCACGCAGGTCCCGTCAATGACCGCGGTCTTCTTCTCGGTGTCGGTGCCGATGCTGTTCGTCACCGTGAGGGTTACGTCGTAGGAGCCCTCCGCCTTGTACACGTGGGTCGGGTTCTGCTCCGTGGCGGTGGACCCGTCGCCGAAGTCCCAGGACCAGGTGGCGGGGTTCCCGACGGAGAGATCCGTGAAATGGACCGTGAGAGGCGCCGTGCCGAGCCGCTGGTCGGCGGTGAAGTCCGCGGTGAGCTTGGCCCCGGTGGTCACAAACCCGGTCTTCGTCTCGGTGTCCGACCCGTACCCGTTCTTCGCTGTGAGGGTCACGGTATAGGTCCCGGCCTTCGCGTAGGTGTGGGCCGGGCTCTGGTCCGTCGAGGTGCTCCCGTCGCCGAAGTCCCAGGCCCATTTGTTGGGCCTTCCCGCCGAGGTGTCCGTGAACTTCACGGCCAGGGGGGCGGGCCCGGACCTCGGGGTCGCGGTGAAGTCGGCTGTCGGGGGCATCCCCGCAGTGACAAAGCCTGCCTTGACCTTGGTGGAGCTCCCGAAGGTGTTCGTCACCGTGAGGGTGATCCCGTAGGTCCCTGCCTTCGTGTAGGTGTGGGACGGGTTCCGCTCAGTGGAGGTGCCCCCGTCACCGAAGCTCCAGGACCAGGTTGCGGGGTTCCCGGTTGAGATGTCCGTAAAGGCCACGGCCAGAGGGATGTTGCCGCTCTGGGGGGTTCCCGTGAAGTCGGCGACGGGTCCCGCTCCCACCCGGATGTACTCTGTCTTGGTCCTGCTGTCGCTCCCATAGGAATTGGTGATGGTCAGGGTGACGGTGTAGATCCCAGTGGCCGCATAGGAATGGGTCGGGTTGGGAAGGATGGATGTGCCGCCGTCACCGAAGCTCCACTGGTAGGTCCGGGGGGTGGATCCGGTTGAGAGGTCCGTGAAGGCCACCGCGAGGGGCGGGGCACCGGATACCGGGATTGCCGAAAAGTCGGCGTAAGGGTAGAGTCCCACTTCGATATAACCGCTCTTGGTCTCTGTCTGCGCCTGCACGGACCCGGCCAGCGCGACGATGAAGAGAAGAGCGAAGATCTTCGCTAATCGTCCATTTATCACCATATGGCGTAACCCTCCGATCAATACAGGTTTCCCACCCTCGCGGATCGCCACCCGCACGCAGGGAGAAAACGCTCCGGGGCGGGGAATACCATCAGGCTATCAATCTGCTATATCTTAAAATTATGGATATGCATTCGCCTTTCCGTCGTCGGAAACGGTCTGCAGGGCGGGAATGCGTGAAACGGAGGAATCATCTCCTGATTCCGCATACCCGCTACAGAATACCAGCTACTGCGGGACCTTTCCACGACCTGATATCATGGTGCGGAATGGAGGGGAGGTTCTTCTTCATCACCCTGGTGCCGGACGAGCCCGGCTCCCTGGAGAAGGCGGCGGCCGTCATCACGGCATGCAACGGGAACATCAAACGGGTCCACTATGACCGGAGGATCGACCCCCGGACCGTCTTCTTCGAGGCGACGGCAGAGTAGGGGATGGTGGAGCGGATCCGTGAGGGTCTGGAGGCACGGGGGGCCGGATCACATCCGCATCGTTAATACCTCCCCTCTGCCACTCTGTATGGTAAATCCATGAAGGCGGTCCTGGGACTCGAGGACGGGGATTCGGTCGTCGGTGAGGGTTTCGGGGTCGAGGGTGAATGCGCCGGGGAGCTGGTCTTCTGCACCACGATGACCGGCTACATGGAGGCCCTCACCGACCCCTCCTACAACGGGCAGATCCTCATGTTCACCTATCCACTCATCGGGAACTACGGGGTGGATGAAGCGAACTTCCAGAGCGACGGGGTGAAGGCCCTCGGGTGCGTGGTGCGGGAGATCTGCAGGGCCCCGTCCGGAGGCCCCCCCCTTGACCGGTTCTTCGAGAGGAAAGGGCTCCTCGGGATCACGGGCGTCGATACCCGGCGCCTCACCATCAAGTGCCGTGAGAAGGGGACCATGCGGGCTGCCCTCATCGTCGGGGACGGCAGCAGGGAAGAGGCCGTGGACTGCGCGAGGAACGTCCCCCTCATAACCGAGACGGACCTCATCGCCGAGGTCTCCTGCCGGGAGCCGTACCGGATCCCGGGCCCGGGGAAGCGGGTGGCCGTCCTTGACCTCGGGCTGAAGAGGAACCAGCTCGTCTCCATGCGGAACCGGGGGGCGGACCTGTACGTCTTCCCCCACGACACGCCGCACGACGTCGTCCAGGCCTGCCGGCCCGATGCCCTCTTCATCAGCAACGGACCCGGGGACCCGAAGCGGGCCACGGCCACCATCCGGTGCGTGCAGGACTTCATCGGTGAGATCCCGGTCTTCGGGATCTGCTTTGGGAACCAGATCACCGGCCTCGCCCTCGGGGCTGACACCTACAAGCTGAAGTTCGGGCACCGGGGCGTGAACCAGCCGGTCCGGTACAGGGACGGTTCCATCTACATCACCACCCAGAACCACGGCTTCGTGGTGGACAGCGAGACCCTTTCCGAGGGCTGCGCTGTCACCCACACGAACGTGAACGACGGGACCCTGGAGGGCTTCGAGAACCGGGACCTCGGCATCACCTGCGTCCAGTTTCACCCCGAGGCCCATGGCGGCCCCCTGGACACCGAGGAGCACTACTTCGGGATGATGTTCCGGAGGATCCCCTGATGCCCCGGAAGGAGCACATCAAAAAGGTCCTCCTCATCGGCTCCGGGCCCATCCAGATCGGGCAGGCTGCGGAGTTCGACTTCTCCGGCTCCCAGGCCTGCAAGGCCCTCAGGGAGGAGGGGGTGACCGTGGTCCTCGTGAACTCGAACCCGGCCACCATCCAGACCGATCCCGAGATGGCGGATATTATTTATATTGAGCCCCTCCGGGCCGCGACCATCGCAAAGATCATCGAGAAGGAGCGGCCGGACGGGATCCTCTCGGGCATGGGCGGGCAGACGGGCCTGAACCTCACCGCCGAGCTTGCCGAGATGGGAGCCCTTGCCGGCGTCGAGATCCTGGGGACGCCCCTCGATGCCATCTATAAGGGCGAGGACCGGGAGAAGTTCAAGGACCTCATGCTCTCCATCGGCGAGCCGGTCCCCCGTTCGACGATCCTCCGGAACGTCTCCGAGCTCGAGGAGGCCGGGCGGGTCGTGGGCCTCCCGGCCATCATCCGCCCGGCCTACACCCTCGGAGGGAGCGGGGGCGGGGTGGCCCACACGAGGGAAGAGCTCCGGAAGATCACCGAGGTCGGGCTCACCAGGTCCCGGATCCACCAGGTCCTCATCGAGGAGAGCGTGGTCGGCTGGAAGGAGGTGGAGTTCGAGGTCATGCGGGACGCGGCCGATACCTGCATCATCGTCTGCGGGATGGAGAACGTGGACGCCATGGGGATCCACACCGGCGAGAGCGTCGTCGTCGCCCCCATCCTCACCCTCCGGGACGATGAGTTCCAGATGCTCCGGTCCGCGGCCATCAAGATCATCCGGGCCCTCGGTGTCCAGGGCGGCTGCAACATCCAGTTCGCCTACCGGGACGGCGAATACCGGGTCATCGAGGTGAATCCCCGGGTCTCCCGGTCCTCGGCCCTCGCGAGCAAGGCGACCGGCTACCCCATCGCCCGGGTCGCGGCGAAGATCGCCATCGGCCTCCGGCTCGACGAGATCAGGAACACGGTAACCGGCTGTACCCCTGCCTCCTTCGAGCCTGCCGTGGACTACGTCGTGGTGAAAGTCCCCCGCTGGCCCTTCGACAAGTTCAAGACCGCCGACCGGACCCTCACCACGGCCATGAAGTCCACCGGCGAGGTGATGGCCATCGGCCGGACCGTTGAGGAGGGCTTCAAGAAGGCCCTTCGGTCCCTCGATACCGACATGAGGAGGCACACGAACGTGAACGAGATCCGGATGATCCTTCAGCGGCCCACCGACGAGCGGTTCGGGTGCCTCTTCGACGCCTTCCGGGCGGGCCTCACCCTCCCGGAGATCGCCTCCCTTACATTCATCGACCCCTATTTCCTCGAGAAGATCCGGAACGTCGTGGAGATGGAGAAAAAGCTCACCGCGGGGTGCGGCCCGGAGCTCATCCGGCAGGCAAAGGAGTTCGGCCTTGCGAACGCCGAGATCGTGAAGATCACCGGTCTCCCCTGGGACGAGGTGGAGAACATCGCCGGGAGACCCACGTACAAGATGGTGGACACCTGCGCCGCCGAGTTCCCGGCCACCACACCGTACTTCTACTCCACCTGGGACACAGAGTGCGAGATAACCCCGACGGAGGACCGGAAGGTGCTCATCCTGGGCTCCGGGCCCATCCGGATCGGCCAGGGGATCGAGTTTGACTACTGCACGGTCCATGCAGTGAAGGCGGTGCGGGACGAAGGGGTTGAGGTCCACATCGTGAACAACAACCCCGAGACGGTCTCCACCGACTTCGACACCTCGGACCGGCTCTTCTTCGAGCCGATGCAGCTCGAGGACGTGGTGAACATCCTGAAGAAGGACCGTTACTGGGGCGTGATGGTCCAGTTCGGCGGCCAGAACTCCATCAACCTCGCCCTGCCCCTGGAGACGGAGATCCAGCGGCTCGGGATCCCGACGAGGATCCTCGGGACGAGCCCCGATGCCATGGACATCGCCGAGGACCGCGACCGGTTCAGCGAGTTCCTCGACCGGCTCAACATCCCGAGCCCGCCGAACAGCTCGGCCTACTCCGAGGAGGAGGCGTTCGCCATCGCCGAGCGGATCGGGTACCCCGTCCTCGTCCGGCCCTCCTATGTCCTCGGCGGCCGGGCCATGGAGATCGTCCATGACAGCGCCGAGCTCGCGACGTACATCAAGGAGGCGGTCCGGGTCTCCCGGAGGCACCCGGTCCTCATCGACCTCTTCCTCCAGAACGCCGTGGAGATCGACGTCGATGCCGCCTGCGACGGCGAGGAGGTCCTCATCGGCGGGATCATGGAGCACATCGAGGAGGCGGGGGTCCATTCCGGCGATTCCGCCTGCGTCATCCCGCCCCAGTCCCTCACCCCCTCCCAGATCGCCCGGCTCGAGGATTACACCCGGCGCATCGCGGTCGAGCTCGGGGTGGTGGGGCTCGTGAACATCCAGTATGCCATTAAGGACGACGTCGTGTACGTCCTCGAGGCGAACCCGCGGGCGAGCCGGACGGTCCCCTTCGTGTCGAAGGCGACGGGGATCCCCCTCGCCAAGGTCGCGGCCAAGGTGATGATGGGCCGGAAGATCAGGGACCTCGGGTACCGGGAGCGGGAGATCGAGCATGTCGCCGTGAAGGAGGTGCTCCTCCCCTTCAACAAGCTGCCCGGCGTGGATACCGTCCTCGGCCCGGAGATGAAGTCCACGGGGGAGGTCATGGGCATCGACTATGACTTCGGCCGGGCCTACTACAAGGCCTGCATCTCGGCGGACAACGAGCTGCCCGTCTCGGGGAACGTCTTCATCTCCCTCTCGGCCGACCAGCGGGAGGAGATCGCCCCCATAGCAAAGAAGCTCGTGGCGATGGGGCTCTCTCTCTACGGGACCGACGGGACGGTGGCCTTCCTCCACGACGTGGGGGTCGAGGCGAAGATGGTCCGGAAGGTCCAGGAGGGCTCCCCGAACGTCATCGACATGATCCGGAACGGGGAGATCCGGCTCATCATTAACACCCCGAAGGACAAGCAGTCCCGGCAGGACCACTATCAGATCATGCGGACGGCCGTGGAGCTCGGGATCCCGTACATCACCACCACTCAGGCGGCAAAGGCGGCGGCGAACGCCATCGATGCCATAAAGAGGGAGAAGATCACCATCGAGCCCCTGGGGCACTACATCGGAGGAGCATGATGAAGCAGAAGGGAACAGGAAGGGGAACAGGTAAGCAGGGAAAGGGCACGGTCGTCCTCGCCTTCTCGGGCGGTCTCGACACCTCGGTCTGCATCCCCCTCCTGCGGGAGAAGTACGGGTACGGTCGGGTCGTCACCGTGGCCGTGGACGTCGGGCAGCCGGAGGCGGACATCCGGCAGGCGACCGAGAAGGGGCGACGGTTCGCCGACGAGCACTACACCATCGACGCGAAGGACCGGTTCGTGGAGGAGTATGTCTTCCCCTCCCTCCAGGCGAACGGCTCGTACGAGGGCTATCCCCTCGGGACCGCCCTCGCCCGGCCCCTCATCGCAGAGGAGACCGTCGCCATCGCCCGGTCGAAGGGGGCAAAGGCGGTCGCCCACGGGTGCACCGGGAAGGGAAACGACCAGCTACGGTTCGACTTCATCATCCGGTCCGCCGGCCTCGAGGTGGTCGCCCCCATCCGGGAGCTGAACCTCACCCGGAGCTGGGAGATCGAGTACGCCCGGAAGCATAAGATCCCGGTCACCGTAGCGAAGAAGAACCCGTACTCCGTGGACGAGAACTGCTGGAACCGGTCTGTCGAGGGAGGGAGGCTCGAGGACCCGGCCTTCCACCCGCGGGAGGAGATCTACCGGTGGACCGCCGACCCCCGGAAAGCCCCCGGAAAGCCCGAGGAGGTCACGGTCAGCTTCCGGAAGGGGACCCCCGTGGCCCTCGACGGGAAGATGATGAAGGGGTACGACCTCGTCCAGGAGATGAACCTCCGGGCCGGGAGGAACGGCGTCGGCCGGAACGACATGATCGAGGACCGGATCCTCGGGCTCAAGGCCCGGGAGGTGTACGAGCACCCGGCCGCCACCGCCCTCACCATCGCCCATGCGGACCTCGAGCACCTCGTCCTCACGAGGGCCGAGCTGGCCTTCAAGCGGTCGGTGGACGACCGGTGGTCGGAGCTCGCGTACCAGGGGCTCGTACACGAGCCGCTCTTCCTCGCGCTCTCTGCCTTCATCGGGAAGACCCAGGAGCGGGTGAACGGGGACGTGGACCTCGTGCTTTACCGCGGGGCGGTCCGGGTCGCCGGCCGTTCGTCGCCGGATGCCCTCTACTCCAGCGACATGGTCTCCTTTGACAGCACGAGCCTCGACCAGGCCCATGCCGAGGGGATCTCGCGATACCACGGGATCCAGGCCCGGTTCCTGAAGAGCAGAAAGAAGAGGTAGGGGACGGGAGATCTCCTCAGGAGATCTTCTTCCCTGCCGAGGCCCCGGGGGTGCACTCGAAGACCTCGGTGATGGCGAGGACGAGGAGGGACTTCGCGGGGAACTTCTCGTTCTTCGCCTTTATCATCGCCTTCACCTTCTCGTACTCGGGGCCGGCGGTCTTCACCGACACCTTCCCCTTCACCTGGAAGCACTTCTTCGAGTCCGGGTCCCAGAACTCGATGGCCATCCACGGGTTCTCCTTCACGTTCGCGAGCGTCTTCATCATGTAGTTGTCCCCGAGCCAGATGGTGTCATCGGAGACGATCTGGACGAAGGCGATGGGAGCGACGTTCGGGACACCGCTCTTGCTCGCCGTTGCCACGGGGAAGATCTTGTTCTTCGAGAAGACCGCCTTCATCTCATCGGTGAGTTTTGCCATTATGTCCACCTCAGCTCGCGAAACCGCAAAAGGCCGGTTCCGCGGGGTAGTATGCCCTCTCCCCCTGTTCCTATTTAGGGTTATTGGATGGGGGGGCCCGGTCCCCCCGTGTCCAGCCCAAGCACCCAGATTCCCTTCCGCTCTGCCACGAGGAGGTAGTAGGCGGCAAGCCCCCTCCACTCCCCCCAGGCCTCCGCGATCCGGCGGGCCCCGGCGGTGTCGATCCGGGATGCCCTCGAGTAGTAGCGGGAAATGGCCCGCCGCACCCCGAGGTCGTCTGCGGGGATGGCGTCCAGCCGCGAGAGGCCACGGAGGAGGGCGAGCTCGGCGGTCCACACCCCCACTCCCCTGATGCCCGTGAGCAGGCGGATGAGGGCCGCCGTTTCCTCCTCGGGGCCGTGGTGCTCGAGGTCGAGCCCGCCACCGGTTACCCCGCGGGCTATCCCCTTGATGTACTCCGCCTTCCTCTGCGAGAGCCCGCAGGCCCTCAGCTCCTCGAGGGATGCCTCCGCGAGGCGTTCCGGCGTGGGGAAGGCGCAGTACCTCCTCCCCTCCAGCCTGAGGGTGTCCCCGAAGGTGCGGGTGAACCGCCGCTCGATGCTGTGGGCGGCAGAAAGGGAGATCTGCTGCTCGATGATGGAGTCCACGAAGGCCTCGAAGAGGGTCGGGGTCCGGGGAGGTTTCAGGCCCCTGAGCTGCCGGACCAGGGAGGACATGACCGGGTCGGTCTTCACGGCTTCTTCGAAGCGGGTGAGGTCCAGGTCCAGATTGAAGAGCCGGGCGACTGCCCCCCCGGCAGCCCCCTGGAGGCCGTCGGGGAAGGGGGCCGGTTCGGCCCGGACACGGAGCCGGGGCCGGTCCACCGTCCCCTCCGAGGTGACCGTCACGAGGATGAGCCGCCCCTGCACCCTCAGCGGCTGCCGGAAGGCACCATCCTTGAAGGAGCGGATCTCCGGGTCTCCCCCCGAGAAGATGGAGGCCGAGAGGCCGAAATCAAAGGGAGGCACGGGCGAAAGGACCATTCCCTCTGCCCGTGCATCCCGTGAGGCCCTTGCACGGTGGCGCGAGGGGGGCCGGGGGGCAGGGCTCATGGCGTGGCGGGGGGAGAGGTCTCCCCCGGGAGGACCAGGATGATGCGGGACGTCGAGTCCAGCTCCACCGGGTCCCCGTCGGTGGAGATATCGAGGACATGGCCCCCTGCCTGGCGGTCGGCGGTGATGAAGTGGAGGTGGAACCCCACGGGATCCACCCCGGCGGCCGAGGCAGGGGTATAGAACCCCACCACCGTCCCGGAGACGTTGTGGAAGAGGAAGACCGACTGGTTCTTCAGGGCATCGGTAAGGACGGCATAGGGCCTCGCCTGTTTCGGGGGGCTCCGCGCCTTCACGTACGGGAAGCTCCCTGTCATGCGGACGGCCCAGAAGGTGTCATGGGAGGGGAGGCTGGCATCGAGGGCGGCGGTGAACCGGGAGAGGTTCGGGGCGGTGATCCCAGGGACAATAATATCGGCCTCAAAGGGAGTGACCGCGGCGAAGGGGACCAGGGCGGAGGGGGCAGGGTTTGCCACGCTCCCGTCCGCCTTCACCTGGTAACATTGCCCGTCGAGGACCACCATTTCCCCGTCAAGCCCGTCGAAGGTCCCGAGCCCGAGGTCCCCGTGCTCCATGAACTCCCCGACCGGGACGAACCCGCTGTACCCTCCGCCCGACAGGGAGGTGTAGGTGGATACCTGGTAGAGGAGGTCATGGTCCGCCGGCCGGGAGGCGGCGGGGGGGGTCCAGCCGGCAAGGAACCCGGCAAGGAAGATCAGGGCCGATAAGAGCACGAGGGCGGGAACAGAAGACCTGGGCAGCTCCAGAAAGATGCCTCCCTGGGATGTCGGTACGTAAGATAGTACCATCCCCCTGATAAGAGAACCGTCCCTTCTCTGGTCCGCCCTGCCAGGGGGAACGGTTTTTTAGGAGGCTGACAGAGATCCCCCCATGCGATTCCGCGCCAGGCCGGGTGAGATCCCGCAGGGATTCCTCGGGGAGGGCGGGGAGAGGATGGTATGGCGGGTCGCCCTCGCCGTGGCCCTGGCCCTGGTGCTCTTCTGGGCCGTGCTTACCCCGGGGTGCGTGATGGAGCGGGGGAGAGGGGTCCCCGGACCCGAAGCCCCCCTCATCAGCCCCCCGGACCTGCCCTCGCCCCCGGTCACCACCGTGGCGGTCCCCGGCGGCGCCTCTGCTGCGAGATCCTCCTTCGGATTCCTGTGGGCAGCCTTCAGGAGCCCGTGGTGAGACCGGGATACCGTGAGGCGTACTCCCCGAGTAGATCGGCGGCCCGCATTTTCACCGGCCCTGAGTTCGCCAGCAGGTAGAAGATGATCTGGTTATCGGTTATCCAGATGGGCCTCGTCCCGGTTTCCCGGGAGATCTCATCCCCCCGCTCCGCACGGTAAATCCGGTGGTCCACCCTCGGGTAATACTGGAAGACCATGACGAGGGATCCGTCATCGATGGCGGCGAGGATACCCGAAAGCTCGGGGAAGAGGAGGTGCTTCTCGTCGGGGTGCCTGACCCCGAGGCCGTTATCAGGGTCGAGGAGGACGAGGGACGAGGGCCGGATTCCCTCCATCAGGTCCCTGAAATAACCGCCCCTCCCCCTGTGGGTGAACGGGGTATCAATGATGTCTGTAGCGATGCCCCGGCCCCCGAAATAGACCTTGATCCGGGAGACGTCGCGCACCTTCCCCGCATGGCATTTTTCCAGGAATTCACAGAGATCCCGGTTGAGATGACCCGCACGGGCATTCCTGAGATCATGGTATTTTCCCTCCTTCCCGTCATCCCGGGTGAGCATCGGGACGAAGTGGAAGTGGCGAAGCACGGGGATCCCCTCCATGAGGAGCTGGACAAGGTCGTACTTGAAGAGGTCCCTCGTATCGGCAAAGAACCGGGGTTTCACGGGGTAGCATACCCGTCCCCCGCGGATAATGATTACTCCCCGGGTCCGGAAGGTTCCCGCGACCCGGCCCCCGCAGGGGGATTCGCAGGTCCGCCTCCCCTCACCCGAAGAGACCGGTGAACCACGCCGCCATGTTGTGGAGGCCGGTCGAGATCACGACGACCGGGTCGATCCCGAGCACCGGGAACAGGAAGATGAAGTAGAGGAGGGTCCCGAGCAGGCTCCCGAGGTTGGCCACGGCGGCGATGAGGACCACCTTGAAGAGGGGGATCCGCACCATCTCCCTCATGGTCTCTGCCTCATAGATCCGCCGAAAGTCCGAGACCTGGGGCCTCCTCAGCTTCGCCTCCACGACCGCGGCGATCCACCCGACGTGGAGGAGGGGGTTTAAGGAGGTCATCCAGGCAACCGCGAGGCAGGTGAGGGCGGTGTACGGGTGCCCGCCGACGGCAAGGGTGAAGGCGCCGGCGAGCATCCCGTGAATAAGGACCCAGAAGAGGAAAGCGTAGAGGAGGGTGGAGATGCCCACCCCCGAGAAGCCGATGGCAGCGAGAAGGAGCACGAAGAGTGCGGTGACGGCGAACCCGAAGATGAGCCCCCATGGAAAGCTCTTCGGCTGCCGGGTGAGGCCCTCCAGGGGCGGGAGGGAGAAGGGGTTCTCCAGGTACCTGTTGATCCCGTTCACATGCCCTGCCCCGACGACGGCGAGGATCTTCCCCGCGTCCTGCTCCTTCAGCCGGATCAGGTTGGTGGCGATGAAGGCGTCCCGCTCGTCGATGAGGGCCCTCGCCCCCTCGGGCGAGAACTTCCTGAACTCCTCCATCACCATGTCCATGACCGACTGGTCCTTCATCTTCTCGACATCGATCTTCTCCAGCTCGTCCACCTCGGCGATGGAGACCACGAGGGCGTAGAACATCTTCACCTTCCCCATGAACCCGAGGGAATGCCAGAACCGGAGGAGGGTGAGCCGGATGTCCCGGTCCACGAGGGAGAGGGGGATCCGGCGGGCCTCGGCCTCGGCGATGGCCGCCTTCATCTCGGCGCCCGGCTCCACCCCGACGTCGAGCCCGATCCTCCGCTGGAGGTAGGAGAGGATCCACTGGATGAGGAGCTGGTTGAAGTTCTTCACCTCGAGCATATCGTCGATGGAGGGGACCTTTGCGGTCTTCCGGAGGGCCTCGAACCGGCCCGGGTCCAGCTCCACGGCGATCATATCCGGGTTCCACTCGTCAATGGCCTTCTTCACGTCCTCGATGCTCTGGGCCGAGACGTGCGCTGTACCGACGAGCCGGATCTCGGACACGGGGACTCCCGATGATACTTAGCTGAGAAGATGGGAAGCGGAGGGATTTATAGGAGATGGGGAATCTACAGTTTACCTCTCCAATCAGAATATTGCTTTCGTCCTTCCCCAACCTGACAAATCAACCCTTCCTTCTTTCCTTCATATGACACCCTAAGGATGTTAGCAGGTTCAAATCGGACTCTTCGCACAGATGGCTGGGTTCCAATTTTTATACAGAAGGATCGATGATTCCCTTCCAGCGTTCACATTTTGATCGGGCATCATCGCGTTCGCAATTAAATTTTCTACAGAACACAATTTTCCCCTCGTTCTCCTCGCGGAGAAATATTTGTCTATACTCACACCCCTTGCATGGGTTCATGAGCTAAGCACCCACCTTGTTTGTCTGGCAGCATGACCTGGCACTCCGTGCAATACTGTCAGGTCGTGGCTGACCAGGATCTCCGGCCATCCCGTATTCCACTTCAAAACCACCGGTCCAGCGTCTTCTGTCCGGCGGTGACCCGTACCTTATCCAGCGCCGAGTTCACCCGCTCCCGGGAGAAATCGTAGTTTTCGCAGAGCATCTTCACCACGCCATCGGCGTTCACCGGCTTCCATGCCACCGAGAAATCATCGGTAACCGGTGGTTTTATAAAAAACTCTTTAACCGGCTTCGGGTCAAAGTCCGGCAATTTCTCCTCCAAGGTCTCTTCGAACTTCCCATCGTTCACGACCTGGATCGCCTTCTTCGGCCCTATTCCCCTGACGCCGGTGTTGAAATCAGTACCAACGAGGATCCCGATCTCGATAAGCTGCTCCCTCGTGAGGTTCAACCCTTCAAGCACCTCCTTCAGCAGCAGTTTCTCCGGGTTCACCGTGATGGTCCTCCCCCGCACCTTCCGCTTCCCCGACACCGTGAGGTTCCGGACGAGGACCGGGGCACCGAAAAGGAGGAGGTCGTAGTCCTGCGAAACGGCGTAGGTGGCGCTCCCCTTCGCCACCATGTGGGCGGCCTGCGCCTCCCCCTCGGAGGGGGCCTGGACCCAAGGGATGCCAAGGAGCCCGAGGAGCTCCTGCGAGGACGAGATGACGGACTCGTCCACCCGGGAGGAGGCCTGCGCATGCTTCCGCGCCTCTGCCACCTCGCCCCTTGCACGGGCCTCCTCCCATTTCACGCTCGCCTCCCGGCGGATCTCCTTCCTCTCGGCGATGGTCGCCCCCTTGAACTCCGGCGGGACCCCATCGAAGACAAAGACCGGGCGTATCCCGAGCTCGAGGAAGTTCAGGACCCGGAAGAGGATGCCCGAGAGGTGGGAGGTGACCCGGCCGCGGGAGTCCATGAGGGGCGTCCCGTCGGGCTGCCTTATGATGGAGAGGAACTGGTAGAGGGCGTTGTGGGCGTCCACCGCGGCGATCCCGGCGAGGGCCTCCCAGCCCACCGTCTTCTTGTACGGGACGAGGATGTCGCGGATATCGACGCCCATGGGTCAGCCCCCCACCTGCAGGTCCGGGGGATCAGCGGTACATCCGCTTCGAGAGCTCCTGCATGACGCCGTCGACGCGCTCCAGGGTGGCGTCGTACTTCCTTCCCATCCCTGCCGCCATCTCCTCCAGGTTCACCCGGATGGTCCGCTCGCGGGAGACGACGCTCGAGTCGAGCCGCTGGATCTTCCGCCCCAGGGAGAGGAAGAGGCCCGCGATGGAGAGCATCATGAGGGTCGCCGCGGCGGCGATGACCACGTCCTGCCAGAGGCGCATCACGAGGACGAGGGTGGAGATGACGAGGACGAGGGTGAGGACGACGTCCGGTATCGGGCTTCGGATCTCCATGCTTTTAGATGTTGAAGTCCCATTATTTAAAATACCCGTGAAGGAGAGGGTATCCCGGATGGCCTTTACCCTGAAGAACAACCTCCCCCTGGTGGCGATGCCGGCGATGCTCCTCCTCGTGGAGATCCTCGCCCTCTTCCTGTCGAGCCCCCTCCAGGCCGCGGGGGTCTCCGCCCTCCCCTACCCTCCCGAGAACATCTGGAACACCGCGGTCTTCGTCCTCATGCTCCTCGGCTTCACCGTTTTCCTCCTCATCCTCATCCGGTACAGGCTGAAGTTCATCATCCCGGCCATCATCGCCCTCTCCTTCTTCTTCACCTTCTACTACATCTTCGCCTCTCTCGCCCTCGCGGCTGCGGGGGAGACCCCCCTCGCGGGACTCGCCACCCTCGCGCTTTCCATCGGGGCGACGGTGCTCCTCTACAGGTATCCCGAGTGGTATGTCATCGACACCCTCGGCATCCTCCTCTGCGCGGGCGTCGCCTCCATCTTCGGCATCGCCATGGGGATCATTCCCGCCATTGTCCTCCTCGTACTCCTCGCCGTGTACGACGCCATCTCGGTCTACCGGACGAAACACATGATCACCCTCGCCGAGGGCGTCCTCTCACAGAAGGCACCCATCCTCTTCGTCATCCCGAAGCGCCGGGACTACTCCTTCATCCAGGAGGGGCTCGCCATCGGGGAGAAGGAGGGGGCGGGAGGGGAGGGGGAGAAGAAGGAGCGCGGCGCCTTCGTCATCGGGATGGGGGACTTCATCATGCCGACCATCCTCGTGGTCTCGGCAAACGTCTTCCTCCCTGTGCCGGGCTGGCCCGTTTCCCCGGCTGCCATCGGGGCGGCCCTCGGATCCCTGGCGGGCCTCGCCGTCCTTCTCTCCGCCCTCAGGCAGGGGAAGCCCCAGGCAGGGCTCCCGCCGCTGAACGCCCTGACCATCGCCGGCTTCCTTATCGGCTGCGCCCTCGCCGGGACGTGGGGCTGGGTCCCCGGACTCTGAGGAGCTCGGCGAGGACTGCCTCCACGCCCTCGCCGGTGAGGGTGGACATGTTCAGGTACCCCTCCATCCCCTGCACATCCGCCTTGTTCACCGCGACGACGAGGGGCACCTGGACCATCCCCTTCACCTCTTCAAGGAGGGCGAGCTGGTTCTCCAGCGGGTAGCCGCACCGCTCGCTCGGGTCAAGGAGGAAGAGGACCACCCGGGCGGCATGCATGAGGGCCGAGACCGCCTGCCGCTCCACGGGACTCCGGTCCTCCGGCGGCCGGTCGAGGATGCCGGGGGTATCGACGAACTGGATCCCCGAGCGGCCTTCCTTCCGGTGCCCGACGATGATCCCCTTCGTGGTGAAGGGGTAGGAGGCTACCTCGGGCTCTGCCGAGGAGACGAGCCGGATGAAGGAGGACTTCCCGACGTTGGGATAGCCGGACACCACCACCGTGAACTCGTCGCGGAGGACGGGGAGGGCACGCAGGGTGTTCCTCACCTCGTTCAGGTAGAGGAGGTCCTTCTCCGCCCGGTGGACAATGGAGGAGAGCCGGGCCACCGCCCGCTTCCTGACCCCCCGGGTTTCGGTGGAGCCACGGATCTCCCGGGACATCTCCCTTCCAACCCGTTTTGTGTTCTTTGCGGCCCACCCGACGGCCCCGAGGGCAATCCGGATCTTCTCGAGGCCGAAGAGGATCTCCACGAGTTCCCGGTAGAAGGGGGGGAGGGCCTCGAAGTCGGGGAAGGACGCGATCACCTTCACGAGCCGGTCATGGAGGGAGGCGGAGATGGCCATGACGAACTCCCGGTCGGCGCGCTCCTTGTTCTTCTTCTCCTTCATCTTCGCCGCCGCCCTCCGGAGGGACCGGTCCATGACCTCATCGGCGGTCGGGACGGTGGGGATCTTTTCGAGCTCCATGCCTCGCAACGAACTTATATATCCAATTTCTATGATTAATCATTATGGATCTGTCCCTCATCCAGAAAGAGATCCTCATCACCCTCATCGCCCTCTACCACCAGCACTCCCATGCCATCAAGGGCGAAGAGATCGCCGAGGTGCTCAGGCGGAACCCGGGGACGGTCAGGAACCAGATGCAGGCCTTAAAAGCCATCGGGTTCGTCGACGGGGTGCCGGGGCCGAAGGGAGGGTACAATCCCACCGCCCTCGCCTACCGGGAGCTGAACCTCTCGAACCTGGACCGGGAGGCGACGGTGCCCATCCTCAAATACGGGGAGCCGGTCCCCGGGATGAGGGTTACCGAGGTGGACTTCACCACCCTCTGCCACCCCGACCTCTGCCATGCCATGGTGAAGGTCGGGGGCTCGGTGAAGACCTTCCAGATCGGCGAGGAGATTACCATCGGGCCGACGCCCGTGAACAAGCTCATCATCCGGGGCGAGATCTACGGCAAGGACGAGGTCCAGCAGTCCATCCTCATCTCCATCTCGGAGATGATCTCCCTTCCCAAGAAGGCCATCAGGCACTACATGAGCACCCCCCTTATCACCCTCTCCCCCTCCTCGAGCTTCCGGGAGGCGATCCACCTCTTCACGGGCAAGCACATCCACGGGGCCCCCGTCATGGAGGGGGAAGAGCTCGCGGGCATCGTCACCCTCACCGACATCGCGAAGGGCCTCGACGAGAAGAAGCCCCTCGACACGCCGGTCTCCTCGGTCATGACGAGCGACGTGGTGCTGGCCGACGCCGGGACGAAGCTCTTCGAGGTGGTGAGGCGCTTTACGGAGCAGGAGATCGGGCGGCTCATCGTCGTCGAGGACGGGAGACCCGTGGGGATCCTCACCCAGTCGGACGTCCTCCGGGTCTTCCCGGTGCTCTGAGAAATCCCCTCTTCTGTCCCTGCCCGGGCGGGGGATATGCGGCGGGACCCCCGCCGGTCCGGCGACGGAGGCCGGGCTTCCAACCGAAGAACGGCGGAGGTGGAACCGCGGTCGATCCGGGGCCCCTTCCCGGCAGGGCCGCGCGAACACCCCCCAAATTTTGTTCAGATTGCCCTAATTCCCCGGTTCTGCCCGTACGTCTTTCAGAACATTTTAAATATTTCAAAGTACTCTTTTTTTATATGACCATGATTTTATCTCGGAACCTCTCGCGGAAAAAGGTCATGTCCAATGATGGGATGGTCATCGGCACGCTCAGGAACGTGATGGTGGACTTCGATACCGGCCAGGTGGTGGACCTCATCGTCGTCCCTGACCCCAACTTCAATGTCGAGGGCTTCCGGATGGACGGCGACCGGATGTTCATCCCCTTTGAGGCCGTGAAGGACATCAAGGACTATATCGTCGTGGACCGCTACCTCTCCAAGAAATAAGGCCGATACCGCGTCACCGCTTCGACGAACCCGTCCCCATCCCCTTTTTCCGATACATAATCCGCGGCCGCCTTCACTGCGTCCCTCGCGTTCGCCACGGCCACCCCGATCCCCGCGAATTCTATCATCTCCACGTCATTCTCAGAGTCCCCCACCGTGAGAAACTCCTCTGCCGGTATCCCCAGGTCTGCGGCGAGCTTCCGGAGGGCGAGCCCCTTGCTGATCCCCGGCGGCTGGAGGTGGATGGCGAAGCCCGTGTCGAGAACCCTCACCCCGAGGTCCCGCATCACCTCCCGTACCTCCTCGGGCGGGACCGTGCGGGCAAAAGCAACGTCGGAGAAGCGGTACTGCTCGCCATAGAGTTCCAGCTCGACCCCCTTCTTCCGGTAATAAGCCTCGAGGACCCGGTACGCGGCGAGCGACTCCCTCCGGTCCCCGAGGACCCTGAGCTCCCCCGAAAACCCGATCCGGTAGACGCCGCCGTTCTCGGCGATGATGGTCCCCGACGTGCCTACCATCCGCGCGATGGCGTCCAGGAAGCAGGCGGTGTTCCCGCTCGCGAGGATCACCTCGACCCCGTGGTCCGTGAGGTCCCGGATGCAGGCGATGGCGGGGAGGCTTACACGACGATACCGGTCGGTGATGGTCCCGTCCACATCGCAGGCAACGGCTCGCAGGGTCGGCACGCTCTTAGCTGGAACCGGCCGGCTCAAAAAAGGAGGTGTTCCTGCCCGCTCCTCAGGCGGGTTTGAGGCCGTACTCAAACCGTTCAAACCGGTTTGAGGCCGGTCTGCTCCACCATGAAGACCGCTTCGCCCTCGGGGAGGTTCGGGCTGTCCACGAGCTTCGCGATCCGCTTTCCGCCCTTGCTCTTCCGGAGGTAGATCCGGAAGGTCGCGGTGTGACCGACGATGTTCCCGCCGATGGGCTTCGTCGGGTCGCCGAAGAAGACCGCGGGGTTGGAGAGCACCTGGTTCGTCACGAGGCCGACGGCGTTGTGCTCGTCGAGGAGCCGGAAGAGGTCATGCATGTGCCGGTTCAGCTTCTGCTGCCGGGCGGCAAGGGTCCCCCGGCCGGCGTACTCGGCCCGGAAGTGGGCGGTGAGGGAGTCCACGATGAAGAGCCGGACCGGCTTCTCGCCGTCCCTCAGCTCGTTTGCGAGCTCCTTCGCGTTCTCCACCATGAGCATCTGGTGGTCGGAGGTGTGGGCCCGGGCCACGTGGATGTGGTCGAGGAACTCCTGGACCGGGGGGACGTCCATCCCGAGGCCGTTCACCATCTGCTCGATCCGCTCCGGCCGGAAGGTGTTCTCGGTGTCGATGAAGATGCAGCTCCCGTCGAGGCCTCCCGCCTCTTCGGGGAGCTGGACGTTCACCGCCATCTGGTGGACGATCTGGCTTTTCCCTGACCCGAACTCGCCGTAAAGCTCGGTGATGGCCTGGGTCTCGAAGCCGCCGCCGAGGAGGGCGTCGAGCTCGGGGACGAAGGTCCGGAGCTTCCTCACGTTCTTCCGCTGCTCCATGATGTCAGCCCCCGTCCTGAAGGAGCTCACCACGGCCCGTTCCTTCGCGGCCTTGACGAGCTTCTTCGTGACCGCGTCGCTGATCTCGGCCACCTCGGCGAGCTCGGCCGGCGATGCGGTGGCGATGCTCTCTATGGTTGTGTACCCTGCCTCTTTCAGCTTGTCGGCCGTCGTCGGCCCGACACCCGGCAGATCTTCAATGTCGTTCCCGTTTTCTGTCATTGCCATCTCCCCAGGGGAGTCGAGTTACACTTCCCCGTCTCCCGGGACCCTTTATAGAGGTGGGCCGGGCGGCGTGAAAGTGATATCGGCCCCGCCCGAATCCACTTCGTGCCAGGGGTGCGGATCCGCCCGCTCACGAGGTCCCGGTTCCTCCTGCCTCCGGGCCCCGATCCCTCACGGGCGCAGGCCCGCCCTGAACCGGGCGAGGCGCTCCTTCACCGGGCCGGGGTCCGGCTGCCGCACCTCCACCACCGTGGCGTGAATCGTCCGGCGCACCCGCACCCCCCGGAGCCTGACCGCCCGGCCTACGGGGACCTCCCCCGCGACGGGGTGGCACTCCCCGGCGGCTTCGAGGCACGGGCCGGCGGCGGTGGGGATGACAAGGCCCTCCAGTTCCACCGGCCCGGCCTCGCCACCCGGGAGGACCACGGCGCTCCCCCGGCCTGCGTGGAGCTCCCGGCCCCCCTCCCGCCCGGTCCTGACCTCGACCCGGTAGAGGGCGACCTCGTCCCCCGCCGCAATGTCGAGGGCCGCCTTCTCGCCCCAGAGGACGAGGGCAATCTCCCCGCTCCCGTCCGAGACCGTGAAGTTCCGGACGGCGGAGGGGTGCCCCTGCCGGGTGGTGAAGGTCCGCCGGGGGCCGGCGGACCGGATGACCCCCTTCACCGAGGTGAACCCCGATTCGGGGACCTGCGATACCGGTGTGACCGGAACCTCTATCTCCTTTTCAAGGAGGGACACCTCTCCCTTCCCATCCAGCTGATACTCGTCCCCGTTGCCCTTCGTCGACAGGGTGGCGCCCCGGATCCTGACCATTGACCCGGTATCGATCCCCGCGAGGAGCTCCGGCTCCCAGCAGACGAGCCGCGAGATCATGGCGGGGTTCGCGATGATGAGATCCAACATCCGGCCCTCGGACCCGTCCCGGCGGGCGAAGGTCCGGACCTTCCCGAGCTCGAGGACCCGTGCCTCCAGCTCCGGGACGGGCTCGGGCGGGAGGAACCGGCGGTCCGGGGCCATGACACAGCTGATCTCGCAGGCCGCCTTCCGGAGGGCCATGGCGGTCACCTCCCCCTTCCGCTGCGAGGGCCGGGCTATCACCTCGAGGACCTCGCCGACCTCAACCTCCGCCGTCGCCCCGGCCCGCTCGTCCCAGAGGACCGCCCGGACCTGCCCGGTTTCGTCCCCGAGGAGGAGGTCGGCCACGACGCCGGTAGTCCCGTCGTTCTTCTGGAACTCCCGGGGGGAGGTGGCGGAGACGACCTTCCCGAAGAAGCAGGCGAGGCTGCTCCCTTTCCCGAGATCCTGTATCTTCACGTGGGCCCGGCCGAGGTCCCGGACGACGATCATCGCCGCGGTGGGCTCGTCGAGGAGGTCCCCGCTCTTCTCCATGACCTCCTCCACCCGCCGGTCGAACTCCTCCCGGGTGAGGAGGTCGTCCACGAGGGCGAAGTGGAAGGTCATGGCCGGCTCAGGGGGTCAGCGGGCCTGCCAGGGCGGCCGCTCCGCCGCGGCGGTGAGGTCCTCCAGGGTCTCCCCCCTCCGCATGAGGGCCGCGTCCCCGCCCCGGATGAGGACCTCCGGGCACCGGGGACGGCCGTTGTACTGCGATGCCATGGAGAAGCCGTACGCCCCGGCATCGAGAACCGCGACAAGGTCCCCGGCGGCGATGGCGGGGAGGTCCCGGTCCTCGGCGAGGATATCCCCGGTCTCGCAGATAGGCCCGGCGATGGTGTACCGGTGGGCCGGAAGGTCGCCTGCCTTGTTGGCCACCACGACGGTGTGGAAGGAACCGTACATCACCGGCCGGACGAGGAGGTTGAAGCCGGCGTCGACGTTCACGAACCGCCGGTGGGCCTCCTTCACCGAGTTCACCCGGGCGAGGAGGATGGTGGAGTCGGCGACGAGGTACCGGCCGGGCTCCACCCAGAGCTCGGGGGAGATCCCGGCCTCCTTCACCCCCGCGGCAAAGACCGGCACCACGGCCGCGGCATAGTCGGAGAAGGAGGGCGCCGGATCGGCACCGTGCCGGTAGGGGATGCCGAGGCCGCCCCCCAGGTCGATGAACCTGAGCCTGACTCCGAGTTCGGTGACCCCGGCGGCGAGGCCGGTCATGACCGCCGCCGCCCGGGCGAAGGGGTCCACCTCGAGGATCTGGGACCCGATGTGGCAGTGGATCCCGACGGGCCGGACATGGCTGCAGCCGAGGGCCGCCTGGTACGCCGCGAGGATGTCGCCGGCCGGGATCCCAAACTTCGAGGTGCGGAGGCCGGTGGCGATCTTCGGGTTGGTGGGCACCTCGAGCGCAGGGTTCACCCGGAAGGAGATCTCCGCGACCTCCCCCGCCTCCCCCGCGGCCCGGTCGAGGGCATGGAGCTCGTCCAAAGAGTCCACCGAGACCCGGACCCTCTTCTCCACGGCGAGGGCGAGGTCGGGTTCGCTCTTCGAGGAGCCGTTGAAGAGGAGCCGGTCAGGGTCCATTCCTGCCCGGAGGGCGAGAAGGAGCTCGCCGGCCGAGAAGACATCCGCCCCGGCACCCTCGGTGGCGAGGGCCCGGAGGATGGCCGGGTTCCCGTTCGCCTTCGCCGCGTACAGGACCCGGACCTTCCCGTAGCGGGAGGAGAGGGCGTCGCGGACCTCACGGTAGCGGGCGCAGATCCGGTCCTCGTCGGTGACATAGAGGGGGGTCCCGAACCGGGCGGCGAGGGAGACGGTATCGTGCCCGCCGATGTGGAGGTGCCCGTCCTTCACCGAGAGGGAGGGAGGGAGGATCACAGGTCGAGCCCCCGCATCCTGTCCAGGGCCTCCCCGATCCGGTCAACCGGCCGGGTGATGGCGAACCGGGCGTACTTCTCCCCGTATTTCCCGAACCCGATTCCCGGGGTCACAACGATCCCTGCCTCGTTCAGAAGCCTCCTTGCGAAGTCAAAGCCGTTCTCCACCCCCATCCAGACATAGAAGGTGGCCTGGGGGAGGGCGACGGGAAAGCCCATCTCCCGGAGGCCCGCGACGAGGAGGTTCCTCCGCTCCTGGTAAACCTCCGAAGCCTCCCTCACGGAGTCCTGGGGACCGGTCAGGGCGGCGATGGCCGCGTGCTGGACCGCGTTGAAGACCCCGGAGTCCACGTTCGTCTTCACCTGCCTGAGTCCCTTGATGACCTCCATCCTCCCGCAGGCCATCCCGATGCGCCAGCCGGTCATGTTGTAGGTCTTCGAGAGGGAGTGCATCTCGATCCCTGCCTCGAAGGCCTCCTTTGCCTGGAGGAAGGAGGGTGCCCGGTACCCGTCGAAGGAGACCTCGGAGTACGCGTTGTCATGGACGACGACGATGTCATGCTCGCAGGCGAAGTCCACGACCTCCTCGAAGAACTCCATGGGTGCCGTCGCCGCCGTGGGGTTGTTCGGGTAGTTCAGGAAGAGGAGCCCCGCCTTTTTCAGAACCGGGAGGGGGATGGCCTGGAGGTCGGGGAGGTAGCCGTTCTCCTCGAGGAGGGGCATGAGGTGGACCCTCCCCTCTGCAAAGAGGGTCGAGGTCCGGTACACGGGGTACCCGGGGTCGGGGACGAGGACGTAGTCCCCCGGGTCCACGAAGGCCTCGGGGATGTGGGCGATGCCGTCCTTTGACCCCATGAGGGCGGTGACCTCGGTCTCGGGGTCCAGGTTCACCGAGAACCGGCGCCGGTACCAGGCCGCCACCGCCTCCCGGAACTCCCGCATCCCGGCATAGGAGGGGTAGTGGTGGTTCGCGGGGTCCCTCGCCGCGCTGCAGAGGGCCTCCACGATGTGCGGCGGGGTCGGGAGGTCCGGGTCCCCGATCCCGAGGTCGATGACATCCACCCCCCTCCTTACCTGCTCCTCCTTCAGCTCGTCGATTTGGGCGAA
>DATKMC010000044.1:0-58144 GCA_035542115.1 Methanomicrobiales archaeon | reverse complement strand
CGGCTAGCCCTCCGGGGCCCTCGATATCCCACCATCCCGGGCGACTGTCCGACAGGGTTCTGGAAGCTTATTTGCCCCGGGAACCACCACCATTCTAGAAAGGATATCAACCGGGGGAACGGGATTGGAGCCCTACGATCTCATCGTCATCGGGACCGGTGCCGCGGGGACCTCGGCAGCGACCCGGGCGCACCGCCTCGGCGCGAGGCGTCTCGCCATGGTGGAGCGGGGCCCCCTGTGGGGCACCTGCGTGAACACCGGGTGCATCCCGAGCAAGCTCCTCCTCTCCGTCGGGGATCTCTCCTATTACCGGAACTTCGGGCACCAGGGACTCGAGGTCAGCGCGAGACTCCTTCCGAAGGAGCTGATCCGGGAGAAGCGGGATTTGGTCCTGGCCCTGCGGGACCGGAAGGCCCACCGGCTCTTCGGGGAGCTCGGGGTCGAACTCGTGGAGGGCACCGCGAGGTTCATCTCCCCCCGCGGGATCAAGGTGGGCCGCCGGAGGCTGGAGGCCCGCCGGTTCGTCATTGCCACAGGTTCCGCCCCGGCCGTTCCCAGGGTGGAGGGCCTTGCCGGGGTTCCCTACCTCACGAACATTGAGGCCCTGGAGATGGAGGAGGTCCCCGAATCCCTCATCGTGGTCGGCGGGAGGTCCCTCGGGCTCGAGTTCGCGCAGATCTTCGCCCACCTCGGCTCGAAGGTCACCCTCCTCCAGCGGAGCCCGCGGATCATCCCCGAGGAGGAACCCGAGATCTCCATGGCCATGGAGGACGCCCTGAAGGAGGAGGGTATCGCGATTCACACGGGCGCGGAGCTCCTCAGGGTCCGGCGGGAGGGCGGGGGGATCGGCGTCGCCGCCCGGGTGAAGGGAGTCGCGGAGAAGTTCACCGCGGCCCGCATCCTCCTCGCCACCGGCCGCACCCCGAACACGAGAGATCTGGACCTCTCGGCCTGCGGCGTGAAGGTCGACGCGACGGGCGCCATCGCCGTGGACGACACCATGCAGACCTCTGTGCCCCACATCTGGGCCGCGGGGGACGTAACCGGCGAGCCGATGCTCGAGCCCTGGGCCGGCGTCGGCGGGGCGGTCGCGGCGGAGAACGCCATGACCGGGAAGGGGAGGAGGATCGACCGGGCATCGCTCCCCCACGCGGTCTTCACCACCCCGCAGGTGGCGAGCGTGGGGCTCACCGAGGCCCAGGCGAGGAAGAAGGGCCTCGACGTGAAGTGCCGGTCGGTCTCCCTCGAAGGGCTCGCCCGGGCCATGATGACCGGCGATACCCGGGGGCTCATGAAGATGGTCGCCGCGGAGAAGGGCGGGAAGATCCTCGGGGTGCACATCTGCGCCCCGCTCGCCGCGGAGATCATCCAGGAGGGGGTCCTCGCCGTGAAGTTCGGCCTCACCACCCATGACCTCGTGGACGCCTTCCACGTCTTCCCCACCATGGCCGGGGCGATCCAGGAATGCGCCCGGGCTTTTTCGAGGGATTGAACTGCCTCGAGACCCCGAGCAGCCCGGATAATCCTCCTGGCCACGACGTGAACAAATCGCCAGAATGAAATAGCCGCCCGGCAAATGTTTGAAAACAGGTGTTCCGGTCATGGTCGCAGGCCAGCTCGTGGTGTTCGGAATCTCGGTTGTCATGGTGGCCCTCGGGGTCATCCTTTGCCTTTACAGCGTGTACGACAGGATGAAGAATGCCGAGGAGCGGGCGAAGAAAATCGCCGAAGAGGTTGCAAAAAGCCTGTCGAAGAAGGAGGGGATCACAGTCTCCCCGATACCCCTCGCCGACCTGAACAACATCATCGAGGCCATCCTGAAGATCGAGAACCCGTTCATGCAGGTCGGGGTGTTCCTCACGGTCTTCGGGATCATCGTGATGGTGATATCGATATTTATACCGTTCTGAGGATATTCCTCAGGCCTTCCTTTTCCAGGTCCTGCTCCCGGGATCCTTCTCGTACACCTCCTCGACGGCCTTCCAGGCGACCTTGAAGGCCACGGCCTCACGGGTCTCCTTCGGGTCACGCCGCGCTTTCGGCTCTTTATACTGTTCCCAGGCGTTGTTGACCGCCTTCAGGAAGATCTCCCGGGCATGGGCAGGGAGGGCATGCTGCACGGGCTCCGGGAGTTCCTTCACAGACTTATACGGGAGTGGCACCTGTATCACCACCCATCTCTTCCCGTGGGCCGTATAAAAACCTGATGTCCTGTGTTATTCCCTGAAAGATCGACCGAGATTTCTTATTATTTAAATCCAATTAAAAATATACATTATGATATATTAAAAGTCCGTCATGACCCGGAACTGGTCGATCTCCTCTCTCGACAGTTCCTCGAGAAACTCCTCGGCGGCGTGCTTCACGTCCCGGGACGCCGTGATGGCCCGGCCGACGACGATGATATCGGCTCCCGCCTTCACCGCCGATTTGACGACGGGGATCCGGATACCGCCCGCGGTGGCGACGAGGAGCTTCCCGCCGGCCGCCTTCTTCAGGGCCGGGATGTCGCCCCAGGCATGGTCCTCCCGCTCGGCGTCGATGGCCCGGTGGAGCTCCACGATGTCGGGCTTCACCGCAAGGGACTTGATCACCTTCACCGGGTCCGGCACGTTCAGCATGTCCATGACCGAGTAGATGCCGGTCTTCCGGGCCTCGCTGATGGCCTTCTCGAGTGTCTGGGCCGGGGCGAGGCCGGAGACCACCACGGCGTCGGCCGAGGCGTCCGCGGCCATCCGGGCCTCGAGGTTCCCGGTGTCGAGGATCTTCAGGTCCGCGATGATAAAGGAGTTCGGCCGGGCCTTCCGGAGCTCGCTTATCACCCCGATCCCGAACTTCTTGATGAGGGGGGTCCCTGCCTCGACGATGAGGTGGTCGTTGTCCGGGAGGGACTGGAGGACCCGCACCACCTGTTTCATGTCCACGAGGTCGAGGGCAACCTGGAGGTAGGGGGGATCCCAGAGCCGGGTGACCTTGAAGCCCATGATGGCATGGGCCTGCCTGTCCTTCTCGTAGAGCAGGGTCTTCGCGTCGGGGAACCCGTCGAAGGCCCGGCGGAGGGCGAGCTTCGTGGCCCCGTAGTTATACCGGTAGATCTTGTTGTAGTCCTTGGCCTCCGGGTGGAGGAAGGCCGAGCAGAGGATGACGATTCTCTCTATGTCGGTATCCCGGAAGACCCCCTCCTCGAGGGAGTCGGCCACGGCCTTCGAGACGGCCGCCTGCACGGGGCCGAACATCTCGTTCACCTGCTTGACGTTCTTTAAGGTCACCTTCGGGATGACGAGCGTCGCGGGCTTCGTGAGGAGGTTCGGCCGGATGACGGCGAGGAGGGGGGTGTGCCCCACCGAGAGCTGGGAGAGGGCGTTGGCAAAGGCGGCACCCACCGGCCCTTCCTTGTCCCCGATGATGAGGTCGATGTGGGCGAGCTCCGCGCCGTCCCCGAGAAGTGCTTCCCCGATGCTGTACATGGACATGCTCCGTTCCTGAAAGCTCTATGGTGCCCCGGAGTATAAAAAAGGGGGGAGTCCGGCGCCGGAGGGGGCGAGGCTGCGCGGGAGACCATCGAGGAGGGACAAAGAGGATTCTGCAGGGCAGACAGGGGAGCCGGGACTTTTCGGGGGATGGTATCCTGGCATCCATGCACGATGCAGGGCAGGGCGGAAGGATCAGCGAAAAACGTGGGGCTGGTGAGATTTGAACTCACGATCGACGGGTCTCTCCGACATGCGTCAGTGCTCCAACGGGTCATCATCCGGTTTCAGGAGACCCATTGTTCATCACCCGCAAAGACCGCTGGAGCCCGTCGCCATTCCGGTCTAGGCCACAGCCCCTCAGATGACGTTACAGGGTCTCCCTTTCGGGATTTAACGCTTGTGTCACGGGGGAACCGGACGGGGGTGCTCCGGCGGGAAGGGTGACCGGGCCGGCATCACGTCCCCCCGCGGGCGACGAGGGAGGCGGCGGCCTCCGCCGCCCGGGCGAGGATTTCCTCCCCGCCAGGCACCGCCCCGTGGAGCATGAGGACCCGGCCGTCGCAGATGACCGTGTCCACACAGGATCCGGTCGCCGAGTACACGAGGTCAGACTCCTCGGAGAAGAGGGGGGTCATGGCCGGGGCCCTGAGGGTGACGAGCACGAGGTCCGCGGGGGCCCCCACCGCGATCCTTCCCGACGGGATGCCGAGGGCCTGCCCCCCTGCCGCCGTGGCCGCGCGGAGCACCTCGGGGGCGGGAAAGGTGGTCTGGGTGTTCCAGGCGAACTTCTGGAGGAGGGCCGCCTGCTTCATGGCCCCGAACATATCGAGGCTGTTGTTCGAGGCGCACCCGTCGGTCCCCAGGGTGACGTTCACCCCGGCCTCCTTCATCCAGGGATAGGGCATCGCCCGGTTCACGGCGAGCTTCATGTTGCTCGTGGGGTTGTGGGAGGCGGAGGCGCCGCATGCCGCGAGGAGGGAAACCTCGTCCCGGTCGAGCCAGCAGCAATGGGCGGCGACCGTCCGTCCCGTGAGGCACCCGCAGGCGTCGAGGTGCGCCGCGGGACGCTTCCCGTGGGCGGCGAGGCAGTCCCGGACCTCCTGCTCAGTCTCGGAGAGGTGGACATGGATCCCGATGCCCTCCTCACGGGCATAGTCCGCGCACCACCGGAGCCCCTCGGGAGAGACGGTGTAAGGGGCATGGGGGCCAACCGCCGCCTGCACCCGCGGGTCTCCCAGCCTCTTTACAAAGGAGACGAGCCCTTCCGTGGCCCTGATCTCCTTCTCGCGCTTTTCCGGGTTCCCGAGGTCGATGAACCCGTAGGAGAGGGTTGCCCGGAGGCCCGTCTCCTGCACCGCCCGGGCCGCCTCCTCCATGAAGAAGTACATGTCATTGAAGGCCACCGTGCCCGACCGGATCATCTCGAGGCAGGCGAGCTTCGTGCCAAGGTACACATCCTCGCCGGTCAGCTTGGCCTCGAGGGGCCAGATCTTGGTCCCGAGCCATTCCTGGAGGGGCATGTCATCGGCGTACCCCCTGAGGAGGGTCATCGCCGCATGGGTATGGGTGTTCACGAGGCCGGGCATGAGAAGGAGGTTCCTGCCGTCGATCCTCGTCCCCTCGTCCCCCCGTGCCCTCTTCCCTGCCCCTGCCCCGAGGCCCTCGATCTTCCCTCCGGTGTCGACCACCACGTCCACGGTTTTCCCCCGGTACCGGACCCCTTCGATGAGGATGCCGTCGCGTTCCCGGGGGACCTCCGGTCCGGCGGCCCGTATTTTCACCCCATCACCCCTATGATCTTCTCCACGATGGACCCGGTCCGGTCCGCGTGGGCCCGGGAGGCCTCAAGGATGTGCTCGTACTTGGGGGCCTCGCCCCCGATGCCATGGGCATAGTTGTCCACGGTACAGAGGGCCGAGAAGGGGATGCCGAGCTCGCAGGCGAGGGTGGCCTCCGAGGCAAGGGTCATGCCCACGAGGTCGGCCACCCGGGCGAGGGCCTGCACTTCGGCCACCGTCTCGATCCGCGGGCCCTTCGTCTGGGCATAAATGCCTCCCCGGTGGGCCCCCGGGACGATCCTCCCGAGCTCCTCAGCGAGGTTGTTGTCGAGGGAGGGGAGTACGTGGCTGATGGCATGGTCGTGGACGGAGGGGCTCTCCCCCCAGCTGAGGAAGTCAGCGGGGATGGCGAGGGAGCCCGGCGGGATCTCCCGTTTCAGGGACCCCGCCGACCCGATGGCCACGACCCGGTCGACCCCGAGGAGGGCCAGGGCGGCCATGCCCGCCCGGTAGTTGATCCGGTGCGGGGGGAGGCCGCGCTGGTGCCTGAGGAGGAGGGCGAGATCGCCGCAGTGCACCTCGGCGGGGCCGTAGGGGGTGTCGACCCGCCGGGGTTCGAGGGGAGGGAGCCGGGAGAAGAGGAGGCTCGTCCCCCCTATGATGCCAAGCATGCGTTCCTGCCCCCCCGTCCGCCCGAACCCGGGGGTCGACGTATCCGGACAGCTGCCTGTTTTTCCCCGTCCATCCCCTTTCCCCCTTGAACTACCCCTTTCTGCTCCGGTGTTTCTTCTGTGGGTAAAAAAAGGTGTATGGCAGGGATTCCCCGGCACTCTCTCCCGTTTTCTCCCGGTTCCGGGCACCTCCATCCGGGGCCTTCGCCCGTCGGTGCAGACGGGGGTGGGTTAAAGTCTTTTCTCTAAATCAGGCAGGGTGCCGGCCATATCAGCACTTATCACCAACGACTGACTTGTTTAATATTTAAATTGCCACGCTCATCATTCTTAAAAGGAAAGTTATTTATACTATCGCTGTGAAAAGACTCTCTATCCTCCGGTGACCTTGCATCCCACTCCTTACCGGGAGCAACCCGGAGGATGCTTCTCCTCGAGACCCTCCCTCCGCAGACGTGCTCACCGTCGCCCGATCCCGGACCCGCCCATGGCCGCCGTCCACCCGTTATCCGGCAGGAATCTGCCTGGGATCCATCCCGTCACCCCCCATCTCCGTCGGACCGGGATCCCCCGTCAGATGGATGAGCGGAATCCTTTAAATTCCCTGCGCACAATAGGGTTAGGGGCCGATAGATCAGTGGTAGATCGCACGCTTGGCATGCGTGAGGCCGCGGGTTCAATTCCCGCTCGGTCCATCCGGATCAAATTGGATGCATTTTTCATCCCAAGATGAGACATACCGGTTCGTGGGCATTGTTGAATGGCTGGTTCCCCAGGACAAGATCTTCTTCAATCTCTTCGAGGAGCTCGGGACCACCTGCACCCAGGCAGCAGAGCTCCTCGTCACCATCACAGATGACTATACTGACATAAAGAACCGAAGCCACAAGATGGAGGAGCTCGAGCACCGGGGGGACGAGATCTCACACCTCATCTATGAGCAGCTGAACCGCACCTTCATCACGCCCCTCGAGCCCGAGGAGATAAACCGGCTCACCATGGCCCTCGACGATATCCTTGACTACATCGAGGGAACCACGCTCATGATGATGAACTACGGCATCACCGACACCGATGCCGCCATGAAGGAGCTTGCGCAGCTCATCTTCCTCTCTGTGTCGGAGATTGCCCTCGCCACGAAGGCCATCCGCAAGATCAAGGATCCCTCCTACATAGAGGAGAAGTGCATCGAGGTGAACCGGCTGGAGAACCTGGCCGACGACGTCACCGCCCAAGGCATCACCGAGCTCTTCAAGGGGGCCGATGGGGTGACCATCATCAAGCTGAAGGATATCTACCAGAACCTGGAGACTGCCACCGACAAGTGCGAGGATGCAGCGAATGTCCTCTCGGATATTGCCATCCGCCACTCGTGAGAATGGTGCCGATCCCGGCGATTGAGCGAGACCATGATCTCCCCGACCCCGATCCTCATCGGCCTCATCATCCTCGTCGCACTTGCTTTCGATTTCATGAACGGGTTCCATGACTCCGCGAACGCCATCTCAACCGTGGTCTCGACGAAGGTGCTCTCGCCGAGACAGGCGGTCCTCTTTGCCGCGTCCTTTAACTTCGTCGCAGCCTTTACCTTCGGGGTCGCCGTGGCAAGCACCATCAGCAACCTGGTCAAGCTGGATTATGTGCCCATCACCTCCATCCCGTGGATACATCTTGCAGCCCTTATCGGAGCCATCGGCTGGAATGTCGCAACCTGGTACCTGGGGCTTCCCACCTCCTCGTCCCATGCCATCATCGGCGGGCTGCTGGGCGCCGGGATTGCCTCATCGGGGGTGGCAGCGATAAAGTTATCGACTGTCATTTTCGTGGTAATCTTCATGGTCCTCTCCCCGGTGATCGGCATGACCATCGGGTTCCTCTTCATGGTCGGGGTCCTCTGGCTCGCGAAGGAAACCCACCGGTCAAAGGTGGACACGTACTTCCGGAAGCTCCAGCTCTTTTCGGCCGGCGCGTACAGCTTCAGCCATGGATCGAATGACGCCCAGAAGACCATGGGGATTATCACGCCGCTCCTCTTCTCCATCGGGTACTTCGGGACGCGGGTCAACCCTGACCTCCTTCCGGTCCCCATCTGGGTGATCCTCGCGGCTCACACCGCCATCGCCCTCGGGACCCTCTCGGGGGGGTGGAGGATCGTGAGGACCATGGGGTACAAGATCACGAGGCTTCGCCCTGTGGACGGTTTTGCGGCCGAGTCGGCGAGCGCCGCGACCATCATCAGCGCCTCGCTGGCCGGGATCCCCGTCTCGACGACCCACATCATCACCTCCTCCATCATGGGCGTGGGGACAACGCGGGGGACGAGCGCGGTGAAGTGGGGGATGGCGAGGAGCATCATCTGGGCCTGGTTCCTCACCATCCCCGTGAGCGCCCTGATCGGCTATACCTCGTTCTCCCTCATTGCCCATGTCCTCCCGTAAAGGGAATGTATACTCGTCATTCGAGGCCTGGGCCTTCCCGCAGATCCCGAATATGGTCGGGTTTCAGGGCTTCATCCCTTCTTCAGGTTCCTGAAGTACCTGCAGTCCCGCCTCACCGGGCACTCGGGACACCGGGGCTTCCTCGCGGTGCACAGGGTCCGCCCGTGGGTGATAAAGAGGAAATTGATGGAGCCCCAGAGATCCCGGGGATAGATGGCGGTGAGATCCCGTTCGATCCGGTTCGGATCTAACTCGTCCGACAGGCCGATCCTCCGGGCGATCCGGTTCACGTGGGTGTCCACAGCAATACCTTCGTGAACGTGGAAGGCGTGTGCAAGGACTATGTTCGCCGTCTTCCGCCCGACCCCCGGGAGGGCGAGGAGCCCCGCCATGGTACCGGGAACCTTTCCGCCGAAGCCTTCCTCGAGCACCCGGGAGGCTGCCATGATGTGCCGTGTCTTCGCGTGGAAGAAGCCCGTGGAGTGGATGAGCTCCTCCACCTCCTCCACTGGTGCCCGGGCGAGGGCAGCGGGCGTGGGGAACCGGGAGAAGAGGGCGGGGGCTATCCCGTCGACCTGCCGATCGGTCGTCTGGGCCGAGAGGATGGTCGCGATGAGCACCCGGAAGGGGTCCGCGGGGGCGTCATCGTCCCCGAGGGCCTCCGGGTACCGCCTCGCGAGGGCCCGGTAGACGCGGAGCGCGGTCTTTCCGTCCATGCGATGGGGTAGGGCAGATTCGAACTGCCGTCAAAGCGTCCCAAACGCTCTAGGATGGACCAGGCTACCCTACTACCCCGTCCCCGGAAGGTAGGGGACGGGATGAGAAATATCTAACGAAGGGCAGGTGGCCCGGGATCCCTCCGGCAGGATCGCCCGGGCCCTTTCAGAAGGCGATGTCCTTCCAGCCCTTCGTGTCGGAGACGAGGGTACCCTTCTTCCCCTTTATGGCCTTACGGGGATCGATGGGCTTCCGCCCGTCGAGAACCACGAGAGGAATGCCGCTCCGGCCGATGATCTTCGCGGCAAGGGTGTCGAAAACGGTGTTCGAGCCGGCCTCGAGCCGGTCGCCCCGGATGATGGCCTGGAGCCGGGCGGGTTTCAGGGTGGAGTGCCTCATGGCATCTTTGTGCTTCCTCGGGTCGGCGCTGTAGATCCCGTCCACCGAGGTCCAGTTGATGACGAGATCGGCGCGGACCTTTTCGGCGAGGAGCGCCGCCACCGCGTCGGTGGTCTGGCCCGGGATGACGCCGCCCATGACGACGATCTTCCCGCTCTCCCCGAACCCCGCCGCGTCCCGATAGCTTTCGGCGATCTTCGGGTACGCGGCCTCCCTGAGGGCCCCCTCGAGGAGGGCCGCGTTCAGGCGCGTGACGAGGATGCCGAGCTCGTCTGCCGTGGACTCGTCCATCCCGAGGGCCCGGGCCACCCGGATGTACCGGCGGGCCTCCCCGCCCCCACCCACGACGACGAAAACCCGGTGCTCCCTCGCGAGGTTCCGGAGGAGGGCGGCGTACTCCCCGATCCGGTTCCCCTTCAGGGAAGGCACGAGAATGGAACCCCCCAGGGATATGACGATCCGCTTCATGGCCATCAAGCTCTTTCTCTCGCAATGACACAAATACTTGTATGCTCTGCTGCCCCCGGTGCGGGAGCACCGGCATCTTCCTCGAGACCGGCGGCTACACCGGCACCATCTACCGGTGCAAGAAGTGCGGCTACCGGGGGGCCTTCATCCTGGAGATAGAGGATGAGAGGGGCCCGGAGGGGCCGATGAAGGATAAGAAACCGGGCGAGGGTGGGGGATGACCCGGTCGCAGGTTCCGCGGCCGGGCGCAGTGATTAAATATCCAGGGTACCCTATCGCTCCGAGCTGAGGAGAACGGTTTTGCCCGATAAGGAGAAGGGGAGTGCCTGGGCGGTCACGATGCACGAGGCCCGGCAGTACACAAAGCTCGAGGACCGGTTCGTCCAGTGCTCGGTCTGCGCCCACCGGTGCCGGATAAAGGAGGGTGGGCACGGCATCTGCGGGGTGCGGCTGAACCGGGGCGGTATCCTCTACGCGGCCACCTTCGGGAAGATCAGCTCGGAGGCCGTGGACCCCATCGAGAAGAAGCCCCTCTTCCACTACCTCCCCGGTACCCTCTCCTACTCCCTCGGGAGCGTCGGGTGCAACTTCCAGTGCGAGCACTGCCAGAACTGGCATATCTCCCGGGCGACCCTCGAGGACGGCCTTCTCCGGAACCTCTCGCCAGAGGAGGGGGTGGCGAGGGCGCAGGCAACCGGCTGCCGGTCCATCGCCTGGACCTACAACGAGCCCACTATCTGGCACGAGTACCCCCTCGCCATGGGGACCCCCGCCCGGGAAAAGGGGCTCGGGACGGTCTACGTGACAAACGGGTACATCACCGAGGAGGCCCTCGCCGACCTCTCCCCCATGCTCCGGGCCTTCCGGGTGGACCTGAAGGCCTTTACCGAGGAGTTCTACCGGAAGGTCTGCCGGGCGAAGCTCCAGCCGGTCCTCGATGCCTCGAGGAAGGCGCGGGAGCTCGGGATGCATGTCGAGACGGTGACCCTCGTCATCCCCGGCCTGAACGACTCCCCGGAGGAGGTGGAGGGGCTTATCCGGTGGGTGGTGGAGAACCTCGGGCCGGCGACACCGATGCACTTCTCCCGGTTCCACCCCGATTACCGGATGCAGGACCGGGAGCAGACCCCGGTCGCCACCCTCGAAAAGATCTACCACCGGGCCCGGGAGCTCGGGATCCGGTTCCCGTATCTCGGGAACGTCCCCGGGCATCCCTTCGAGAACACATTCTGCCCGGAGTGCGGGGCCCTCCTCATCGAGCGGACGGGATATCGCACCCGGCTCCAGAACCTCAAGGAGGACCGGTGCGGGGAATGCGGGGAGACTATCGAGATCAGGCTCACTCCCTGACCGGAGGGATGGCATGAAGTTCCTTGCGGACCGGATGCTTGGGACCCTCACCCGCTACCTCAGGTTTATGGGATATGACACCCTCTCTGCGAACAGCCTCGACCCGGGTGATGCCCGGGAGGACACCGCCCTCCTCGCCCTCGCCCGGGCCGAGGGCCGGATCCTCCTCACGAGGGACCGGGAGCTTGCGCGGAGGGGCGGGAAGCAGGCCGTCTACCTCCCGGGCGAGGCGGTGATGGACCAGGTCCGGACCCTCTCGGCCCTCGGGCTCATCACCCCCGGCCTCGCCATGGACCGCTGTTCCCTGTGCAACGAGGCGCTCCGGCCCGCCACCGAGGCCGAGGTCTGCGGGGCCGACTATGCGCCCGAGGACCGGAGCTCCCTCGAGTTCTTCACCTGCCCGGTGTGCAGGAGGATCTACTGGATGGGGTCCCATGGCCGGAACCTGAGGGCGAGGCTGGAGTGGGACCAGGAACCCCCGTGACCCGAGGGAGGGCCCGGTGTTCCCCCGGCCGTCTCTTGCCCCCGTGGACCCTCCAATACCTTTAAACACCTGTCAGCCAATCACCCATTATGTCTCCACGGGCCCTTGTCCTGGCCGGCGCCGGCCTCCTCCTCTGCACTCTCGTGCTCGCGGGTTGCACCCAGCCGGTGATCCCCTCCCCCTTCCCTGAGACCACCCAGGCCCCCGTCACCACGGTCTCTACCGCCGCAGCCACCCCCGCCGCGACCACGAGCCAGGTCACCCCAAAGGGGCAAGACTGGCTCACCTATACGAACACCCCGTATGGGTTCAGCCTCTCCTACCCGGCAGGCTGGACGAGGCAGGAGAACGTGGGCACGAGCGTGGTGGTCTTCACCTCGCCGTCCACGGGGATGGGTGACATCCCGGCCACCATGCGGATCTCCATGGAGGACCTGACTTTGAACCCCATGAGCCTCGAGCAGTACAAAGCTGCCCAGCTTGCTAAAAAACAGGGTGTCGCCCAGTTCAACCTGATCTACGACCAGGCGTACAAGGGGAACAACTTCGGGGGCTGGAAGGTCGCCTACACCGGGAACACGGGAACCCTCATGGAATGGGTGGAGGTCTACGTGATAAAGAGTCCCAATGCTTATACCCTGACCTACTCCTCGAAAGAGGACAGGTACGCGAGCTACGTCGTGCAGATGGACAACATGTTCAAGACCTTCCAGCTCACCTACTGATCCCCGATATCCCCTTTTTCCGGCCCCCTCACCTCTTCCCGACGTGACCCCCCATGGAGCAGGATATTAATGGTGGAGGGAGGAAGATCTACAGAAAGGGAGGAGACATGGGGAGAATCATCATCTCTGCGGCAATCCTCGCCGCACTTCTGCTCGGCTCGATCCTCGTATCGGGCTGCACGGGCGATGGCGGGGGGTCCCAGCCCCCGGCCTCCATCGTGACCATGACCACCAGGCGGCCGGCCACCCCCGTACCGGAGACCATGGAGCCCCCCGCAACGGTGACGGGTGTAACCTCCTTCCCCACCTCCACGACAATGGCGACGATCCCGGAACAGACCCCCGGGAGCATCATTCAGGATGAATCCGCGCTCCTCATCACGGGTGATGTAATGGGATACAGATCCCAGAACGGGGGCTACATCGACGAGATCCGGTTCACGGTGGTGAAGGCCCCCCGGGCCGGGGAGGTGACCCTCGATGTCACGAACACCCAGATCGTGTTCACGAAGGACAATACGCAGTATGCGGTCAACTACCTCCTCCTTTCAGGGGACCTGAACGGCGACCGGATCCTCGACCCGGGCGAGACCGTCCTCGTGAGCATCCCCCTCCAGCCACCGAACGTCATCTACACGAACCAGCGCTTCACCATGGCCATCAAGACCCCGCCCTACCAGCCGGTCGTCGTGTCGGCGAAGGCGCCGCCCGTCCTCACGACGGACCCCATGGTCCTCGCCTCGGCCTCCTCCTAGGCCCTCCTTTTTCCGGCCTGCCGGGGATGATTTTTTGGCCCGGCGACCCCCATTCCGGGATGAGGCGATACTTCCCCCATGACCCGAGCAACCCTCGAGATCCCCCGGAGCACCTGCCGGCTCTTTGGCACCATCAAGGCGCTCTCGACGGTGAAGCGGAGCGCCATCCTCGTCCACGGGCCGAAGGGGTGCGTATACCACATCAACTACATCCTCGGAATGAGGGGCGACCGGCCGGCCGAGATTTACACCACCTCCCTCGACGAACATGATGTCATCTTCGGTGCCGAGGGGAAGCTCGCCGCTGCCATCGGGGAACTGGACCGGAGGCTCTCCCCGGACCTCATCTTCGTCCTCTCCTGCTGCGCCACGTCCATCATCGGGGAGGACGTGGAGAGCGCCTGCCGGGACGCCCGGGCCCGGGCGCGGGTCATCGGCTTCGCCTCGGGGGGCTTCGAGGGGGAGCACCACACCGCCTATGGCGAGGCCCTTACCCGGCTCGCGGGGGAGCTCGCACTCCCCGGGGAAGGGCCGCCGGTCCCCGGGACCGTGAACCTCGTCGGCATGCTGAGGGGAGGCCCCGACCTCCGGGAGCTGAAGCGCGTCCTCTCCCTCGCGGGGATCAGGGTTTCCGGCGTCCTCCCCGCCGGCGCAACCCTCCAGGAGCTCGCCAGTCTCGGGAGGGCGTCCCTGAACATCGTGGTCTGTGAACCGGCCGGGAAGGCCCCCGCCGAGTACCTCCGGGAGCGCTTCGGGACCCCCTTCATCATCGAGGAGTTCCCCATCGGGGCCCGCGCGGCCGCATCCTTCCTCGGGCGGGTTGTGGCGGCCCTTGGGATGCCCTTCGACCCGGCGATCCTTGCCGGTGAACCCGGATGCGGTGGACAGGGGCAAGGAGCAGGTCTACGGGAGATCCCGGACCAGCCGGGGGTCCCTCTCCGGGTCGCGGTAATAGGTGGACCTACCAGGGCCGTCTCCATGGCCCGGTTCCTCCTGGACCGTGGCCTCTCCCCGGTCCTCGTGGTGGTGGACTTCGATGCAGGGACCACGGAGAAACTCCGGCAGCCGGCGATGGAGGGGATCGAGATCCTCGTCGAGCCTCCCCAGGAGGAGATCCTCGACCGGCTCAGGGCCCGCGGGGTGAATCTCATCATCGGGGGCATGGCCGAGCGGCCTCTCGCGGCCCTCCTCGGGATCCCCCTCCTCGACATGATGCACGGAAGCCAGCGGACCGCATGCTTTGCCGGTGAACGGGATCTCTCGAAGATCCTTGCCGGGATGCGGGGAACCGCCCGTCCCGATCCATCCTGAGGGAGAGGCCCGGGATCCGCGCCGGAGGCGGCCTCCGCGGCCGGCCCCCTGCGACGCGGCACGGCTCATTCGCCGTGTAAAGGCCATAGGTTTATATAACGTGAACGAGAGAGCAACGTCCGCAGGCAGGGGGTCCGGGGGCCGGGGATCACGGTCCCCTTTTGGTTGCCCGTGCAGGCCCCGGGAACCGGTGAATGGTTACCCGGAACAGGAATGGGGAGCATGGAGCACACGCACAGGAGATACATCACCGGGACGCACAGGGCCGGGCAGGGGACGCTCCACGGGATCGTCCCGCCGCACATGCTGAAGCACCTCGCCGAAAGCGATGACCCGGCCAGCAGGGACATGGCCATCCGGATGCTCATGCGGATCGAGAAGATCCGGGGGATGCGCCTGGCGCTCGGGGAGTTTTACGTGTCGCCCCCGGGCGGCGGGGGCAGCTGCATCCGGGTCTATGACGTGAAGCACGGGAGCGACAGCGACCTCCCCGGGGATCCTGTCGCGAACCCCGCGAGAAGTAAGGACCGGGAGGTGAATGAGGCGTACCAGGGCGCCCTCGCGACCTACAATTTCTACAAGACCATCTACGGCCGGAACTCCATTGACGACAGGGGCATGTGCGTCGACTCTTCGGTCCACTTCGAGTCCGACTATGACAACGCGGGTTGGGACGGGAAGCAGATGATCTACGGGGACGGCGACGGGGTGTACTTCAACAGGTTCACCATCTCCATCGACGTCATCGGCCACGAGCTCACCCACGGGGTCACCGAGTACGAGTCGGCCCTCGAGTACCATGACCAGCCTGGGGCCCTGAACGAGTCCATGAGCGACATCTTCGGCAGCCTCGTCAAGCAGTGGAAGGCGAAGGAGAAGGTCGATGCGGCCGACTGGCTCATCGGCGAGGGGCTCTTCACGAAGAAGGTGAAGGGGAAGGCCCTCCGTTCCATGAGCGAACCGGGCACGGCGTACGATGACCCCGCCCTCGGGAAGGACCCCCAGCCGGGCCACATGGAGGAGTACGTGAAGACCGGCGAGGACGATGGGGGGGTGCACATCAACTCCGGCATCCCGAACAGGGCCTTCTACCTCACCGCCATGGAGCTCGGGGGGCATGCCTGGGAGAAGGCGGGGAGAATCTGGTACGTCGCCCTCCGGGACGCCCTCAGGCCGAAGAGCTCCTTTGCCACCGCGGCGAAGCGGACGTACCAGGTCGCGGGGGTCATCTTCGGCACGGGGAGCGAGGAGCAGAAGGCGGTGAGGACGGGCTGGACCGGCGTCGGGGTGAAAATCCCGAGGTGAGCATACGGGGATGAACATCCATCTCGTCCGGACCGGGGGTTTCGGCGGCATGCGGCGGGAGGCCCGGGTCGAGACGGCGTCCCTCCCCTCCGCGGAGCGGGACCCCCTCGAGAGGCTCGTCGGGGAGTCCGGGTTCTTCGCCCTCCCGGAGAAGTTCCCGAGGCCGAAGAAGGGGGCCGATTTCTTCACCTACACGGTCACCGTCGAGGACGGCGGCCTGCGCCACACTGTCGAGGTAGCCCAGCCGCAGGTCCCGGAGAACCTCCGGCCCCTCATCCGGGAGCTCTCGAAGCGGCTGTAAAAGAGCACCCTAGGCCCGGGCGGGGCATTCTTTTCTCCGGGTCCTCCCGCAACGGTTATCTTCTCCCCGCCCGACATCAGGCCGGATGACAGAAAAGCATGTGCGTGAGGTGCGGTGCGCGAAGTGCGGCTGGTGGTGGCACCACCCGAGGGAGCCCGTCCACTTCGCCTCCTGGGACGAGTGGGGCGAGGAGCACCCCGAGAAGGAAAACCTTACCTGTCCGAACTGCGGTGAGGTGGTCGATGTCTCGGAAGGGAATGTACGGTTCACGAGGCATGAGAAGGGCGGGAGGAAGGAAACCGGACCGAAAAAGAAGTAGGACCTTCCGGATCTCTATTCCCTCTTCTCCTGAGACTCCGGTGTCCCGACGGTTCTCCAGATTTTTGCGAGTTCGAACCCCGCCATGCAGACGAAGGTGAAGGCGAGGACCAGGGCAATGGCCTCCGGACTGACGGGAACCATGTTGAGGAGGCTCCCGATGGCAGGGACGAGAAGCGCCACGGCGAGGAACCCGATGGCCCCCGCCATCCAGAGGATCAATACCCGGTTGGAGAAGAACCCGATCCGGTAGAGCGGGTCCTGGGCCGACCTCGAGAAGAGGGCGAGGAGGACATGGCCCACCATCCAGGCCGAGAAGGCGAGGGTCCCGGCCGTGGCGGTGGACAGGCCCCCGCGGAGGGAGAACCAGTATGTGGCGAACACCGCCACCCAGAGGGCGATCCCGCCGAGGGCGATCCCCGTGACCATGGCCCGATCCAGGAAGGGGACCCGGGGGTCCCGGGGCGGCCGCCGGTCGATGGAGGGCTCGGCCGGCTCGGCGACGAAGGCCGCCGAGGCCCCGAGGTCCATGAAGAGCTCGAGGAGGATGATCTGGATCGGTGAGAAGGGGAAGGGGAGCGAGAAGACGAGCGAGGCAGCGAAGATCGCGATGAGTGCGACCTTCACCGAGAGGTAGTACTTCACCCCTTTGGAGAGGTTATCGAAGATCCGCCTCCCCTCGAAGATCCCTTTCCCGATGGTAATGAAATTGTCGTCCGCGATGACAATGTCCGCTGCCTCCTTCGCCGCGTCGGTGCCCTTGATCCCCATGGCGATCCCGATATCGGCCCCCTTCAGGGCAAGGGTGTCGTTCACGCCGTCGCCTGTGACGGCAACCACCTCACCATTCTCCTGGAAGGCCTTCACGAGCCGGTACTTGTGCTCCGGGGTGGCCCGGGCGTACACCGAGACCCCCTTCACCACCCCACGGAGATCGGTATCGGAAAGGGCATCCAGGTCCTTTCCCTCGAGGAGCGGTGCCTGGGGGATCCCCACCTCGCCTGCTATGGCCGCTGCGGTCGCCGGGTGGTCCCCGGTCACCATGACCGTCCGGATCCCTGCCCGGCGGGCCCTCCCTATGGTCTCCTTCACCCCGGGCCTCGGGGGATCCTCGAGGGCAATGAGGCCGTCCAGAGTAAGCCCCTGCTCGAGCTCCTCTATGGGCCGGGCCGCCTCACCGGGGAGGAGATCCCGGTGGGCCACCCCGATGAGCCTCCTCCCCAGGGCCGCCTCCCGGTCGATGGCCCCCGCGGCTCCCCGGGCATCGCCGGCGAGGGCGGCGAGGACCTGCTCGGGGGCGCCCATGAGGAAGAGGGTTGCCTTCCCGTCGCTCTCCCTGATGACCGCCTGGGTCTTCCTCCCCCGGTCGAAGGACCGTTCCTTCGCCACCCGGCCCCCGGGGACCGGGATGAACCGGGCAAGGGCGGCCTCCAGGATGGCGTGGTCTGTGATAGAGAGGGAGAGATCGGTCATGGCCGACCGGGCGGCGGCGAGGGCCTGCCCCTCGGCCCCCTCCGGAAAGACCGCGACGACCCGCATGGTGCTCTCGGTGAGGGTTCCCGTCTTGTCCGTGAGGATAACCGTGGCATTCCCCAGCGTCTCCACCCCCTTCAGCTTCTTCACGAGGAAATTCTCCCGGGAGAGAAGCCAGGAGCCGAGCCCCAGGTTCATGGTGATGATGATGGGGAGCTCCTCCGGGATGGTGGCAAAGGCGAGGGCGAGGCCGGTGAGGAACATCGGTTTCCAGATATCCTGGAAGGGCTGGCCCCGCATAACCCCCTGGAGGAGGCCGATTGCCGGAAGGACGATGGAGAAGAAGAGTGCGACGACGACCAGGGTCTTTGCGAGGGACTTCATCGCGAGCTGGAGGGGGGTCTTCGGCGGCCGGATCTCCCGGGCAAAGTCCGAGATCTTCCCGATGCGGGTCCCCCCGCCGGTGACCGTCACCTCCGCGAGGCCCTCCCCCGCGACGACGAGGGTGCTCGCGTACGCTTCGTTCCCCGGCGTCTTCTCCACCGGGAAGGACTCACCGGTGAGGGAGGACTCGTCCACCTGGAGGCTGACACTCGAGACGATTCTTCCATCAGCGGCGATCCGGGTGCCGGGGACAAGAACCAGGAGGTCGCCGGGGACCACCTCTTCGGTGGCGACCTCGGTGATCGTCCCCCCGCGGACCACCTTCGTCCTCGGCTCGGTGAGGGCGGCAAGGGAGGAGATTGCTTTCTTTGCCCGGTACTCGTTCCAGATCTCGACGAGGACGAGGGCGATGATGATGGCATAGAGGGTGAGGGCCTCACCGAAGCTCGCGAGGAGCGTGTAGAACACCCCGATCGCGAGGAGGAGGAGGATCATGGGTTCGGTGATCTCCTCCCTCGCTATACCGAGGAGGGTGATCTCCCAGGGCCGCGAGAGCCGGTTGGGGCCGAACCGGGCGAGGCGTTCCCGGGCCTCTGCGTCTGACAGCCCGGCCCTGTCGCCGGGAGTACCTGCGGGACCCGTGTCCATACCAGTGTATACACCCGTATATAATTGAGGAGGCTTTTAAGGCGGCCCGGGGTATGGGATGCGACCATGGAGGATTCGGAGGGCGCCGGGGACCCCCCCCGGGCCGATCCAGCTCCCTTATCAGCTCCATCGGGGAAGATACCCTGATGGACGCGACCTCCCGCTGGATCCTTCCCGACCTCCCCTCAACCCTCGCCTGGGCAAAAGAGAGGGAGGGACAGGGGATCCGGTGTACCCTCGCCCTTGCCGGGGAATATGCCCGGACCCCGGAGGGCGCTCGGGCCGGGCTCGACGAGAACCTCAGTGCCGTCCAGGCCATCGCCACCGCGGGCATCGGGGCCTCCCTCTCGGTGAAGCCGAGCGCCCTCGGCGGTCTCTCCGACCGGGACGCATGCCGGGAGCACATGGCCCGGGTCGCGGGGGAGGCGGCCGGCGCCGGCGTGGACCTCGAGATCGACATGGAGGGGAAGGGTTACGTGGACCTCACCCTCGGCCTCGCCCTGGCGTGCAGGGAGCGGCATCCCCGCGTCACCGTCGCCCTCCAGTCGTACCTCGACCGGACCCCCGGGGATATCCGGCGGATGGTCGCCGGAGGGGTCCGTGTCCGGCTCGTCAAGGGGGCGTACCTCGGGGACGCCCGGGACTTCGGGGAGATACAGCGCCGGACCGGTCATGATGCGCGACTCCTGAAGGAGCTCCGGGCCCCCTTCTCCCTCGGGACGCACGACCCGGTCCTCATCGGGGAAATACGGCAGGAGTTCGGAGGGTCCCGGGACCTCGTCGAGTTCGGCTTCCTGAAGGGCCTCTCCGACCAGACCAAGATTGCCCTCGCGGGCGAGGGCTGGGTGGTCTCGGAGTACGTCCCCTTCGGTCCGGGCGGTGAGGGCTACGTCCTGCGCAGGGAGCGGTACCTCAGGGAGCTCGCCCTCGCCGCCCGGGCCCCTGCCCCGTGATCCCCCCGTCCGCCCGGGCCCTATTTCTTCAGGTCCCCCGGCTTCAGGCTCCGGACGAGGGCCTCGATCCCGGGGATCTCCCTCGTGAGGACCTCCTCGTGGAGAAACTGGCGCAGCTTCCACTCGAATTTGTCCTTGAACTCCCGGTTCAGGTGTCCCTCTTCATCGAACTGGTTCTTGAGGTAGAACTGAAGCTCCTCGAGATCCCTCGCTGACAGCCGATCCACCAGGATCTTCCGGTATCTTTCGACGAGGGATACTTCCGCACCGGCCCCCCGGTTCCTTCCCCGTGACCCGGATCCCGGGCTTTTTCCCTTTCCTGCCATCATCTCGTCCCTGAACTGTTGATAGTCCCTCATGGATACGCCGGTATAAGAATATTACCCGGATCGGGATCTTTCAGGAAATACCATTCACCGAAACCTTCATGCATACCCTCCGCCCCTCCCTTCACCGGTGAACGAAATGGCCGAGATGAAGAACTTCGGAGCCCTGATTTACACCTTTGACAATGCGGCGGGCGAAGCGCTCGGGAAGCGGGAAAGCCACACCCCAAAGATCGATGCACCCGCCACGGTGAAGCCGGACCAGATGTTCGACGTGAAGGTCATGGTGGGACCACACCCGAACACCGTCGAGCACTCCATCCGGTGGATCGCGGTCTACCTGAACGAGGACGGGCGGGCCTTCAACCCGGTTTTCCTCGGGAAGGCCTCACTCACGCCGGTGGTGGCCCAGCCCGAGGTGGTCTTCAAGATAAAGCTCCAGAAGGGCGGGGTGCTCCACGCCGTGGAGTACTGCAACCTCCACGGGCTCTGGTCGGGGAAGAAGGAGATCCGGGTCGGCTGACCCCTTTTTCACGGGGCGAAGTGCCGCCCCAGGAGTCCGAACCCGCTCCTGTATCCCATGGGGTGGCCGGGAGAGGTCAGGATGAGTGCAGAGACGGCGGCCGGGGACGCCCGGGCGATCATGCTGGACTTCGCCCGCCTGACCGGGCTCGATCCGCCCGGTGCCGGGCCGAAGCGCTACCTCTGGACGGACGCATTCGCGGTCTGCAACTACCTTGGCCTCTACCGGGAGACGGGAGACGCGACGTTCAGGGACCTCGCTATCCGCCTCGTCGGCCAGGTGCACCACACCCTTGGGAAGTACCGGGCCGACGGCCCGAAGAGCGGCTGGATCAGCGGTCTCGCCGAGGACGAGGGAGAGCGCCACCCGACGGTCGGAGGGCTTCGGATCGGGAAGAGGCTCCCCGAACGGGGACGGGACGAGCCGCCCGACGAGCGGCTGGAATGGGACCGGGACGGGCAGTACTACCATTACCTGACGAAGTGGATGCACGCCCTCGCGCGGGTGAGCAGGGTCACGGGCGACCCCGCCTTTCTCGGGTGGGCGATAGAACTCGCGAAGACCGCCCACGCCCGGTTCACCTACACCACCCGCGCCGGCAGGAGGGCGATGCATTGGAAGATGAGCATCGACCTCACCTACCCCCTCGTCCCCTCGATGGGACAGCACGACCCCCTCGACGGGTTCGTCACGTATGGCGAACTGCAGCAGGCAGCCCGGGTGGATTTTCCCGGCTCATCGTTTCCGGACCTCGGCGCGGAGATTGCCGACATGGCGGGGATCGCGCGGGGGACGAGCCTCGCCACCGACGACCCGCTCGGCACCGGCGGGCTCCTCTCCGACGCCCTGTGGATCGCATGGATCACGGGGCGAGGTGGCCCCGGGTCCGGAGGCGGATCCGGTCGCGACCCCGCCGGATGGCTCCCCCGCCTGCTCGGGGACGTAATGGATGCGGCCCTCTCCGGCCTGGACTCCTTCGCGGACAGCGGCTGCATGGGCCTGCCCGCCGAGTACCGGCTGGCGTTCCGGGAGCTCGGGCTCTCCATCGGCCTCGCGGGGGTCACGGACCTGCGCCGGGCGATCGGGAAGAGCCCGGCCCTGTCCGGCGGGGATAGCTCCCTGCAGGTCCAGGCCGAGGCTCTCGAGTCGTACCTCCCCATCGGGGAGAGCATCACAAGGTTCTGGACCGGGCGGGAGAACCAGGGGACGGGGAGCTGGACCGAGCACCGGGAGATCAACATGGTCATGCTTGCGACGAGCCTCATACCCGAGGGGTTCCTCGGGATCTAGCGGAGGGAGATAACGTCCCAAAGAAAGGGAAGCAGAGCCGGGGCCGGAACGATACCCTGGTTTCTTCGGAGATGCTGGAACAGGCTCTCAGGGAGATCCTCGGCCGCGTTCAGGTAGACCGGACATGGGACGTCCCCTACCTCGCAGGGTACAGCAGGAACGGGAAGACCATCTACATCGACCGGCACCTGCCCGCGTCATTCAGGACCCGGGGCAGAGAGGTTCCCATCGACCAGTTCCTGATCCTCCACGAAGCGATCGAGAAATCTCTCATCGACGAGCTCGGCCTCGTCTACCAGCATGCCCACCAGATCGCGCTCCGTGCCGAGGAGCAGGCTGTCCGGGCAGAGGGGGTCTCATGGCGGGAGTACGACCGGTTCATGCAGGGGTTCATCAAGGAAGCCGGGGACGAGCGCCTGGACCGAATCCCGCCGGACCTGGATATCAAGCCCTACCGGGATGAGCATGATTTCGCCGTGCTCACGGAAATGCAGAAGGTGATACGCCGGGAGCTCGGGAAAGGTCGGAAGGGGCAGGAGAAGAAGCGAAAATAAGAGAGAATCAAGGGTTGAAGAAAGACGAGGGTCCGCCGCCGCTCTCCCCGGACCTCAAACCCTGTTTTCATCCAATCCCTCTGTGGGATGCAAGGCGCAGTCATCCCCTGCACAGGGATCGCGGGAGGAGGGTTGTCGCATTGTCTTCCCTGAAGACGGGTGCTCCCTTCGTCTTCATGGAAGACTTATGGTCACCTTATGGTCGCACCGTTTAAAGCGAAAGGCGTCGCTCCAGTTCTGCTTCTAAGGAAGTCTCATGGTCGCACCGCCTTCGCGGTGCTCCAGTTCGCCTTCACGGAAGGCTCACTGTTCCCACCACCCGGAGCCTGCCGCCCTCGAGGTAGTGGAGGATGGCCCGGGCACCGGGCAGGTGGACGAGCCCCCGATCCAGCCGGATGGTCACATGGGGGCGCCCGTCGCCGTTCCGGTCGTCCACCATCTCGACTTTCCCGTGGAGGAACTGCATCCAGTGGCCGACGTGGATCCCCATTCCCTCCCTCAGCGGCAGCCTCCAGTACTTCACGAGCTCCAGCCGGCCCGAGACGAGGTCCGTCGTCCTGATCCCCGGGTCATTCGACAGGACGCATCCCCTGTCCAGCTCGTCCGCCTCGATCCCCTTGAGGGCGAGCCCGACCCGGTCCCCCTTAACGGCTTTGTCGGCATTGTCGTCGTGCTTCTGGATCGAACGGACCTGCACCGGCTTTCCCTGGGGCAGGACCTGGAGGGCATCATGGGTGCGGATCTCCCCGGAGGCGACCAGCCCCAGGACAACCGTGCCGATCCCCTTCACGTTGAAGAAATGATCGACGGGGACGATCCCCACGCAGGATCTCCCGGACCTGGCCGGATCCCTCCCCGGCATTTCGACCGCGCCGGGATCCGGTTCCCCGGATCCGCCCGGGGTCCTTCCCCGCGCCGCAGCCTCATCGATGAGGAGGTCCCGGAGCCCGCTCGGGTTTCGCTCAAAGACCGCGTACCCCTCGAGCGCCGTCCCCCGGAGGAGGGGGAGGAGCTGATCCCTCGTCAGGTAGTTCCGGAGGACGAGGTGCCCCTTCGCGACGCCGGCGCACTGGAGCATGAGGACCGTCTCACCGAAGGCGGCGTTCACCTCGTCCACCACGACGATGGCCTGGTCCGCCGTCGAGACCGCGAAGAAGAGCGGGGCGATCTTCTCGGGGTACCTCGTCGGCTCTATGAAGGTCACCGTGTCGGTGCCCCGCTTCAGGTTGTAGAGGGTGATGTCCGACGTGGTGCCCTTCTTCCCGAGGTCCTTCGCGAAGTCCGGTGGCCCGAGGACCGCCACGGTGAGGTTCGGCATATCCTCACCGGTTTCTCACCGGAGGACATGAGGGTATGGGTGGGCAGGACGGGGAATTTCCGGGTCTCTCGACGCGTTCCCGTGAGGGGTCCGGGTTGATGGTTGCATACCTCCCTTTCCCGCAGGATTTTCTAAAATTCGATAACAAATATTTATAGTTTAAAATTCATCATTTTTTATGCCAAACCTGGACAGACGAATTCCCTCAGCCAGGATGCCCAGGGCCGCTCAACACGGGGTTATCCCGCTCAGAACACCCTTCCCCGCCCCGCGGAGCGCGTCGGGAGAAGGGGACTGGGAGAGGATAACGCCGGAGACCCGGGCGAAGGTCTGGAAGAAGAGGTTTGGCTTTCGTTCAACGGGGACTTGCGTCTGCTGTCACCAGAGACCCATCCACCGGGATGATTTCCTCTGTGGGTACCGCCATGTCTATGCAGGCGGCGGCGGGAATGATGTCAGCAATCTGGAACCCATCTGCGCCATATGCAAGGAAAAGATGGGGACGCATGACCTGGTATCATGGTGCAGAAAAGTACAGAAAAAGATCAAGGTTGTGAAACCCATGCCAGCGAAAACGACTGCAAAGAAGACGGTAAAGAAGGCTGCGCCCAAGGCAGCGGCCAAGAAGACCATGAAGAAGACGGTTGCCAAGAAAGCGGCGGCCAAGAAGATCGTCAGGAAGACGACGGCAAAGAAGGCAAAGCGATAAGGGATCTCCTCTGCTGGAGATCCCCGGTGAAAGTGCTGCTATGGGGATTTGAACCCCAGTCCCCGGCGTGAAAGGCCGGGATGATTGGCCGGTCTACACTATAGCAGCGCCGGGTTACCGTTGCCCCTGAATTCACTTAAGGGTTCCGGGGCAGGGCGCGTCTGGTTTTTCCGAGCTTCTCCATACATTCCCATGGGCTCCGCCCCCGTCGCCCGGTCACCTCCCGGTACGATATCCCGTTCCACCCTCTCCACCGTTCATCCGATAACAGAACATTCTCCTTCCAGTGAGGTGAATGACCGGTATCATTTTCCCGGCGTCCAGCGATCGGGTTAAAGGTTCGGGAAGAGAGCATATACCGGAGAATCCCATGCCCGAGAACCCGATGGAACTCTTCAGACGGGAGGCCCCCGAGATCGCAGGGGCCTTCGACGGGCTCATCTTGTCCCTCGTCAATTCGAAGGGTCTCGACCAGAAGACGAAGCAGCTCATCTACATCGCGATGAAGGCCGCGATGGGAGATGATACGGCGGTGAGGGCCCACCTCCCCATGGCAAGACAGGCCGGCGCCACCCGTGAGGAGGTGGTGGATGCCATCCTGATGACGCTTACGGTGTCGGGGATCCGCGGGATCGTCCACTGCCTGCCTGACGCGGTGAAGGCCTTCGAGCGTTAGGAGTTCCGCTCCCTTGCTTCCCCCGGATCTCCATCGTCGCTCCCATCACCATCGTCATGATGGACATGAGGAGGCAGCTGATGCCAATCTGCCCTGCCCGGGTTGACGGGAGAGTCTCTTACGGGTTCCGGAGGCCCCTGCCGAGAAGAAATAAGGAACGGGTATTGGGAGGGAGGGGAAGGCTGGCCCCACCTAAATCGGCGTCCCTTCGCGATTCGTGACCTCGCGGAAGGCAGCCATGAGCTTCTTCGTGACAGGGCCGGGTTTTCCCGTGCCGATGGTCCGCCCGTCGATCTTCACGATGGGGGCGACCTCGGCAGCGGTACCGGTGACGAAGACCTCGTCCGCGGTGTACAGGTCGAAGTAGCCCATGTTCTGCCACCGGACCTCGATCCCGAGCTCCTTTGCACACTCGAGGACGACCTGCTGGGTGATGCCGCGGAGGTTGTTCAAGTTCGGCGGGGTCTGGAGGACGCCGTTCTTCACCACAAAGATGTTGTCACCCGATCCCTCGGAGAGGTACCCGTTCGTGTCGAAGATGACCGCCTCGTCGCCGCCCTTGTAGTACGACTCCTGCTTCGCAAGGATGTTATTCAGGTAGTTGAGGGTCTTTGCATTCGGCGGGAGGGCCTCGGCCGGGTTCCTCCGCACCGAGACCGATATGGCGGTCAGGCCCTTCTCGTAGAGGTCCCCGTACATCGCGCCCCATTCCACGGCGATGATGAAGACCGTAGGCTTCGGGCATTTTCTCGGGTCGAGGCCGAGGTCGCCAACCCCGCGGGTGATGACCGGCCTGATGTACCCGTCGGAAAGGCCGTTCTTCCTCATCGTCTCCAGGATAAGGTTTTTCATCTCCCCCCTGGTGATCGGGGGGGTGAGGTCGATGGTCTTTGCCGAGTCATAGAGCCGGTCGACGTGGGCGTCGAGCCGGAAGACCTTCCCGTCGTAGGCGCGGATACCCTCGAAGACCCCGTCGCCGTAGAGGAGCCCGTGGTCGAAGACCGAGACCTTCGCATCCTCCCGCTGGACGAACCTCCCATCCAGGTAGATCCACATGACCAGATAGTTAGGAACGCGCCGCTTTTACAGCTTGCGGAACACTCAGGATCCGATCACGAAGTATCTGGTCACGAGTACGGATCGGGGAATTCCAAAAGCCGGGGCCGTTGGTATCTATGGCAAATCGTCGTTATCGTCAGGCTCTTGGGGGAGTGAGGTTTCGTAAGAAACAGACCTGGAGCGACAAAGTCGCGAGTTCGCTTCGCCCCCCCGGCGCGGCCATCCCCCCTGACTGTCCGGGGACACGATATCTGAGGCTTTTTGGAGAATCGGATCCCCTACTCCCGGACAGGCCTATCCTCAGTGAGGGACGCCGCAGCGGCGGGGGCGCCCGAGGAGATACCTATCCCCGAGGATGGAGCACTCATCAGGGTGCGACGAGCCCGAGGCGGAGTCACGGGAGCGTTCCGTGTTGTCACCAGTGGCTGTATTCCGGGCACTCCCAAAAAGGACATCGCCTGATACCCGGTCACCCCTTCCGCCGGCACGCTTCCACGAAGGCCCTGAACATGCCCAGGCTCGCGAGCGGGTGGAGGTGCGTGTAGGAGCCGAGGGTGTTCCTGACTACCGCCCCGTCGAGGCCGTCCCGGATCCCCTGCCCCCTCGTTATCCGGTACGTGTACCGGGTTCCCGGATCAAGGACCACGTCGCTGTAGTGGAACTCGTGCCCCCGGAAAGGCCCGGACCCGAGGGGACTCCCCGCGGATGCAATCCCCTCGACGTAGCTCACGACCCGGTGGGCGGGCATCCGGGTCTCGCCGGCGAAAACCCCGCACATGCCGAAGGATCCGCCCTTCCCGCCGCGCCACCCTGGCGCGAGGATAATCCGGTCCGTGAGGTACATGAGCCCGCCGCACTCCCCGTAGACGGGGGTTCCCCCGAGGGATGCCTGCCTGAGTGCCTCCTTCATCCCGTCGTTCCCTTCCAGCTCCGGCCCGAAGAGCTCCGGATATCCACCCCCGAGGATGTAGCCGTCCGCGTCGGGGAGGTTCCCCCTGACCGGGCTGAAGGTCACCACCTCAGCCCCGAGAGCCGGGAGGAGGTCGAAGAGGTCCGCGTAGTAAAAGTTGAAGGCCTCGTCGTAGGCGATCCCGACCTTTGCGCCGGGCTCCCGGTCCACTGCGAAGGGGGATGGCCCGGGCCGGGCAGGATCCATGTCCGCGGCGCAGGCAAGGACCCCGTCCACGTCCACGTGCTCCGAAACGAGTTCCCGCACCGCCGCGAGCCGGTCCGTGAAGCCCTCGTGGCCGCTCCCCTCACGGTAGGGGACGAGGCCGAGGTGGCGCATGGTGAGCTCCACCCGGGGGTCGTGGGGGATTGCCCCGAGGACGGGGATGCCGCAGGTATGCTCGATGGAGGTCACCGCCTTCTTTGCATGGGACTCGCTCCCGACGCTGTTTAAGATCACCCCCCGGATGGCGATGGCTGGGTCGAAGGCCTGGAACCCCTTCACGAGGGCCGCCGCTGACCGGGTGATGGACCGGGCGTTCACCACGAGGACGACGGGCGCTCCGAGCTCCTTGGCCACGCCTGCCGTGGAGCCCGCGTCCGTCAGGGCCTCCGCCCCTTCGTAGAGCCCCCGGACCCCCTCGATGAGGGCGAGGTCCGCCCCCTCGCACCCGTGGGCGAAGGAGGCCCGGATCCCCTCCTCGCCCATGACGAAGCTGTCCAGGTTCCGGCAGGGCCGCCGGGTCACTGCCGCGAGGTAGGAGGGGTCGATGTAGTCCATCCCGACCTTGAAGGCCTGGACCGGCATCCGGTCCGAGAGGAGGGAGGCGAGGGCGAGGGTGATGGAGGTCTTCCCGGTGCCCGAGCGGTCGCCGGAGATGACGAGGGCCTTCATCCGAGGGACCTCAGCACCGCCCCGAACTCGCTCTCCACGATGTGCCGGACCCCGAGGGTCTTCGGGTGGAGGTCCACCTCGACGACGACGTGCCGGTGGCCGAGCATCCGCAGGGGCTCCACCTGCCGCGGGCCGTTCGTCACCGAGAAGACCTCAATCCCCCTCGTGTACTCGGGGGGCACCGCGTGGGGCACCCCGGCAAGGAGGACGAAGGCCGGGCTCTCCGCCGTGATCCGCTCCCCGATGGCATCCCCGTTCGCCCCATACTCGTCGAGAGCCCCGAGGAGCCCGGGCACGAGCCCCCGGGCGGCCATGCCCTCCCGGATGAGCCGGGCATCCTCCCGGACCTTCGGGAGCCCGCGGTCCTCGAGGTTCGCGAGGTAGGTCACCGTGGCGTTCGGGGCGACGTCGTGGAGGGCGAGGAGCTCGTCGGCGAACATGTAGGCGGTCTCCTTCTTGGCGTTGAGGACCGCCATGCCCTGCCCCCCCGACCGGGCCACCTCGAGGAGCCTGGCCGCGGCAATATGCTTCAGGTCGCCCCGGGAGGGCTCGATGTACTCGCGGACGGCCGCGCCCCTGAGGTGCTCCACCTCGTTCGCCTTGGCGAGGAGATACCGCTGGCGCTCGAGCTCGGCCGTGTCGATCCAGCCGGCGCCGGCGGCGGCCTCGAGGGTGGCGATGACCCCCTCGATGTTCTCCCGGAAGCCGGCATGGATGTTCACCACGATGGTGGGCGTGGAGATCCCGCTCCCCTCCACGGCGGAGTAGAGATCCTCCCCGATTATCATCGAGACGCAGGTCCCGATGACCGCCATTCTTGCCGGGGAGAACCGCTCCTCGGCGTACCTGAGGACCCGCTCGAGGGGGGCCTGGCCGCCGAAGATGAACTCATGGTCGGCGAGGGAGGTGGTGAGGACCCGCATGCCGTCCTCCTCGAGGAGCCGGGCATGCTTGAAGGAGCAGCCCGAGGGGCCGTGGAGAATGGAGACGTCCACGTCGAGGTCCCGGGCCGTATAGAGGGCCGCGACGATGGACGAGGGTCTGGGCTGGATGTAGTCCATGGTCATCTCCAGGTCTTCACCGAGAGGACCACCACCCCGCCGGCGGGGGTTTCCCGGAGGGCGAGGACCCGGGCGGCCTCGAGGGTGTCTGCGTACGCGATCCGCCTCCCGAACCCGCCCGGCCTGACGGCCCGGCCCCGCTCCCCCACGAGGATGAGCCGATCCGGGCGGATCTTCCGGATGGTGGAGGCCATCTCCTCGGGCGGGAACCCCTCGCAGACTGCCCGGTCCTCCTCCCCGATGACGAGGGTGACCCCACCGCCTCCGGAGAGGGTCCGGGCATAGGAGGCCGCGGCCTCCGTGGTCCCGGCCGTGGTCCCCGAGTTCGCGTTGTCCACGACGAGAACCCCGCCCTTCTCGGCCACCGAGAGCCTGCCCTCGACGCCGGTGAAGCCCGCGAGGGGTGCCGGGTCCCTCCCAAGGGTGCAGAGGGCGGCGGTCGCGAGGGCGAGAGCGTTTCGGTAGGCGGGGAGCTCACCGAGGAGATTCCGGAACTCCCCGCGGATCCCGTTGTGGTCATAGGAACACCTGTTCCCGTCCCAGGTCAAGCATTCACCGGCATCGACAAGATGCGGGTGGTCGAACCGGACGCCCGCGGGCACCACCACCGCCGGTACATCCCTCATGCTCTCCAGCTTCGCCTCAAGGGCAGAGCGCTTTCTCGCAGCGATACGGTAGTCATCGCCCGAGGTGAGGACCGCGAGGTCGCCCGCCCCGGAGACCCCGAGGGACTCCTCGGCGACGAGCCAGCCGCCCGTCCTCAGGGCCTCCTCCGCGGCCGGCACCACCGAGGCGGGGGTGATGGATTTCCTCCAGAGGAGTGTTTCCCCCGGGTACAGGAAGGTCCCCCGGGAGGCGTGGAGGACGCCGGGGCCGCCGAGGGCATGGGCGATGGCATAGGCGGTGGACGTCTTCCCCCGGGCGCCGGTCACCTCGATCATGGGGTGGGGCACCTTCCCGGAGAGGAGCATCCGGGCCGCGAGGTGGTGGGTCATCCGGGGGGCATGGATGGCAGAGAGGAGGGGGTGGGCGGGGTCGAGGTGGACCGGGGCGACGAGAAGGTCGTACCTCCGGCGTGCCGCCTCCTCCGGGGAAATACCCTGCTCGCTGCGGTAGACATCGACCGTGTCGACCCGGTGGCCGGCGCTCGCGAGGCAGTTCGCGAGGTCCGTTCCGCCATGGATGGTATCGAGGACGAGGATCTCCATGGGATGGTCAGAGGCGCTCCCTGAGGGCCCGCACCGCGTTCTTGAGCATGAGCTCGGCGAGGAGGGGGTCGCTCCCGATGGGGTCTGCATAGACGAGGGGTATCGTGGAGCCGTTCTTCACGAGGGTGCCCCGGTAGGACCCCTCCGGGAGGCCGAGTTCCCCGGGGATGTCCTTGTTGATGTGGACCCCCCTCGCGAGGAAGACGGGCACCACGACCACGCTCTCCACATCCTCCGTCCTGAACTCCTCGAGGGCCTCGGTGATGGTGGGCTTGTTCAGGTTCATGAAGGCGCTCTTCACGATATAGCCCGGGTCCTTCCGGGATATCATCCGCGCGGTATCCTCGACGAGCTGCTTGTTGTAGGGCAGCGAACTTCCGTGACCCACCAGGAGCAGGCCCTTTTTGCTCATGAGGTATCCTGTTGAGCGCCATGGGTAAAATGATTATCGATGTGGAACGGGAAAAGCAGGCCGCCTGCACCGACAGGGCAGGGATGGGTCGGATCCGAAAAAGGATGGGTTAACACTATTTGAGGGAAGATCCCATGAAGTACCGGGGATCCGCATTCTCAGGGCCGTCAGGGCCGGCCGGGCGGGAGGAGGGGCTTGAGCGACTTCGAGCGGGAGATGGTCGGCTGCCTGAACCGGTTCTTCGGGGAGAGGAGGAGGCAGGGCTTCGCGTACCGGCTCAAGCAGCACAAGTTCTCCCCCCAGTACGTGGACGTCCTCGTGGACTCCCTGGACCCCCGGTACTACTGTGCCATCGAGTGCAAGTCCATCCACGGGAAGAAGCTCTACTTCACCAAGCACTTCCACAATGACCGGAACGGGATGCACCAGGTGGATGCCATCAGCGGCTTCCTCTCCCGCACGGGGAGGCGGGGTTACCTTGCCATCGAGTTCCGGTTCGGCTCCGGAAAGGCCCGGGAGGCGTACCTCATCCCCTGGGCCGCCCTCCTCGCCTTCTACCGGGAAGCCCCGGGCATCGGGATCGAGGAGTTCCGGGACTTCATCACCCTGTCACGTGGCCCGGAGGGCTGGACCCTCGCGGAGCTGGATGGATAAAGATAATGGTTCCGGAGGGATACAGGTAAGAATCCATGTCATCCCCGGGCGACCCCTTCGACCTCTCCGTGGACGGTCGGGCGGTGAAGACCCCCGTCGCCATCGCCTCCATGGCCGGGACAGTGGACGCCGCGTACGTGGCCGAACGGGCCGAACACGTGGGGATGGCGTTTATCGGCGGGTACTCCATCGACGCCCCCACCATCGCCGCGAGCAGGCAGATGGCCGGGGAAGGGCGGTGCGAGTTCCTCCCCGGTGACCCGGTGGCCGAGCTCTCCCGGCAGGCAGACCTCCTCTCTGGCCTTCCCGTGGTCGGGGGGATAAACCTACGGGCAAGTACCCCGGAGGCCCTCGCCGGCCTCGCTGGATACCTCGGGGACCGGGTCATCTATGAGATCGACGCCCACTGCCGGCAGAAGCCCATGATCGATGCAGGGGCCGGGGAGTTCCTCCTCAACCACCCGGATATCCTCGCGGACATGGTCCGGGCCGTTGCTCGGGAGGGGGTCCTCGTCTCGGTGAAGATCCGGGCCGGGGTCGCCGGGAATGACCCGGGGCTCGCCAGAAAGCTCTGGGATGCAGGGGCGGACCTCCTCCACGTGGACCTCATGGACGCGGGCTATGCGAAGATCCGGCAGATCCGGAACGTCTCCCCGGCCATGATCATCGCGAACAACTCCATGCAGTCCTTCGACCGGGTGATGGAGATGTTCTCCCACGGGGCAGACCTCGTCTCCCTCGCCCGGCACTCGGACATCGGGACCCTCGCCGGCCTCGATGCCGCCATCGCCCGGTACGCAAAGGAATTCGGTTGGTACAACGCCCCCAAACAGCTCTGCAGGGGCGGGGACGTCCGGGCCCTCACCTTCTGCTGCCTCCCGGTGAAGGACTGCCCCCTTCTCCCGACCCTCCAGAGGCTCGGGCTCTCCCGGGAGGAGTACGTGGAGATGAAGAAGGAGGCGGTGCAGGGGACCCGGCTCCAGGAGGGGCCGTACACCTGCTTCGGGTCCCTCGCCTGGTGTTGCAAGGTGAGCTCCCCCTGTCTCCTCAGGGACGCCACCCTCGAGCAGATGGGCCTCTCGAAAAAGGAGTACATGCAGAAGAAGCGGGAGCTCTCCCGGACCATCATGGGCCGGGTATTCCCCTCCCGGGATGGGCATGAACCCGGTTGAGCGGGCCCAGATGGCCATGGTCCTCGAGGTCACGGCCTACCCGAAGCCGGGCAACGTGGACCGGTGCCATGACTACCCCTCGACCCGGCTCGAGCACTTCCTCGCCTCGGCGGTCCTCGCCCGGCCGGCCCTCGAGAAGGCGGCGGGTGGATGCGGCGTCGGGATCGGGGAGATCCTCCACGAGGCGGTCCGGCTCACCACCCGGCACCGGGGGGGAAACACCCACTTCGGTGCCTTCATCCTCCTCATCCCGCTCCTCCGCGGGGGGAATATCGAAGGGGCGATCAGGACCGTGCGGGAGACCACCGTGGAGGACGCCATCCGGTTCTACCGGGCCTTCTCCCTCACCAGGGTGCGCATGCTCCCGGACGATCCCCTTGACGTGGCAAACCCGAAGGCCCTCGATACGATCCGGGAGAGAGGAATGACGCTCTTCGACGTCATGGTCCACTCGAAGGAGCATGACATGGTGGCCCGGGAGTGGGTGGACGGGTTCCCGCTCACGAGGAAGGCCGCGGACCTCCTCCGCCGCTCCGGCTGCGGCCGGGAGGCCGTGGTGACCGCCTTCCTCAGGCTCCTCGCGGAGAAGACCGACACCTTCATCGTGAAGGAGCACGGAGCCATCGTCGCGGAGGAGGTGCGGCGCCGGGCCGGGGAGGTCCTCGCCGGGAGGGAGGAGCTCGCGGCCTTCGACGCCGAGTGCATCGCCCGGGGGATAAACCCGGGCTCCATCGCCGACATCCTCATCGCCGGCATCTTCATCGCCCTCGGGGAGGGATGGGAATGGGACTGCTCCGGGAAGGCATAAACGAGGTCATCGCCACCACGTGGCAGAACGCCGCACCCATAGGGATCATCCTCCGGGGCGGGGAGTACCGGATGGTCCTCTTCCGGGGGAGCCACACGGCTATGAACATCGAGCGGTGGGGCTGGGTCGTCGCAAACATCGTCCACGACCCGGTCCTCTGGGTCCGCACAGCCTTCGATGATCTCCCTTCCTCGGCCTTCGTCGAGGAGGAGGTGGAGGGGTTCCTCGTCCACCGGCTCCCCGAGGCTGAGGCCTGGATCGCCTTTGACGCCGCGATTGAGAGGTCGGCCCGGGAGTCCATAACCGCGATCCTCAGTCCCATGAAGGAGGTGACCGTCTCGCCGCAGGTTCACCCGGTGAACCGGGGCTACAACAGCGTCATCGAGGCGGCTGTCCATGGTACACGCCTTCTCTGGAACAAGGACCCCGAGCTCTGGTGGCTCATCGACCACCACCGGGCGCTCATCCGGAGGTGCGGCGGCCCGAGGGAACTCGAGGCGCTGGAGATGCTGGAGGGGTATCTGAAGAGGATGTAAGGGGATGTAAAAAGAACGCGTCCCGGAGCTGGCCCCCGTCATCCACCTACTGTTTGCCTTCAAGGGCAGGGAATGGCGATGATCCTCCTCCGACTCTGTCCCTCGTACCAAGCCAGGCGATCAGGAGAAAAATGGCGAGGGCAGAGAGGAATTGTCCGAAGGAAATCATGAGCGAGATGGGATCCCCCGTCATGCCCTCGGTGGGCATATGATCAGCGATGACAAGAAAGATGAAGGGTATAATTGCACCAATGATGATAGCAATGGTTTTCACCATACCCCCTTCACGGGAGATCAGGATGTAGGCAGGCACCAGGATGAGGGCGAAGTAATTTGGCTTCAACCGGGGTATCAACAAAAATATGGCCATGAAGCCAAAGGAGAATAATCCCGGGGAGTCCGTACGGTTCTTCCGATAATAATGGTAGAGAACCACGAGGATGGAACCGATAAAGAGAGCATCCAGGACATAAGGGATGAATGCGTCCTTCCCTATGAAGAGGGCCGCAAGGTGCTGAAAGAACAGGTACGCTGTAGGTGTTTTGTAGCCAGACCCCTCATAGATCGGGCTGTTCCCACCCGCCAGTTGTCTCCAAAAGGATTCGGAAAGCATGGGGAACGCAGCAAAGGAGATGGCCAGCGAAAGGCCGAGAACCAGCCCGGAAAAAGTGATGATCTTCACCTTTTTCGCGGGTGGTGCATCGGAGAATCCATAAAGCGTGCTGAATATTATGGGAAATATACTGAAGATCGACATGAGAGCAATGCAGAGGGAGGATGCATAATACCGCTTTTTCATGAAATAATAGAATACCAGGGAAACGAGGAGGAGATACAGGATGCTGATATTTCCCGTCGAGAAGCTCCAGTACGTGGATGAAAAACCTGCCATCAGCAGGGTTATGAGCAGCAAACGGTCCCTTCCCGGAAAGGCAAGCTTGCTCGCAACGAGGTATGCCATCAGAAATACCAGGGAATAAACAGGGAAATAAACCCTGAAAGGATAGACCAGGCGAAGCGCACCGCAGATGGGTTCAAACAGGGGAAGGGTTGCCGGTTGGTAGAGAAAAGAATCAAGGTACGATGTACCAAAGGTTCTAAACTGGAGTTTGGACTGAAACATACTCCCTATATCATACGGGTTTCCCTGATGGCTCCACAGGTCCACGGCAGCACAGTAAGTGCTGAAATCACCACCTGAATCAGGATACGCGTAGAGGATGTAATTCAGGGTTGCGAAGATCGCGAGGAAGCTCACCAGGGCGAACAGGGTTCTTGGGATTCCCGGCCCGGGTAACCGGGAGACGGGGGCCGGGGCGATCTTCTCAGGAGATACCTGACCGGAACCCAAGGGTCTCCGGTAGAGGTAATATCCGGTCAAGAGCTGGAAGGGTGCCCCGATGGGAATCGCGAACCCCGCCGGACCATGAAAGAACGGCCCGTACTGGAGAATGAGCGAGAGGAGAAAGAGACCTCCGCTACCCATCAGGGAGAGACCAATGAACTTTCTGTACGATGCACCGCGGTTCCTGCCGCCGGATCCACAGGCATCCTCATGGAAAAAGAAAAGGAACAAGGCAAAGGTCAAAATTATGGCAGAGGCTGCCCAGACCAGGATCCCGGCACCTGTCTTTCCTGAGAGGATACCCCGTATCACGAACTCGATGTCCCTGAACAGGGAGATGAAGCTCCATCTGCCGATTGCTGTCTGGACCCGGAAGAGGGCGAACTGAACACCGACGCCCACCCAGTTCCCGATCACGTATATATCGACGGGAATGATCTGGCACGAGAGGAGGAGGAGGAGATCAGTCCATTTCTGATCCTGCATCGAAGGAGAATGATGAAGAGTACTATAGAACGCTTCCTCTCCTTCCCTGAAAATGAGGCGAGGGAGGGATGCCCGGGTCCCTTCTCACCGGTGGATCCATCTCCCAGGGCGGGCGATTTCGGGACTGGAGGAAAAAAAGGGGAGATTCAGACGTAGGCGTCGAGGACGACCTGCTGCGAACCATCGGTGAATGCAGCGGATACCACGACGTGATCCTGTGCGGTTGTTCCTTTTCCGGCAAACGTACTGGAGTTCCCGACGCCGGGACCAAGGTTGTCAAGGCGATCGGTGGTACCGGCCGAATTGATGACGGAGATATTGTAACTCTTCACCATCGCATTGTCCGTACCACCCTGCCAGGTGACGATTATATCATTTGACACCTGGCGGGCCGTCGCGGCGACCGTCTTCGTCTTGGAGACGCCACTTGCCATCCCGAAGACGAAGGCGGCGATAACCGCGGCGAGGATCACCGTGATGGCGACCATGAGGATGACGCCGATGACCGGTGAGACCGCATCTTCTCTCTTCCCAAGCTGCAAAGGATATCACCCGGCTTCAGACGTAGCTGTCCAGGATGACCTGTTGCGAACCATCGGTGAATGCGGCTGATACGACGACGTGATCCTGGGCGGTTGTACCGATAGAGTACTTAGTAGAATTCCCAACAATGGCCGGGAGGTTGTCCGAGCGCCCGGTGGTGGCGGCCGAATTCGTGAGGGAGACGTTATACGAACCTACCATCGCGTTGTCCTGCCCGCCCTGCCAGGTCACGATAATGTCGTTTCCGACCTGCACCGCGGTCGCCGCGACCGTCTTTGTCTTCTGAACGCCGCTTGCCATGCCGAAGACGAAGGCGGCGATGACGGCGGCGAGGATCACCGTGATGGCGACCATGAGGATGACGCCGATGACCGGTGATACTGCATCTTCTCTCTTCAAGAACTTCATGTTTTCACACACCCCTCCAGTGACCGGTACGGGTGCACTGGTAGGATGTGTAAGAATACAATGTTGTAATATATAAACATGCCTATTCAATGAAAACATACATTATATCTTTGTTTATTTTTTCATGGATAAAATATTTATATTATGGTAAATTTCCCATGAATCAGAGTATTTTTTAGCTGATTCTGACCGATTCCAGCTTCCTCCCCCGGTCACCTCCGGGACTGAAAAAGGCATGCAGTTACCGGATCGAAGATGTCAGGTTCTGGCCCGGTAGCATCGCCTTCCCCCCGGGGGCCAGCTCACCGACAAAGGGAGATATCCGGCCGCCGCGAAGATCCAGGGTCAGGACAGGAGGAAAAGGAGGTATAGAATTGATCCTGATGACATCCATCTGCTCTGCCCCGTCCCGGTAGCTCCTGAGGATGAGGAGGTCCCCGGTGTCCCACACCCGTTTCTCATCCATGCCCACGTCCTTCACGTATGGATAGTAGAAGGCACCGATGATCTGGATGGTGATGGAAATGAGGAGGAGGAGCATGAACGCACCCAGAAAAGCCTCTCTCCCTATTCCCATCGGGGTCCGCAGGGTACGATCGAGGAAAAGCCCCACATAGAGGATATAGGCAGGGAGAAGTCCGGTGAGGAATCGAGGACCATAGGCCGCTCCCACCCAGCTGGTGTAAAAGCTATAGAGGAGGACAAGGAGAAGGATCGCCGGACCATAGAGGAGGAGAAATTCCCGGATTCTTTTACCCTGTATGTCCCGTGAACAATAATACCCGAGGATCCCGAATATGAGCACCGGAGAGAAGATGAATAATCCCGCGTTCGGGGCGAACAGGAATCCGGCGAAATGGAGGACGGCCTCGGGGCCGAACTTGAAGATACCCAGGTTGTTCTGGTAGCCCCCAAAGAAGGAACCGAACACGAGGATGTTATAGAGGGCGAAGGGGAGCCCGGAGAGGATGCCCGGGATGACGTAATGGTGAACCTGCCGGGGGTAATACCGGGCTGCATACCAGATAACGGGCAGGATGAGGATGGCATCCGGCGGTCTTGCCATCACGAGGAGCCCTGAGAGGATCCCAAGGGGAATGAGATAAGATCCCTCCCCTCTGGTCTCATTCAGGATCACGAGAAATATCATGGCGGCGAGAAGGAGCTCGACCATGCCCTGCTGCCAGGGTGCCTGGCTGCTGATGGCCCAGGTGGTCGTCCCGAAGGCGTAGGTGACTGTTGTCAGGAGCACAGCGGTTCTTGAGAAGAGCGCCCTGGCATTCAGGTAGACCAGGACGACCCCTGCGGCGGCGACCATGGCGGATGCGTACCGTGCGAGGTCTGCTATGACGGTATAGGTTAAGGGAATCTGGAAAATCGTTATGAAGAGATAGGGCACGACATAGAGGGGCGTCAGGATCACAGGGGTCACAATGGGGAAGTAGGAGTAGTAGTGCCCCTGGACCTGCACAAAGGCATAGAGGTTGTCGGGATTGTTGAAGGATGCATTGAACTGGTCCAGGGAAAGGCTCCCATACCGGAGGATACTCAAGGGGAGCATCTGGGCCGGGGTGGTGTCCCCGCTCATCCTGATGAAGCTCACCGTGTTGTAGACGAGAAAACAGATGATGAACAGGAGGAGGATCTTCCCTGCTTGGCGTGATCTTCGGGGGGTCTCCTGCCCCTCTTCCTTCATCGGTTCCTGTTCGCCCCCCTTGAGAAGGATCAGTCCCAGGAGAAGGAGGATCGGGATTCCGACGGGAATGGCGATCCCGGCAGGGCCGGAAAGGAACAGGCCGTACTGGATCACGGATGCGATCATGAAGAAGACGGCCCCGGAAAGGATCAGGTATCCCCGAACCCTCTTCAGCCTCTCCCTTTCCTGGGAAAGGGCGATGAGAAAGGCAAGGACCAGGAGGATGGCCCCGAGAATCCATATCCCGGTGGAAAGTGCTGTCCTCCCATGAAAGATCCCCTCACGGATATACCACGAGTCTGTCAGTATGCTGATGACATTCCTGCCGAGGTACGTCTCCTGATAACGGAGGAGGGGCCACTGGATACCGGCACCGAGCCAGTCCCCGATGACATAGATGTTCACGGGGATAAGAAGGGTGATGGCATGGAGGATGGCGGGATGGATCGTGATATTGATATATTCGCTCAAGGATCGGAAGGAGGATCTGAGGGGCTCCATCAGGGGTTTGCCCTGCTGGTTCTCCATCGGGGCCTCGCCCTGCTGGTTCTCCCTCGGGCTCACGCCCTTCGCGTTCTCCACACGGAATTTTCTCCCCGTTCTTGTAAAACCTTTCCCCCCCGTGGAACAACCCGATGCTTCGGATCGGGTCTTTGTTCCCCGGTCCCCCAGGTCTCACCGCCCGGTCATTTTATGGGCCTGCGGAGTGAGCTAGAAATGCTATGGATCTCGAGGGATTCGCCCGGCGGTACCTGAGGCAGGGCATGGACAGGAAAGAGGTGGCAGGAGGCCTCGCGGACCACATCCTCCGGATCAAGGGCGGAACCCCGGAGGATGCCCGGGAGCTCGCCGCCGCAGTCGTGGAGGAGGTGGCGAACACCCTGGGGGCAGAGGGGGACCTCTTCAGGTTTGCCCCCGCGGGGGTCGGGATGGGGGACTTCGGGGTCGGCTCCCGGGGAAAGGGGGACTTCTACGCCCACCGGCAGATCGCCCGGATCATCGGGAGGACGGGGGCCGCCGTGGGCGTGGACGAGATGGACGACGCCGGGGTGGTGTCGGCGGGCGGGATGCTCGTCACCTGCACCGTGGACGGGATGCACTCCCGGCTCTCGGATTACCCCTTCCTCGCCGGGTTCCATGCCACCCGGGCCACCCTCCGGGACACCTATGTCATGGGGGCGCGGCCGGTCGCCCTCTTCTCCGACATCCACGTGGCCGATGACGGGGACGTTGCCAAGATCTTCGACTACACGGCCGGGGTCACCACCGTCGCGGAGGCCATGGGGGTCCCCCTCGTGTCCGGATCCACCCTCCGCATCGGGGGCGATATGGTCCTCGGGGACAGGATGACAGGCTGCGTCGGCGCGGTGGGGGTGGCAAGGCACCTCACCCCGCGGAGGGCCGCGGCACCGGGGGACGTCATCCTCATGACCGCGGGGGCAGGCGGCGGGACCGTCGCTACCGCCGCCATCTACTCCGGCCACCCGGAGGTCGTGGACCGGACCATCAACCTCCACTTCCTCCGGGCCTGCGAGGCGCTCCTCGCGAGCCCGGCGCTTTCCGGCATCCATGCCATGACCGACGTGACGAACGGGGGGCTCAGGGGGGATGCCCACGAGCTCGCCGAGACCGCCGGTGCCCGGGTGGTCATCGGGGACGAGAACCTCCGGCGCCTCGTGGACCCGGTGGTCCTCTCCCTCCTCGACACCCTCGGGATCGACTACCTCGGGGTCTCCATCGACGCCCTCCTCGTGGTCGCCCCCCCGGCTGCGGCCCCGGGCATCCTCCGGGTGGTGCGGGACTGCGGGGTGCCCATGGAGGTGGTGGGCCGGGTGGAGGAGGGCCGGCCGGAGTCCATCCTCGTCGTGGACGGGCGGGAGGAGGACTTCACCCCCCGGTTCCGGGAGTCGGCCTACACCCCGGTGAAGAAGGTGGTGGACCGGCGGGTGAAGGACTTCGCGGCCATGAAGGAGGGGGTCGACCGGGCGGCGGAGGCTGCGGTTGCAAAGAAAAGAAGGGTCCTCGCCCGGCTCGGGGTATCTCCCCGGCCCTGACCCCCGGTTTCCCTATTCCCCGGGCACCCTGCCGCAGACCACGAGGTTGTAGGCGAGGCCGGGCACGTTCTTCTCGATGAAGGGCTCGACCCTCCGGGCGATGTCGAAGATGGGCTCCCTGAGGGAGTGGTGGGCAAAGGAGCAGCGTTTGGTCTTCACATCCACGAAGCCCGCCTCCGCGAAGATCCGGGACATCTCCTCCTCGGTGTAGTACCGCTCCCCGAAGTCCCCGACCCCGATCCGGCCGATCTCCATCTTCTCCCCGATCCGGTAGATGGCAGGGACGAGGGAGGTGATGACCGTCCGGGAAAGGGTGCCCACCGCGAGACATCCCCCGGGCCGGAGCACCCGGAAGGCCTCGCCGAGCATCCACCCCGGGTTCTCCAGGTACGAGAAGGCGAGGACGCAGGAGACGGCATCGAAGGTCCGGTCCCGGAAGGGGAGGACCTCGGCGGTCCCGACGAGGTACTCGAACCAGCCGGCCTGCTCCCGGGCCGCCTCGACCATGCCCCGGCTGATGTCAAGGCCGACGGCCGTCCCCCCGAGCTCGGCGTACCTCCGCATGAAGAGGCCGGTCCCGCACCCGAGGTCGAGAAGGAGCCCCCCTCTCGGGAGACAGTCGAGCATGTGCCGGCTGATGTGCCGGTGGTAGACCTTCCCGCTGGAGGTGTCGTACCGGAGATCGTAGACCCGGGCGACGCTGTCATAGTGGGCCGCGACCTTCTTCACGGGAACACCTCGGCGATTACCCGCGCCATCATGGCGTTCACCTGCACGAAGTCGTTCCCCGCCCGGTCCAGGGCATGGTCCGCGTCCCCCAGGATACGGATGATCCCCGGGTCATGGTACTCCTGCCTCACGGCCTGGTGGATCTCCCTGAGCGCCTCCCTCCCCGAGAGCCCGTAGTCGATGAGGAGGGACTCGCAGGTCCTCCGGGCGAGGGGGAAGTCCCGGGCCCGCATGGCCCTCACCGCCTGCAGGGCGACGTTCGCCGTCTCCGAGGTGGCGATCTCCGCCGCCCCCGCCCCCTTCCCCGACTCCACGAGAACCTGGAGGAGCATGGTGGCCTTCCGGAGGTCGCCCGCCGAGGCATGGACGATGAGCTCCACCTCCTCGCCGAGCTCCTGCCTCCTCCCCGGGGCCTCGGCATCGAGGATCCGACCCAGGGCAGCGAGGGCCACCGGTCCCTCCACGGGGGTGAAGGGGAGGGGGAGGCACCGGGAGCCGATGGCGGGGATGATGGCGCTCTGGTTCGTCGTGACGAGGATGAACCGGCAGGTGGCCGAGTACCGCTCCATGGTCCGCCTGAGCGCCTGCTGGATTTCCCGGGGGAGGGCATGGGCCCCGTCGAGGACCACGAGCTTGAACCTGGCCTCCAGGGGCCGGAGGGAGGCGTACCAGCCCACTATCCGCCGGAAGTTCGCGGCAAGGCCCTCGTCCTTCCGGAAGAGGTGGGCGAACCGCTCGTCGGCAGCGAGGAGAGCCTTCCCCCCGGAAAAGAGGCCGGGGCAGTCGAGGACCGTGGTGTTCCCCGCCCAGTCGTCCCCGTAGAGGGCCCGGGCGAGACCCTCCACGGCCGCGCTCTTCCCCGTCCCGTGGGGGCCGGTGACGAGGAGGTGGGGGACGCTCCGCTCGGCAGCGAAGCGGCGGAGGTGCGCCACCGTCTTCTCCTGCCCCACGACCTCCCCCAGGCTCTGAGGCCGGTACTTCTCAATCCAGAGCATGCTCGAGGTTCCCCCACATCGCGTCCAGGGCTGCTCTCAGGAAATAGCTATTCTCCGGGAACCTCATGAGCTTTTCACCTTCGCCCGGGCCCATCTCCCTGCAGGCCCGGGTGATGTTCGGGAGGGCGCGGGTGAGCTCGTCCACCACCGTGAGGGTGGCGGTCCGGGCGGTCCGGGAGAGGGGATTCAGGTCGATGGCGATAACCCTCTTTCCCATGCCAACGAGAGCGGCGCACCGGTCCCCGTCCTCGAGGGGAACGAGGACGGTGTCGGAAGAGTAGATCCCCTCCCGGAGGCACATGGCCCGCGGGTGTGAGAGGGGGAGGAGGGACTCTGCCGCTCCCTTGAGAACCTCAACACCCGCGGCCTCGAGGAGCCGGGCTATCTTCCCCACCCGCTCCTCGGTGCGGGTGAAGAGGTTCACCTCGACCTTTGCCCGGGACGCCGCCTGGAGATCGGCGATGGCCTCTGCGGCGAGGGCGGCGGTGTTCCCGTTCACCGAGATGACCGGCGACCGGGCGGAGAGGAGCAGGGCCGCGGCGATCCGCTCGGCGAGCAGGGCGCTCTCCGTGGTCCGCTCGCCGAGGAGGTAGTCGAAGGCCTCCCCCCGGCCATGGGCGGTGAGCCCCTCGAGGGTCACCACCCCCTCCCGGGCACAGGCCGCGAGCCGCTCCCGGGCGACGAGGGACCGGTACCGGGGGTGGTCTGGCGGGATCAGGGGATCACCTCCTCCTGCGTGAACCCCCGACCGGCGATCACGAGCCTGTGGACCTTCCCGAAGGGGGCGAGGACCGCCGCGGCCTCCTCCCCTGAGGCAAATACCCCCTCCCCAAGCATGGTCATGCTCGCGGGGACCCCTGCCCGGTCGCAGGCCGCAAGAACCTCGCCGACGCGGGGGGTGACGAGGCCGCTCTTTTCCGCGAAGGACCGGGAGAGCCTGAAGAAGTCCCCAATGTCCCGGGGGCAGCGGCCAGGGAAGGCCCGGTCAATCCGCTCCATGCGGACGGGATCACCGAGAATCGCCGGAGTCGGGATGGGGCCGAAGCTGACGGCGAGGATGACCTGCCCGCGGGCGGGGATCCGGAGGATCCCGGCCCCGACGCCGGGCCCCCGCCGGCACTCGACCCCGCCACCCTGGCAGGCGGCCACGTCCCCGAGGCCCGTCCGATGCATTATCTCGATCTCGTGGGCGAGGGACGCGATCGCCCGGTCTGACAGCCGGAGGCCAAAGAGGGCCGAGAGGGCGGAGATGGAGGCAAGGAGGGCCGCAGCCGAGAGGCCGAACCCGGCGCCGGCAGGGAGGATGCTTCCGGTGGTCACCTCCGCCGAGACGCCGAGCCTTTCCATCGCCGTTTCGATGAGGGGAATCCTGCTGCCCCCCGGGAGGGGAAAGGGCGAGACGACCTTCACCGCGGGCACGGGGGATGCGACCACCCGGGCGGTCACCCCCTCCTCGATGACAATCCCGGCGCCGCAGGAACCGGTCTCGCCGGGGGTAATGCCCGGGACGCGCCGGAAGTAGCCGGAGATGTGCCCCGGCGACCGGGCTATGGCAGCGCCTTCCATACCGCCGCGGCGACCTCCTCCTTGGACCCCCCGGCCGCCGTCCTCCCGGCCACCGTGAGGATGACTGCCCCCGACTCCGCCGCCCCCATTGCCTCGGGGCCGTTCACCACGACGACCTGCACGCCCCGGGAGAGCATTCCCTGTGCCGCTGCCTCCTCGTCGCGGCCAAGCTTGAAGGCGATGGTCACCGGGTGGTAAGCCGACACCACTTCGTCGATGAGTTTCGGCAGCGGGGTGAGCCGGAGGGTCACCGGTGCCCCGCTCCGGATCTTTCCCTCCACCCGCTCGGGTGAGAAGTCCGAGATGGCCGCAGCAGAGACATAGATGTCGGCCCCTTGGTCCCTGAAGATCCGGTGCACCGCCTCCCGCATTTCCCCGGCGGTCTCGGCCATGACATTCCGCACGCAGGGGAGGGCCCCGTTGTGGACGACGGTCACCTCCGCCCCGAGTCGGAAGGCCTCGAGGGCCATCTCCCGCCCCATTCTCCCCGACGACCGGGTGGTGAGGATCCGGACGTCGTCCACGGGCTCGGCGCAGGGCCCGCCCGTGACGAGCACCCTCTTTCCCTCGAGGGGCCGCCCCCCGAGGGCGCGCTCGACATGGAGGACGATGGACTCCGGCGTGGCGATCTTCGCCTTCCCCTCCTCGATGCGGGGGTCGATGACGTCGATCCCCCAGCCCGCGAGCACCTCCAGGTGCCCCGCGATGGCCGGGTGCCGGAACATGGAGGCATGCATGGCAGGGGCGAGGATGACGGGCATTCCCCGGCCGATGGCGGTGGTGGCAAAGGTGGTCACCGGGGTGTCGTCGATCCCGAGGGCGATCTTCCCCAGGGTGTTGGCCGTGCACGGGGCGACGAGGAGGAGGTCGGCCTCCCCCCCCTCCCCGCAGAACTCCACGTGCTCCACCATCCCGGTGATTTCGGTGATAGCCGGCCGGCCGGTGGCATAGGTGAGGGCTCCGGGGTGGAGGATCCGGGCGGCGGCCGGGCTCATGACGGCCTGCACCTCCGCCCCCCTCCGCCGGAGAGAGTGGGCGAGCCCCACCGCCTCGACGGCGGCGATGGATCCGGTCACGCCGAGGGCGATGACCTTGCCGAGAAGGGTCTTCCGGGTCACGAGAGAGCCACGTCCTGCACTCTATGCATTACATGGGGAGCATAACTCTTTACCCTTCGCGTGGTGACGGACGCGGTAAACCCTGCCTCCCGGGCCAGGGAGGAAATCCGGTCTGCCTCGTCGTGGAGGGTGTGGACGTGGAGGACGGTCCCGGTCCGGGCATGGGCGAGGGCGTCGGCGAGGTAGAGGGGGGCGTCGAAGTGCCCGAGGATGAGCCGGTCGTAGGTCCCCTTCAGGAGGTGCCGGCAGTCCCCGCACTCAGCCTCGACCAGGCCCGCGACCCCGTTGTCCCGGACGTTCCGGGCGAGATAGCCGAAGGCCACGGGCGAGATCTCCATGGCATGCACCCGGCAGCCCTCCCGGGCGAGAGGAATGGTGAAGTACCCGATACCCGCGAAGAGGTCCCCGATCCGTTCCGTTCCCGCCTTCCCCGCGAGTCCCGCGAGCCGGTGACGCTCGGAGAGGTTTCCCATGGCGTACATGACCCTCGCGGGATCGAGGGTGAAGCGGCAGCCGAACTCGTGGTGGCAGACCTCGCCCGGGGTCCCCGAGATGACCTCGACGAGGGGTATCCTCTTTGCCCCGGCGACGCCCCTGACCCAGAGGATGCCCCGAGGATGGAGCCACCCTTCGATCTCAGCCGCCTCCTCCAGGGTCGGGCGGTGCCCGTGGAGGAGCACGACATCCCCCAGGAGCTGGTACCCTCTCCCCCGGTACAGCCTCCGCTCGGGAATTTCCAGCTCGCAGGGCTCCCCTTCCTTCACGGGGACGTACGCAACCCCGCCCATGACCACGGCCCTCCGGGCAGGGTCCACCCATTCCTGCCCGGCGATGGCCGGGAGGTCCCCCGGGCTCACCCTCTTTACCCGCATCCCTTACCCCACGATGACGAGCCGGTCCGCCGCCCGGTCGGGGAGCACCCGGATCCGGGAGCCTGCCGGTGCCTTCACCCAGCCGGGCACCCGCACCTCCCGGGTCGCGAAGGTCCCCGGGTCGAGAATGCCCGCGACCCCTGCCTCGGTAAAGGCGATGAGGGCCGGCACCGCCTCCCTCACGTTCCCGACGAGCCGGCACGGGGTATCGTGGGGGATGCCGGTCGTCCCGCCGGTGCCCAGGCGGAAAACCTTCAGCTGGCGCTTCCCCGTCTCGCGGACCTCGAGGTACTCCCCGTCCGCCTCGATGACGTCCCCCTTCTGGAGCCTCGGGAGCCGGACCGAATAGGTGATGCGGTAGACCCGCCTCCCGTCCTTCTCGCCGGCGAGCTTCGTGTGGACGGTGTACCTCCCCCCGAGGGCCCCCGTGACCTCCCGGGCGATCTCCTCCCCCATGGCATTCTCCCCGACGATGATGTCCAGGCCCTCCTCCTCGGTCATCCTCGAGATGAAGGAGAGCCGGGCCCCCCTCTCCAGGAGCCGCTCCTCCACCTCCGAGGCGATCCGGGCGGCGACCTCCCGTTCCCGGGGGGAGATGGCCCGGCCGTCGGCCCGCACCTGGACCACACCCTCGAAGTAACCCCCCGAGATCCGGCTGCACCGGTCGCAGGTCTCACCCCGCCAGAGGATCTCGACCCGGGCCTCATCCTCGACGTGGATGCCGAAGAGCTTCGCCCTGACCCGGACCGTGGCGATGGTCCGGTTCGGGCTCTTCTCCCAAAGATCAACCCTGAACTCCGTTTCCCGGACCTCGGGTGCGAGCCTCACCGCCCGGATGGCGAGCTCTCTCGCGAGCTCGTCCCGGGGGACCGGCGAGTCCTGCCAGGCAGCCCCTGCCTTCCGGGACCCGCAGGTCGGGCAGGTGATGCACTCGGCCCGGGGGGAGACCTCCATCCACCGGGTCCGGCCCGCCCTGCACCTCCCGCAGAGGTCCCCCTCCGACGGCTCACCGCAGAGGGGACAGATGGACTCCCGGATGCTCATAATGCCCTATAACCTGAAGACCTGGGCATGGGGGACGCCGCCGACGAGGACGACGCACCCCCGGTCCACAGCCCCGCAGGCGACGGCGACCTCCACCGTGCGCCGGCCGAAGAGGTTCGCGTTCGAGGCCGCGGCGAGGGCGGCCCGGACCTCCTCCTCAGAGGCGGGGGTATTCCCGTAGAAGCCTTCCGCGATCCGGACCTCTACGTCCCGGTGGACGAGGGTGGTATTCAGCAGCTCCCGGTCGCAGACCGCGACGATCTCCCCGTCCGGGGTCCTGTGGACCTTCAGGAACATCACGTACTCCTGCATCCCCGCAGGTGAAAAAGATGATCCGAGGAGCAGGAATGGCGGATCTCCCCGGCGAGTTCGGGATGAATGAGTTTTATGGCCCCGCAGAGGGCGGGACGGGGTCTCCGGTGATGCCTTACGGGAGCCGGATCTCCACGCCATAGGTGCGGGACGGGGTCTCCACGTGGATCCGGTGCGCCGCCTCTTCTGACAGGTCCCCCGACTCGAGGAGCTTGCGGGTGAACCGGGGGACGGACTTCGGCCCGATGACCGACCCGGGCCGGGAGTTCTCGTCAATATAGTCGCTCTCCATCATGAAGCCCCGGCCCGCCCGGGCGAGGGCCGGGATGGCCTCGTGCCGTGCGATGAGGGAGGGGACGAGGGGGGTCTCGGGGGTCGCGAAGTGCTTCACCACCCTCCCGGGGTCGAGGCCGGCCTCCCGGGCCATCGCCGGGACATCGGCGCACGGCCCGCCTTCGGCATGGAGCTGTACGGCGCAGCCATATTCCCGGCCGAGGGTCAGGGCGTGCCTGAGGACCCGGTTCGAAGCCTCGAGCAGCTCCGGGGCCACCTCGTAGTGGGGCCGCCCGCTCTTGAGCGCAACAGCCTCCCCCCGGGCGACGAACCGTGCCGCCACGTCGAGCCCCGCCTTCATGACCTCCTCCACCCTCGCGAGGTCCATCCCCCCGGAGAGCCGTGTTATCTCGGCGGGGTGGACCCCGAGGACGGGGAATACCACGAGGCCCAGCCCCCTGATGTCCCGGGCGATGGAGAGGGTCTTCTCGAACACGGGGAGAAAGTCCTTTCCCTTCGCCGGCGTAATCCCGAAGGACCATGAGGGCTTCGAGACGAGGAAGAGGTGGGTCCCGCCCGCCCGGTGGAAGTCCTTTGCCGCCCCGAGACCGCGCCCGTTCACCGGGTCGATGTGGATATGGTCATCGGTGACGGGAACCAGGAGGGGCTTCGTCACAGGCCACCAGGCTCATGAGCGGGTAGTCTTCCATCCGGCTGAGCGTGGCGGTGCACCGGGCTTTTCCCACGCGGGTGATGAGCTCCACGTCGAACATGAGCCCGGCAACCTCGCTGTACCCGAAGGCGTTCGGGGACATGAGGTCCCGGTCCAGACTCACCTTCACCTGCTCCACGGCGGGCTGGAGCCCGACGCTCTCCCCGATGGCCCTCTCCAGGCTCTCCGCCGTGGCCACGGAAACCGGCGCCCCCACCCACTGGTGGTAGAGGGCCCCGAGCTTGATCCCCGCCTCGAAGGCGGCGCGTTCGCGGTCTGTGATCATCAACAATCCTTCCTAGAGAGAATAATTGAATGTATCCATTACTTCAACAAGCTGCCAAGGGATCATTCGAAATCCGGATCCAGACTTGCATAACAGTCAGCGCAAATCCGTTTTCTATCACGTTCTAATATTTCTCCATCTTCTGAGTTCCGATACATTACATTCCGATATTCATCATGTTCAGAAAATTCCATCTGACATTTTAGACAGGTTGATTCTTCTCTTGTTCTTCGATTCGATGGGACAAATCTTCTCTTCCTTATTTCGATTCTGGGTAGCGCTTCATCGCATACCGGACAATTATCCCCCCATTTTGAGGGATCAGATGTAAAAAATCTACAGTGAATGCATCGAATTTCATAATCCTTGAAAATTTGATGTCCCATTCTTTCACATTCCAATAAGTTTAATCAATCCATAGCGAGGTTGTAAAGCCTCTCCTTGGTTAATGAGCATTTCAATCATTTTTTCTACCCTGTCTTTCGTGAAGCCCTGATTCGCCACGATTTCGATTACCTGGTCGATCCTCGCCTCCCGGCTCTCGCCGCCCAGGTCCCGGATGACCTCCTTGATGGACCGGATGATGTCCCGCTGTGACTTGGGGACGCCGGTCACGAGCTTGTCGATATCAAAGGACCCGGTCTCGGCATCATAGGCGACCTGCCTGAGGCAGGTGTCCACGATGTGGACCACCCGCTGCGCGTCGGAGAGGTCGATGGAGTCCGAGAGCCGGATCCGGGCGCCTGCCTCCCCGAGCCGGACGAGGGCCTCGATCTGCCGGGCGGTGACCGGGACGGGTTTGTTCGCATCGGCGAGGCCCCGGAGCTTCAGGTAGTAAGCCTCGAGGGCCTCCTTCGCCTCGTCTGAAAGGATGGGGTAGCAGGTCCGTTTCGCGTACGCGACGTACTTCCGCATGAGGGCGGGCGGGATGTCCGGGGTGACCGGCGAGAGCTGCTGCTTGATGAACTCGTCGTCCACGCCGGGAATGGGCTTCTTACCGTGCTGGACGATGAGCTCCCCGACCCGGTGGGTCTTCAGGATGTGCTCGGCGATGGCCTCGTCCCTTTTGGGGTCCGGCTGGTCCTGCATCACGAAGATCAGGTCGAACCGGGAAAGGAGGGCAGCCGGCATGTTGATCTGTTCGGAGATGGGGGTGTAGGCATCGAACCGCCCGAGCTTCGGGTTTGCCGCCCCGAGGAGGGCGCACCGGCAGCGAAGCATCGCCGTGATGCCGGCCTTCGCCACCGAGATGGACTGCTGCTCCATCGCCTCGTGGAGGGCCGTGCGGTCCTCGGCCCGCATCTTGTCCATCTCGTCAACCGCGGCTATCCCCATATCGGCAAGCACGAGCGCCCCTGCCTCGAGGGTCCAGCGCCCGTCCCCGAACTCGTCCTTCACAGCGGTTGCCGTGAGCCCTGCGGCTGTCGATGATTTCCCGCTCGTGTAGATACCCCGTGGGGAGAGGGTGACCACGTAGCGGAGGATCTGGGACTTCGCGATCCCCGGGTCGCCCACGAGGAGCATGTGGATGTCCCCCCGGAGGTGGGACCCGTCGGGCATCTCCTTTGGGATGCCGCCGAAGAGCTGGAGCGCGACCGCCTCCTTCACGTCCTCGTTCCCGTAGATGGTGGGGGCGATGGACCGGATGATCTTCCGAAGGAGCTGGGGATCCTTCGAGAGGCCAAGGATCATCTTCTCGTCCTCCTCGGAGATGGAGACCTCCTCGAACTCCTTCTCCGAGATCTCGATGGAGTTGCACTCGAGGTAGATGTCAAAGAGGGTCCCCTTCACCCCGGCGGTAACCCGCTGGATGGTCCGGAGGATCCCGTTGATGGCCACCCGGTCCCCGGGCGCGACCTTCCCCGTGAGGTCGTCGGTGACGTCCACGTCCATGGTCTGTGGCTGCTCCCCGCCCCGGAGCCCCTCGGGGGACTCCTGGATCCTGAGCTTCTGGGAGTCGGTGAACCGGGACCGGGAGGCGACCAGATCCATCCGCGCCTTCTTCTCGCAGCTCGGGCAGAACTCCGGCTCCTGGAACTTTCCGTAAGCCTGGGGGATGGTGGTGATCTTCCCGCAGGAGGTGCACCGGAGGGCCGCCTCGACGATCCGGGGCCGGACCTCCGTCGTCTTCCTGAGGATCCCCTCCACGGTGAGGAACTTGTTCATCTGGTCGGCCCGGATGTCCCGGATGGGAGTCTTCACGAGGAGGTTCGTGAACCGGATGTTCACCCGGTCCCGCTCCTTCTCGTCGATGGTCTTGTGCTGGACGAGGGCATCCCGGATGTCCTCGATGACCTTCCCGGGGGTCTCGAGGACGGCATCGGCGAGTTTCTGGGGGAGAATGGTCCGGTAGTCGATGTACAGGGACCGGTTATGGGGGTACTCCCTCTGTAGCTCGGCGAGCTGGTGGTTGTACCGCCTGACGAGGAACCGGCGCCATTCGGCCGCGACATCCGTCACCTCGGCCTGGACCTGCTCCTCCCGTGCCGCCCCCTTCGCCATGGTCACCGCCTTCCCTGCGCCGCGAGCACGAACCGGGCGACGAGGGCCTCCATCTGGATCTCGCTGTCCGCCCCCTCCGAGAGCCGGAAGTCGGTCTCCCCGAGGGCATCGATGAGGCAGACCTTGAGGGCGGGGTCCATCTTACGGGCGACGAGGGCCCGGTAGCACTGCCCGAGGAGCTCGGCGGGGGCGATCCCCCGCTCCCTGAGGAGCCGGTCGAGGACCCGGTCCGCACCCTCGAAGTCGCCCCCGAGGGAGAGGTCCAGGAGCTCCCTGATCTCCTCGGGCCGGGCGCTCGCCGTGATCTCGTACACCATCTTCTCCTCGATGGAGGAGGAGAGGATGGCCGCCCCCTGGAGGGCGTTTATCGCCTTCCGCATGTCCCCCTGGGCGATGTACACGATGGCGTCCAGGGCACCATCCGAGACGCTGAGCTTCTCGCGGCCCGCGATCCGGCGTATCTCCTCGGCGATGGCCTCCCGGTCGAGGGGCCTGAACCGGTAGATGGCGCACCGGCTCTGGATTGGGTCGATGATCTTCGAGGAGTAGTTGCATGAGAGGATGAACCGGCAGCTGGCCGCGTAGCTCTCCATGGTACGCCGGAGGGCGGCCTGGGCATCGGGGGTGAGGGCATCGGCCTCGTCGAGGAAGAGGATCTTGAAGGAGGCCCCCTCGAGGGGGGAGGTCCGGGCGAACTGCTTGATCTGGTTCCGGACCACGTCTATGCCGCGCTCGTCGGAGGCGTTCAGCTCCCTGAAGTTCGTGTGCCAGGTCTCCCCGAAGAACTCCTTTGCGAGGGCCACCGCCGCCGTGGTCTTCCCTACCCCGGCGCTCCCCGTGAAGAGGAGGTGGGGCATGGATCCGCTTTGAACATAGGACTGGAGCCGCTCCACGATCTCCTCCTGTCCTACCATGTCGGCGAGCTTCGCGGGGCGGTACTTCTCGATCCAGATGGTGTGGTTCTCCTCCATCGAGCCTGGTTCCCCCTTCGGGCGATCAGTATAAGCGGCGTGAGGGGAGAGATCTATGCACAATGTGCGTGAGGGCCGCCGGGCGTCCCCCGGACCCCCGTCGGGCACCCCTTCGCCGGGCCGGTCTTCCCGGTCTACAGGTATCATTGTGATGGGAAATGATAATTATACTTTCAGGTGCGCATGGTGAAGGTATTCAGCTGGGAGAGATGAGGAGACCCTTCATCCGCTGATACCCGCGGACAGAGGTGACGTGACATGGAGAAGAAGGTGGGGTATCTCTTTGCAGGCGAGCTGGATCGCTCGGACCTCGTGGTCCCGGGGGCCGGGGACGGGGGCCGCCCTGCCCTCCTCACCCCCACGGGCCTCGTCCCCCGGAGGGTGACCATCGCCGGGGCCCTCACCGAGCTGGAGGGGAAGGGCGGGGACTACCTCCATGCCCGGGTCGCCGACCCGACGGGGGCCTTCCCCCTCTCGAGCGGGTGGCACCGGCCCGAGGTGACCGGGGCCCTCGCGAAGCTTGAGCCCCCGGCCTTTGTCTCCGTCACGGCCTCCCCCGTCCTTTCCTCGCGGGGACCTGTACGGGGGGTGGTCCTCTTCCCCGAGGCCGTCGCCGTGGTGGACCGGGCCGCGCGGGACACCTGGATCCTTGCCACGGCGGAGGCGACTCTCGGCCGACTCGAACGTCTGGGCGCAGCCCTCGCCGGGGCGGTGGAGGACCCTGTACTTTTACAGGTAATCTTCCACTACCGGGTCACCCCGGCCTTCCTTGCGGAGCTGGCCGATATGATCGACACGGCCCTCGCCTCGGTCACCCCTGCCCCGCAGGCAGCGAAGCCGGGGGTCCCGCAGGATGACCCGAAGGCCCTCGTACTCGCCTTCCTCGCCGCCCGGCCGAAGGAGGCGATCCCCCTCGAAGAGGTCCTCGCGGAGCTCGGCCGGCACGGCATCGGCCCTGAGGCCGGGACGGGCGCGGTGAAGGAGCTCCTCGACGAGGGAGAATGCTACGCGCCCCGGAAGGGCACCCTCAGGCTGGCGTAGCCCCATGGCCCTCCACTTCCTCCCCCACGGGCCCGCCCTCGTCGTGGAGAACACCCTGCGCGTCCTCGTCATCGCCGACCTCCACATCGGGATCGAGTCCGACCTCGACACCCATGGGATCCACATCCCGAGCCAGGGCAGGGGAAGGCTCGACCGGGTCCTCGCCTGCATCGCCGAGGGGAGGCCCGACCTCGTCCTCCTCCTCGGGGACGTGAAGCACTCGGTGCCCCTGACGAGCCGGCAGGAATACTACGAGATCCCCGGCCTCCTCCAGGAGATACGGTCGCGGGCACCCCTTAAGGTAGCCCCGGGCAACCATGACGGCGGCATCGAGCGGTTCCTGCAGGAGGGGGAGCTCCTCCCGATGAAAGGGGCTCTCATCGACGGGGTGGGATACCTCCACGGGCACACCTACCCCGACCCGGCCCTCCTCGGGCACCTCCTCGTCATCGGGCACCACCACCCGATGGTCTCGCTGCGCGACGAAGTGGGCTGCGCCCTCCGGGACCGTGCCTACCTCCTCACGTCGGTAGACGAAGGCTGCCTCGGCATCGCCGGGGAAGGAAAAGGGGTGGAAAAGGGGGCGGCGGGTGGGGCAACGGGAAAGACCGCGAGAAGCCGGGAAATGAAAAGGAGCGGCAGAGAGTATTACCCGGGGAATGGTAACCCATGCCCTACCCGGATCCTCGTGATGCCGGCCTTCAACGAGTTTACCGGTTTCGACCTCACGGGGATGAAGGAGAGCGGTCTCGGCCCCCTCTCGAAGTGCATGGACTTCCCGAACGCGGAGGTGTTTCTCACCGATGGAACCTACCTCGGGCTCCTCGGCTCCCTCGCCGGGGAGTGACGCCCTCTCCCTCCTCGACGTGAGGGTGCGGTCGGTCGTCGCAAAGCGGGGCTGGAAGGACCTCTCCGAGCCGCAGGCCGCCGCCATCCCCCCGCTCCTCGCCGGCAGGCACCTGGTCCTCATCGCCCCCACGGGCTCGGGGAAGACCGAGTCGGCGATGCTCCCGGTCTTCGACCGGCTGGTCCGGGAAGAGGGGCCGGGGTTCCGGGCCATCTACATCACGCCGCTTCGTTCGCTGAACCGTGACATCCTGCAGAGGATGGAGTGGTGGTGCAGGGAGCTCGGCATCACCGTCGGGGTCAGGCACGGGGACACCCCCATGCACGAGCGGCGGAAGCAGGCACTCCATCCGCCGCACCTCCTGATCACCACCCCGGAAACCCTCCAGGCCATATTCATGGGGAAGGTGCTCCGGAAGCACCTTGCCCATGTCAGGCACGTCGTCGTTGACGAGATCCACGAGCTCGCAGGATCGAAGCGGGGAGCCCAGCTCTCCGTAGCCCTCGAACGCCTGGCGGTGTACGCGGGGGACTTCCAGCGGATCGGCCTGTCTGCGACGGTGGGTAATCCCGGGGATGTCGCGTCCTTCCTCTGCGGTGACCGTCCTTCCCGGGTGGTCGAGATCCCGGTCACCCCGCATCTCGAGATCGGGGTCCGCTATGCCGGCGAGGACTTCGCCGGCCAGGCGCGGTACGTCGGGCGGTGCATCGGCGGGAAGGGCTCCTCCCTCGTGTTCGTGAACACCCGGGTCACCGCCGAGGCCCTCGGGCACCAGCTCTACGAGACGGGCGACGTCGAGGTCCATCACGGCTCCCTCTCGAAGGAGGTGCGGGTCGATGCCGAGGAACGGTTCAAGAAGGGCGAGATCCACACCCTCATCTGCACCTCCTCGATGGAGCTCGGGATCGACATCGGTCGGGTGGAGCATGTCATCCAGTTCGGCTCCCCGCGGGAGGTGTCCCGCCTCGTGCAGCGGGTCGGCCGGGCGGGTCACCAGCTCAACACCATTTCCCGTGGCACCATACTCACCACGGGCTTCGACGACACCCTCGAGTCCATGGTCATCGCCCGGATGGCAAAGGAGAACCGGGTCGAGCCCGTGGTCCCGCACATCGGGGCTGCCGACACCCTCGCAAACCAGGTGGCGGCCATGGCGGTCGAGTACGGGGAGATCACCCGGGCGAAGGCGCTCGCCATCCTCTCGCGATCGGGATGCTTCCCGGACCCCGGCCTGCTCCTCGACCGGGTGTGCGAGCAGATGGCCACGCACCGGCTGATCCGGATCGACGGTGAACTCATCAGGAGGACGGGCCGGACCCGGAAGTACCTCTCCCTCAACCTCTCGATGATCCACGACGAGAAGAAGATCCGGGTCTTCGACATGGTCACCCGGCGGACGGTTGCGACACTGGATGAGTCCTTCGTCGTCGGGTGGGCGTACACGGGCGCGGTCTTCATCGCGAAGGGGCAGCTCTGGCGGATCCTCGACATGGAGGGGGACCGGATCACCGTGGAACCGGCGAAGAAGGCCAAGGGAGAGCTCCCGTCGTGGGAAGGCGAACAGATACCGGTCCCCTTCGAGGTTGCCCACGAGGTGGGGAGGCTCCGCCGCGAGCGGGACTTCTCCCGGTACCCTGCCAGCCACAGGGCTGTCGGATTTTCGCAGGGCTTCCTCGCCCGGATGGACCGGGTGAAGGACCGGATTCCCGACGACCACCTGATCACCCTCGAGTCCTCCGACGAAGGGGTGGTGGTGAACATCTGCGGCGGCCACAAGGCGAACGAGGCCCTTGCCCGGGTCCTTTCCATTCTCCTCTCGGCACGGCACGGGACCACCGTCGGCATCGAGGTCGGTGCGTACCGGTTCCTCCTCCGGCTGCCGGCTACCGTCGGGCCCCCGCAGGTGAAGGAAGTCCTCCTCTCCACCGACCCCGCCCATCTGAACGGTATCCTTGCCCTTGCCCTGAAGCGGACCTCCCTCTTCAGGTGGAAGCTCGTGCAGGTGGCGAAGAAGTTCGGTGCCATCGACGTGGACGCGGACTACGAGCGGTTCAGCATCTACCGTCTCCTCGACCTCTTCGAGGGCACGGTCATCCAGGAGGAGGCCTACCGCGAGCTCTTCACGAGGTACATGGATGTCCCCGGGGCGTCGAGCATCCTCTCCTCGATCCAGACCGGCGAGGTGTCCGTTGCGACCGGGCCGCTCACCATCCTCGGCCGCGAAGGTATCTTCTCATCGAGAGACATGATCCCGCCGCCGCTTGCCGACCAGGCGGTGCTTGCCACCCTCCGCCAGCGCCTCGACCGCGAAGAGATAGTCCTGTGCTGTGCCCATTGCAGGAAATGGCATGCGAAGACCTCCGTCGCCCGGGTGCCGGACCGGCCCCGGTGCCCGACCTGCGGTGCAGGGCTCATCGCGGCGGTGAAGCCCTACGAGGAGGACCTGTGCACCGTCGTGCTGCGGAAGAAGCCCGCGACCGAGGAGGAGAAGGCCGTCCAGGCCCGGCTCCTCCGAAATGCAAACATCGTCCTCTCGTCGGGGAAAAAGGCGGTCATCGCGCTTGCCGGGCGGGGGGTGGGGCCCGAGATCGCCTCCCGGATCCTCGCGACCATGACTGAGGGCGACGCCTTCTACCGGGAGATCCTGAAGGCCGAGCGGAACTTTATCAGGACGCATCGGTTTTGGTGAAGCGAGGTTTTGAGCGACGAAGTCGCGAGAAACCGAGCTCGAGCGACCCGCCGTCAGGCGGGGTGCGAGGAGCGAGGGTCTATCAGGACCCGACTTCGAGCGACCGCCATCTGGCGGGTGCGAGGAGGTAAGGTCAGCAAGAAACCGACCTCCTTTCAAATTTTCACCATCCCGGAAAGGTTTTTCTTTCCACCCGCGGGTCATGGAGAAGTGATCCTGTATGGGTTCAGTGAAAATGATCCGGATCCGGCCGACATCAATGGCCGAGCCTGCCGATGCATCCCATTTCCTGCCCCCTGACCCGAAGGACCTCCTGAAGGCAGACCCCCGTCGCAGGATTGCCGTCAGTTTCCCGGGCGCCGGGGCCGATCTCGCGGGCCACCTCTACCGGCCTCCCGGTACAAAGGAGGGGGAGCGGACGCCCGGGATCGTCATGTGCGGCCCGATCAGCAGCGTCAAGGAGCAGACTCTCCCCCACTACGCCGAGCGGATCTCGGACGCGGGTTTCACCGTTCTCACCTTCGATCCCCGATCCTTTGGCGAGAGCGGGGGAGAGCCCCGGGCCCATTACGATCCCAACCGGGTTATCGCGGACTTCGCGATTGCGGTCACCTACCTTTCCACCCGGGGCGATATCGACCCCGCACGGATCGGCATCGTCGGGGTCTGCATGGGAGGCGGGTTCGCTGTGTCAACCGCTGCCCGGCACCGGAAGGTGAAGGCGGTGGTGGCCATCGCCGGCGGGTATAGTATCGGCGGGACGTTCCAACGATTTATGGGCGTGGACGGGTTCGCAAAGTTCCGGGAGCAGATCAACGAGATCGTGATGAAGGAGTACCGAACCGGCGAGGTGCAGTACATCCCCACCATCTCGAAGGGGTTCACCCGTGAGATCCCGCTCGCGGTGATGCCTCTCGAGGAGGCGTATTCCTACTATGACCGCACCTACAAATCGGATGCCCCGAACTGGTCCGAGAAGATGACCGTTGCATCCCTCGAGCCGTACTTCCTGTACAACTCCATCGTGCACGCCCCTCTCGTCGCCCCGACGCCGCTCCTCTTCATCCACGGGACCATGGACACCGCCCTCCTCCCCGAGTTCGCCCAGGCGGCCTACGACGCTGCCCTCGAGCCGAAGGAGTTCGTCTGGATCGAGACCCACAACCACATCGAGCTCTATGACCAGGACCCGTACGTGAGCGCCGCGGCGGGAGAGGCAATCAGGTGGCTCAGGAAGTATCTCTGAATACGGGGCAGGATTCATCGGAGGACCGATGCGACGGGGGTAGCGATATCTCCGAGACCTCACCACCCGGAACCGCCGGAAAAATTCCACAGGTTCCCGATGCACGGAGGAGGCAGATCCATCGTCGACGGGCCGGTATCACTATCTTTATGACGTTTCTCACCGAACGGTGTAGCTGCGCGAGGGTTGCCAAGCCAGGTCAAAGGCGATGGATTCAGGGTCCATTCTCGTAGGGGTTCGTGAGTTCAAATCTCACCCCTCGCATTTAATCATGAACGACGGCGGGAGGTCGGCCTGAAGATGGTGCTC
>DATKMC010000043.1:0-14341 GCA_035542115.1 Methanomicrobiales archaeon | reverse complement strand
CTTATTGGCGCAAAAGGATATGATACTTGCCTTAATTACGAAAATATTCGTAATTACGACGATTCTTTGACTCCCGACGAAGGAGGGAGGAGAGGAATCGGCGTCTTGCGACGGAGTCGCAAGGCGGCGATGAGCCGTCTTCGACAGGGTCGCAGTGAGGGGAATACCCGTTTTGCGACAGAGTCGCAATGACGCCGAATCGGCGGTCTTCCGGCAGTGTCGGAAGGACGGGTTATCCTGTCCACCTATTCCTTAAAGCCATGGGGGTATGAAGATCTAATGAACCCCCGTGGTGTAGTGGTCAATCATGCAGGCCTTTGGAGCCGGCGACGGCGGTTCGAATCCGCCCGGGGGTATCTGCTCCTTCTTGTTTTTGCCGGATAGAGGGAATCCTTAAAGCCCTTCAGGATCATCCCATCCTGATCCTCATGGAACAGGATATCGATCCCTTCGTCGGTAAGCCCGCCCCCTCCTTCTGTTTACCGGATGCGGGGGGCAGGGAGGTCTGCCTGGAGCACTTCCGCGGAAAGTGGGTGGTCCTCTACTTCTATCCCCGGGACAACACCCCGGGCTGCACCCTCGAGGCCATCCAGTTCTCGCGGGCCCTCGAGGAGTTCGCGACTTTCGGGGCCCGGGTCTTCGGCGTCTCCACCGATTCACCGGAGAGCCACGTGAAGTTCGCGGAGAAGCATGACCTCACCGTGCTCCTCCTCTCCGATCCCTCCCACGCGGTCATCGGGGCCTACGGGGCGTGGAAACCGAAGACCCTCTTCGGGAAGGAGATCCTCGGCACATCCCGGGACACCTTCCTCATCGACCCCGAAGGGAAGATCGTCGAGGTGTGGCGGAGGGTGAGCGTGAAGGGCCACGCGGAGGCCGTGAAGGAGGCGCTCCTCGCAAAAAGGGCAACCGGGGCATGACGTGACTGCGGGAGAGGACGAGATCCCGGCCCATCGAGACTCCGGTGGGGCAGGAGTGGGGCGGGGCCATCGGCCTTCATTTACCGGAATTTGCGGCTGAGGCGAAAGCTCTTATCTGATGAGTTCGATGGGGATCAGCAGGGTGACCTGATGGACCAGCCGCTCATGATCCGGCCGGGCGAGCCGGCCCCGAACTTCTCCCTCAAGGACCAGCAGGACGAGACCTTCGACCTCTACGAGAACGAGGGGAGGCGCCTCCTCCTCTCCTTCCACCCCCTCGCCTGGACGGAGTTCTGCGCCGCGCAGATGCAGTCCCTCGAGGGGAACCGGGAGGCCCTCGAGGCCGAGAACACCCTCCCCGTAGGGATCTCCGTGGATTCCATGCCCTGCAAGCGGGCCTGGGCAAAGAGTCTCGGGATCACCCGGACCCGGCTCCTCTGCGACTTCTGGCCCCACGGGGTCGTGGCGCAGCGGTATGGCCTCTTCCGGGAGGCAAACGGCTTTTCCGAGCGGGCGAACGTCATCGTCGACGAGAACCGGGACGTCGCCTTCGTGAAGATCTACCCAATCCACAGCGTGCCGGACATCGGGGAGGTCATTCTGGTCCTGCGGGGGATGAAGAAGAGGTAACCGCAGCAGAATGCTCCGGCTCCCTTTTTCCCTGACAGAACCACATGGTATTTCTCATCCGCCCTCGTATCATCCTCCCTCAGGGAGGTCCGGATGGCAGAAGGGACGGAACGGCGGCCCGATATCGCGGGAATGGTGCAGAGGGGCGAGATCCAGGGGCTCATCGCGGCGCTGAAGGGCGCCGACCCCGACACCATGACCGAAATCCTGGACGCCCTCGTCGGCATGGGGGAGGCAGCGGTCCCTGCCCTCGTCCAGGCCGTGAGGGAGGAGGAGCATCAGGTCCACCTGGTCGCCTCCGTCGCCCTCGGGGAAATCGGGAGGCCCGCGGTCCTCCCTCTCGTCCGTGCCTTCAGGGAGAAGGACGGCCTGACGAGGGTGAAGATAGCGGACATCCTCGCAGATATCGGGGACCCGGCCCTTGACGAGATCCTCGGGGCGCTCCGGGACCCCGACGAGGAAATCCGGGTGCTCTCGGCCATCGCCCTCGGGGAAATGCGAAACCCCCGGGCCATCGATCACCTCATCGTCGCCCTCCGTGACGGAAGCGAGACCGTGCGGGCCCAGGCGGCCATCTCCCTGGGGGAGCTCGGGTCCTCCGGCGGCGAGGAGGCCCTGGCGAAGGCCGCGGAGGCCGACCCGAGCCCGGCGGTGCGGCAGGTGGCGGTGAATGCCCTCATCCGGGTCCGCGGGATAAAGGAGGACCGGGAGGTCTCCCGCGGACGGTCTCCGGATCCGGATCAGAGTACGCCGCGGTAGTAGGCGAGTTCCCTCGCATGGGGCGCGAACCGCTCCTCAAGCGCCCGGGCCTCCCCGTCGGGAAGCGGGACGAAGTCCCTCCCGAGGGAGGCAAGGGTGAGGACCTCGAGGGGGCTGGAGCACCCGGCGATGACGAGGGTCACCGGCCAGGAGAGGGCGTACCGGATGAGGAGCTCGGGGGTGATGCCCGCCCGGGAGGCGAGGTAGTTCCCTGCCCCGAGGACCTTCATCCCGATGACGGCGAGCCCCTTCTCCCGGGCGGCGGGGAGGGTCCCGTCGAGGAATCCTCCCAGGACCCCCTCGACGGGGTTCACCGGCAGGAGGACGGAGTCCACCGGCCAGTTCTCCACGGCGTAGGTGAGGACTGCCGGGTCATGGTGGCCGGTGACACCGATGCGCCCGGCCTTCCCCTGCTTCCTTGCCTCCCTGAAGGCCCCGAGGGCACCCGAGGGCCCCTCGAGGGTCTCCACGTCCTCCCAGGTCCGCAGGTCATGGATCTGCCAGAGGTCAAGCCGGGAGGTGTGGAGGTTCGCGAGGGAGGTTTCGAGGTCTGCCCAGGCGCCGGCATAGTCCCGCCGGCCGGTCTTGGAGGTCTGGAAGACCTTCGCCTTCTGTTCAGGCCGTTCCTCCCAGAAGCTCCCGAGGTACCGCTCGCTGTCCTCGTAGGCCCGGGCCGAGTCGAAGTAGCCGATCCCCTGGGAGGCGGCCTCCTCGATGACCTGCCGGGCCCTTACATGCTGCCCCCGGGTGCGGAGGACTCCCTCTCCCCCGAGACCGGTGATAGTCACCTCGGGCCCGTTTTTCCCGAAGGGCATGGTTTTCAATGGGGTCATGGTGCATCCTCACCTGGCGGCCCGGCTCCTGGAAAGGGTGCAGGGCCCCTGCGTCCCCGGGGTGATGGGACACGGTGCGGGGAGAGGCGGAAAGAAAATACGGGCGGGAGGAGGGATGGAAAGGAGGGTAGGACCATCGCCCGCTATTCCTTGTACTTCCGGTACTTCGCGCCCTCGATGTCCTCGAGGGCAGCGTTGATGGCGAACTGCCCGGAGAGATCCCCCTCCATGAGGGCATGCTTGTACGCCTTCTGGAGGTACGGCACCGCCCGCTCGTCGCCGATCTCCCCGAGGGCCCAGGCGATGTAATTCCTGACCATCCTGGCCCGGTCACCGAGGGCATGGCAGAGGGGCTCCACGGCCCGCGCATCCCGGATGAACCCGAGGGACCGTGCGGAGGCGAGCCGGACGGTCCGGTTCTGATCCCTGAGGAGGTCGAGGAGGGGCTCCACCGCCCGGACGTCCCGGATCTCCCCGAGGGCCCGGGCCGCATTGAACCGGACGTCCTTGTTCGGGTTGTGGAGGGCGACGGTGAGGGCCTCGACGGCGGGCGCCCCGATCTTCACGAGGGTGTTCCCTGCGGCCACCCGGAGGTTCCTCGTGCTCCGGGAGAGAAGCTTCTTCGAGAGGGAAACCGAGGAGCCGTCAAAGAGCTTCATGAGGAGGGGGACCGAGCCGGAGATGCCCGTGTTCTCCACCCCGCAGGCCTCCCCGATATAGCCGATGAGGAAGGCGGCGAGGCGCCGGGCCTCCTCGTCCGGGTCGTCGAGGCAGGCGATGAGGGCCTGGGCGCCGCCGGCGGCGATGAACTTCGCCGGGTCCCAGTCGTACCAGGTCATGACGTTCAGGAGGTCGAGGGCATTCTGCCGGATCCTCCGGTCCTGCCCGGCGAGATCCTCGATGATCAGCTCCTCCGGTATCGTGAACTTCTCGTCCCTCAAAGCCATTCCGCATTCTCCGGTGACATGGATTTGCGTAAGAGTATAAGGAGAGATGGTTAAAAGGGTTCCGTAACCTCCGGCCTGGGAAACCGGCGGCATATCCGGGCCCCGGAGCCCGGCATTGGGTTGGGGGGATCTCCTTTGCCAGGGTCCCGTCCCTTCCCTCCGCAGGGAAAGAAGGCCCCGGCGGTGTGCCAATTTGACCGGTCTCTCCTCCAGGAGGAATGATCCAGCGTTTCCGACGGCATGAGGTGGCAAATACTGGTTCCTCTATTAAAATACTTTCCATGACCCGGGGAAAAAGCGGGAGCCAGAAATCATCAGGCTGCTGATAGGTAATTATTTATGAGATTTTATATTTTTCAGGCAGCTTTTTAGATTTCAAAGCATTTTAACATGGTATATACTTTATTGAACGCATAAAGTCATGTTTTATAAAATGTTCTGTGTTTATACATAGAAATCTATATATACAGAAATTGATAAGTAATCTATTGCAGGTGTACCGATGCCAGGGAATGGAGAGATCCAGTGCGATTGCAGGAAGGCCAGCGACGGCGGGGATATCCCCGCCCCCCGGTTCCACGACGCAGAGCAGCATGTCCTCGAGATGGCCTCCGGCATCCTCACCGGCTCCCCGAGGATCTCGTACCTCATGTCCTTCATCGTGCGGATGCGGTACGTGCACGAGACCGACTCCTGCCAGGTCGTCATCCAGCCCCACTACCGCCTTGCCGGCGAGGAGGGCGGGTCGGGGGCGGAGATCCTCTCCCCCCTCTCCCACGAAATCCGGGCCGCCCTCGGGGAGAAGATCTCCGCGAAGGCCTGCGGGTACATATCGGCCTCCTCATCCCTCGACGAGGACAACCTGACCGACCTCTTCATCCTCTACTTCTTTGTGACGGGCGACAGGATTGGTGGTCCCCGGGCTCCCTTTGTCTCGGGGGTGTACCAGATGAATCTCACCCTCCGGACCTTCGTCCCCGAGATGGAGGACATCGCCGTTGATGCCCTTGAACGGTGCCTCGCCCTCCTCAAGGCATAACCTCCCTGCCCTCTCTTTTCCCGAACCCATTCCCGCACGGGTCCTCTCCACCGATGGAGTCCCCGTAGATCCCCCGTGCGGCCCGTTCCCTGAAGGCCCCGTACCTCCGCCGCACCGTCTCCGGAGACGGGTTGGCATAGCAGTACGCGCAGAGGTGAGGGCAGGTCCCGTACTGCCCGATGTCCTTTGCCACGACGCAGCCGCAGGCCGACCGCTGCCCTGGGTCCTTCAGCCATGGCGGTGTCCCGAGAAGGGTCCCCCTCTCCGGGAGGGCCGCGGGTTCGATCCCGCCCAGGAACTCCCGGATGAACGGGTCATCGGAGAACTCCCGGGCCAGGAGGTCGAACGAGATGCACTGGCCCCGGCCGATCCCGTACCGGGAGAGGTCCCGTTTCTCCCCGCAGGCCGTGATGACGAGATCCCAGGAGCGGTTCAGATCCCGGAGGCCGGCGGCGAACTCCTCCTCCTCGGCGGGGGTGAATTCACGAACCCCCCCGAACCCCCGGCCTGCCAGGTTTCGGGCCACTTTCGGGTACTTCGCGATGTCGATGAAGGAGATCACCATGCGTTCCGTGTACGGGGCGATGGCATCCCCCATGGTCCTGACCCGCTCCAGGAGGCCGGCAACGTTTAGCGTCCCGGTGAGGAGGAGAGGGTCACATCGCCAGACGATCCGCTCCTTCCCGGTCATCCTGGAGAGGGAATGGAAGGTCCCGATCCGTTCCTCCAGGGGAGGGATACCGGGTTCCAGCCCCTCGGCGCCGTAATCGTTCAGGGTGAAGAGGGTGTATGAGCGGTATCCCCGGCGGTCCAGCCCGGCGATATGCGGAAGGAAGGGGGCGGGGTTCTTCGACCAGAAGACAAAGACCCGGACTTTCCCGAGGGAGACGTACAGGGTGCTCCCGTTCCACGGGTTGATCCAGCTCGCATAGCCCCTCCGGAGCCTCTCCATGAACCAGTCGCCGTAGAAGGCCGGGATGTCCGTCGAACGCGAGGCGGAGACAATGAGGGGGGCGATGGCCTCGACCCCGCCTGATGTGGCAGGGGAACCCTGAGATGCATCCCCTCCGTCGATCTGAAGCCTCACCCTTGGCCAGCCCTGCCACCGCATCGGTCACCGCCTCCCCGCACCGGGATTCACGGAAAAGACTTCCCTCGCAAACCCAAGAAGCTGACGGGGGGGCATGGAGGCCCATGGCAGGATCCCTGATTTCCCGTATCGCCCGGGGCCGGCGTGAACCCCGGCTCCGGAGCCCGGGGCCTCACCGGGATTCCACGAGTTTCAGGAGGGAGGCGGCGATATCGAGGGAGCTGTACCCCTCCTCCATCCACCCCTCGATCCTCCTCCGGGGCAGGTCCAGGTCCCCCGCGAGGAGGGGCTTCACCCTCTCGAGGAGCCGGTCACGTTCCCCCGCCCGGCCTTCCCCTGCCGCCCGGACCCGCTCCGGGGCGAGGGGGAGGTTCGCGTACCGCTGGATGTCCCGGATCTTACCGGCATCCATACCGGTGACGAGGGTGAAGGACCGGCCTGGCCGCCCGGCACGGGCGGTCCGCCCGACCCGGTGGACGTAGTACTCGGGATCGTTGGGCACATCGTAGTTGAAGACCGCGTCGATCCCCTCGACGTCGATCCCGCGGGCTGCGACATCGGTGGCCACGAGGATGGCAATCTCTCCCTTCCTGAACCGTGCCATTGCCCGCTCCCGCTGGCCCTGGCTCATGTCCCCGTTCAGCTTTTCGGCCAGGTACCCCCGGGCCCGGAGGCGCCGGGCGAGGGCATCAGTTCGGCGCTTCGTGTTGCAAAAGACGAGGGAGAGCTCCGGGTTGAACTCCTCGAGGAGCCTCGTGAGGGTGTCGAGCTTCTCCTGCTCGGTGACCTGGAAGGAGCGCTGCTCGATGCCCGGCACGGTGAGCCTTTCGTGGATGACCCTGATGAGCTGCGGATCCCGCATGTACTGCCGGGAGAGGTCCCGGATGGCGTCGGGGACGGTTGCCGAGAAGAGGACGGTCTGCCTGCCCCTCGGCGTCCTCGCGAGGATGGCCCCGATGTCCTCGATGAAGCCCATGTCGAGCATCACGTCCCCCTCGTCGAGGACCACGTACTTCACCATGTCGAGCGAGATGGTGCGCCGCCGGAGGTGGTCGAGGAGCCGGCCAGGGGTCGCGATGACCACCTGGACCCCCCGCCCGAGGACCGAGAGCTGCCGCTCCATGGACTGCCCGCCGTAGACCGGGAGGATGATGATCCCCCGCCGGTACTTGGCGAGCTTTGTCAGCTCCTCCGAGACCTGGATGGCGAGCTCCCTGGTCGGGCAGAGGACGAGGGCCTGGACGGCCCGGTTCCTCGGGTCTATGCGCTCGAGGAGAGGGATGCCATAGGCCGCGGTCTTCCCGGTCCCGGTATGGGCCTGGCCGATGACGTCCCTGCCCGACCGGATGACGGGGATGGCAAGGGACTGGATGGGGGTCGGCTCCTCAAACCCGAGGTCCCCGATGGCCCGCAGCACCTCATGGGAGAGGGCCAGATTCTGAAAGCTTGCTGTTTCCATAGATTCACATTCCAGGGAACCAGATCCATTCCCTGCCCGGATGATGATGCATCGAAAAGAGGATGACCGGTCCACTGTTTCGTGAGGAGATATGGGGTCTCTTCTGATAAATGGTTATGGGAGTGGAGGTCTGCAAATCTCTCAGTATTTTCGGTAGATCGAGCTCCGATGTCCGATCTCCAGTACGAATACGATGAGCCGGTCTTCTTCTATGCTCATGATGGCCCGATATTCACCGATCCTGATGGAATAGAGGGGTGCGTGCTTCGTGCCCTTCAACTTCTTAACGTATGAGAAGGGATCTTCTTTGATCTTCGAGATTGACCGGATACAGTTCTGCGCGATCTCTGGAGGGAGATGTTTGAGATCCCTTCGTGCCTGCGAGGTGTAGACGACCGAGAAGGTCATTCAACACCGAATTCCTTCCTGATCTCCTCTTCAGTATGGAGCCGGCCTTTCCTGATATCCTCAAGAGCCTCTTTTATTCCCTCGATGGCCTCTTCACTGAGGGGCTCCTCGTCGATCCTGGTGTCGACAAGGCGTTTGATGACATCATTGTAGGACTCCCTCGGGTGCTTCTTCAGGAGGTCCAGGTGCTCCTTCACCTCGGGCTGGAGCTGGATGGTGGTGGGGGGCATATAGTGTACTATGGGTTGCTATAGGTGATTATGGTTTTGGTAACTCCTGAAGAAACGACACCTTAAACTGCATCAGAATGAAGGAAGGTGATAGCTGCGAGGTCTCCCGGGGACTCGCCGGATACCAGGATCAGGACGCCACGTGAGGCGGGTGAACTGCTGGGTTCGGAATGGGTCCAGATGTTTCCCGACTGCTATGGCCGCTATCACACTGTTTGTTTTCTGTAAATACCGTGTTTAATCACTATCTAAGTGAAAAAAGGCAAATTCTTTTCAGGCCACATTGATATTATCAACCGATGTAAGTACAGTTCCAGTTGAATCAACTATCGAAAATTTATAGGAACTTGAATTATCCAATACGCCAAATACAATTTGACCGGATTGTTTCGATTTTATAGGGATAATACCTGATGTTAAAGGATTATTCAATCCATTGGGAATTTTATACGTTATTGCAGTAATCCTTCTTTTATTTATTTTATCAAAAATTGAGAACGAAGAATCCGAATAGGTGAACCCTTGATTTTTATCATTATTTTGTATGACAACATCCAATACAAGAAAGATGTTACCTGGGAACGGGTTGCTGCCCCCGATAGTAATTTTTTTCACTGCAGAATTGAGTGTTACCGTCAAAAGGTCGATCTTCGGAGTTTCCGTTGTTGTTATGAAGGTAGTCTGAGCGGTTGTTGGCTTCAGCGTGATACCGGCTGTCACCGGGGCTGGTGCCGGGCTCAGGGGTTGTGAGGTTGTTGTGCTGGCTGAAGGAGTATTCTGTACAGAACTCTGGGCATTTTGAGTTGATGAACACCCACATCCAACTATGCATGCAACCATAACAAAAAGGCATAAGAAACTCAGAATACCCTCTTTATTGAGAATCATAGCGATCGATTACTCATTTACGATGTAACTAATATATTTTTTGAAATAATCATTAAGGGTTAATTGGGATGCCCACCAGGTCGTCAACATGCCGGTCTCGAATGAACGATATCGTGATGAAAGAGACAAAGGTACTTTGGCTCATAATGAAATTTCACGAGAACAGCTCGAGGTAGAATGGAAGGTGATAGCGGCGAGGTGTGGTTCCCGGGGACTCGCCGGGCATCAGGATGAGGACACCACGCAGGGCGGCCGATACCGAGAGGTTCGTGGCGGGGGGATCTGGACCGACTGCTGTCCGAAGTGAAGCTTTCAGTCCCGAAATTTTCCTCCGGCGATCATTTAAGGATGTCCGATGTTTGTAAACGTCCTCCCGCCAGAAAGAAATCAAATAGCAGCTTTCATTATCAACAATAAATATTCCAATTCATGAAACGGATCGTCTTTTTCTTTCTAGTGCTGATGGCAGTTGTTCTTCTCCTTGCAGGGTGCGTTACCACACCGTCCTCCCCGTCAGGCCCCTCAGGCTCTTCTGGCCCCGTATCCGAGTCCGCACGATGGCAGGAGCAGGGCTATGCCCTCATCGATGCCGGGAGGAATCAGGAGGCCCTCCAGTCCTTTGAGAAGGCGATATCCATCGATCCTGAAAATGTCAATGCATGGCATGGGAAAGGACAGGCACTCTTCAGGCTTGGAAAGTACAACGAGGCACTGGAGGCCTTCGACCAGGCGATCCATGTCAATGCAACCTATCCCCATGGCTATGTCGGCAGAGGAAATGTCCTGTTCATGCTCAATAAATCCAGTGACGCCCTGGTGGATTTTGACCGGGCCATCGCCCTTGATCCGAATATTACCTACGCCTGGAATGGAAAGGGGAATGCCTTACTGAGCCTGGGGATGACGGATCAGGCTGCGGTGGCCTTCGACAGGGCAATCTCCCTCGATCCCGAAAATCCCTACGCATGGGTCGGGAAGGGGTATCTCCTCATACAGCTCGGGAAAAACCAGGAAGCACTGGAATCCTTTGATAAGGCCCTGTCCATCGACCCGGGCAATGAACCGGCACAGGAAGGGAAACGCCAGGCGCTCAACCCGGCAGCCGGCCGGGGTTCTGATGCGACGAACAGGGGATTCGAGCTCCTTGACAAGGGCATGAATGCCGAGGCCCTCCGGGCCTTCGACGAGGCGCTGTCCCTCGATCCAGGAGACGTGAATGCCTGGAACGGCAGGGGGAACGTGTTCCAGAATCTCGGAAACTACAGCGGGGCACTGGAGGCCTTCAACCGGGCGACCAGTATCGATCCAAATTACCCGCACGCCTATATCGGGAGGGGAAATGTCCTGTACGATCTCAACAAGTACAATGAATCCCTGGAGGAATTTGACCGGGCCATCGCCCTCGACCCGAATATTACATATGCCTGGAACGGGAAGGGGACAACGCTCCTTGCCCTTGGGATGACCGACGAAGCAGCGGTGGCCTTCGACCGGGCCATCGCCCTCGATCCCGACAATCCCTACGCATGGGTGGGGAGGGGTTTTCTCCTCATCGATCTCGGAAAAAATCAGGAAGCACTGGGATCCTTCGATAAAGCCCTCTCCATCGACCCGGACAACAAGCCGGCCCAGGAAGGGAGAGAACAGGCCCTTAACCCGGCAGCCGGCCAGGGTTTCGATGAGATCACGAACAAGGGGTTCGAGCTCCTCGGGAAAGGAATGAACACCGAGGCTCTCCGAACCTTCGACGAAGCGATCTCTTCGGATCCGGAGAATTATGGTGCCTGGAACGGGAAGGGGATCGCCCTCTCAAACCTCGGCAGGAACGATGAAGCGATGGAAGCCTTCAGCCAGGCGATTTCCCTCAATGCGAATTATTCGCAGCCGTACGTCGGGAAAGGGAATATCCTCTTCAGCCGGGGCAGGTACGATGATGCCATGGCAGCCTTCGAGAAGGCGATCTCTCTCAATCCGGATGATGCGCCCGCATGGACGGGGAAAGGGCAGGTGCTGCTGCGAAGCGGCATGTGCGACGAGGCAAAAGAGGCCTTCACGAAGGCGCTGAGCATTGCCCCGAAGTTATCCTGGGCACAGGATGGGCTGAACAAGGCAAAGGATCCCTCGGCCTGCAACCAGGAGGCAGCCTCACCACAGGCGGCAACCAGCAGTCAGGGTCTCTCTGGATGGATCGATTCTGACCAGACATGGTCCGGAATCGTGAGAGTAACAGGAGAGATCTGGCTCGCGAAGGATGTCACCCTGAAAATCGAGCCCGGAACGACGGTGTATATCACACCGAACAGCAATGACCAGCATCCCCCCGCAACTGACTTCTCGGATGAGTATACGACGAAATATAATGATCCCGTCCGGCTCGCGTCCTGGTCAAGCAATGCCATCACCATCGATGGCCGGGACGGAATTATCGAAGTCATCGGGACGCCAGAAACCCCGGTCATCTTCAAACCCGAAGGGACTAGTACCAGTCCCGGACAGTGGAATGGCATCTATATCGGCCGGGGAACGATCCAGTATGCACGGCTCTCCTATGCCGGCCAGACGGCCATGAATATTTTTGGAGATTATCCAGGTACCGTGGAAATTTCGCATAATGAGGTGAAGTACTTCCACTGGGCAGGCATCGATTCACACCGGAATAACGTGTGGATCCACGACAATATTGTTGAGGGTGGGGCCCACCAGGGAATTGGCGTCCGGTATAACACGGTGGCAGAGAATAATACCGTTTCCCGTGCGGCAACGGGCATTGGCGTTGAGGATGCTAACGGAGCGGTTATCAGGCATAATACGGTGATTGATTGTCCCAAGGGAATCGGACTGCGAAGCGGAACTTCAGCTGAAGTCACCGATAATACGATCCTGAAGATAAATGGCTATCCTGACGGCTGGTACTATCAAGACACATTAATTTATCCCGCCGATGCAGCCGGGTCGGGTGCCATAGAGAATCATCTTTCCGGGCCGGTAACAATTGAAAACAATACGATATCGATCTAATCTCCATTTTGCTTTCTGAAGAGACCCTGATCTCAAGCACAGATATACCGACGAGTATTGCCTTTCAAGAAACATTTCAAGAACTGCGGTCGTGTGGAGAAGGAAGGTGATAGCAGCGAGGGGTGGTTCCCGGGGACTCGCGGGCCCGAGGACCAGGACACACGTGGGGCGAGTGATGCAGGCGGGTTCGAAAGCTGAGGATCCGGATCGACTGCGAACCAAATCAAATCAAGAGTGTTTTTCTCATTTAATTGAAGAGATCTTCTTTATCGATTCCAGCCTGTTTCAGAATTTCGAGAAGTGTTCCCCTCGGAAGTTCTTTCTTGTGAAGAGGGATCACAGCTCGCTTCTTTGTGGAAGGATTGAAGTATATATGATGGCTTCCCTTCACCCTGTCGAGGACAAATCCTGCTTTTCAAGGATCCTGATGACTTTCTGCGGAGTGAGAACAGGAAGTTTAGGCATGTGCCTTCACGAGGACGGTATATTCCACGACATCCTTCTCGGTCGGGATCTCCTCCCCGTGGGCCTTGAGGCTCTCCAAGTAGCCTTCGATGGCTTCCCTGGCCATATCGATGGCTTCCTCGATGGTATCGCCGTAGGTAATGCAGCCGGGCAGGGTTGGGACGATGGCCGTGTAGCCCCCTTCCGGTTCCTTCCTCAACAGGACGCGGTAACTGATCTGCTCCACGAAGATCACCAATAGAGGACTGTTTCTATGAACCAGTCGTCATTTTCAGGTATTATAGATATGCCCTTTGAGGAGTTTACGAATGAAAACCGTTCGGGATCGTAGAACGAAAGGAAGGTGATAGCAGCGAGGTGTGGTTCCCGGGGACTCGCCGGACATCAGGACCAGGACACCACGTTGGGCTAAGCGATGCAGGCGGGTTCCTACTCCAGAAGATCCGGACTGACTGCAAGCTTTTCTTCGAGAAGACCGAACAGGTACTTTTACTCCATCATTCCGATTTCCCGCAGCCACCCGGCCACCTCATCCTTCGCATTTCTTACGTCGCTGCCACGGACTGCAAGACCCTCCAGGATGGTTGACTGCGGGCAGAGTTCTTTGATATCCGTGACACTTCGTCCCAGCCGGCTCCCCTCGTGTGTGCAGAACGGCGCAATGGTTTTTCCGGAAAAATCGTATTCCGATAAAAACGTTGCAACAGGCCTGGGTATCGTACCCCACCAGTTGGGATAGCCAACGAAAACCACGTTGTACGATCCCATGTTCCCGACTTTTGTTTTCAGTCGGGGCTTTTCGTCCTTATCAAGTTCCTTCCGTGCCTGCTCCACAACCGTATCGTACTCGCGGGGATATGGGTCCACGGGCACAATTTCGAAGATGTCGCCGCCGGTGTTCTCGTGTATCTGGTGAGCAATGACCCGCGTGTTTCCGGAATGTGAGAAATATGCGGTCAGTGCTGACACGTTTTTCATCCTCATACCTCTATACCGATCACCGGATGCGGCACATACTGTTCTTCCAGCAAAGCAATTTCTCCGGGTGTTAACCTGATCGAGAGAGCAGCCACTGCATCTTCGATATGAGACATTTTCGTGGTGCCGACAATGGGAGCGATGACTGGTTCCTTGTGCAGCAGCCAGGCAAGGGCGACCTGAGCCCGCGGTACACCCCGCTTTTCCGCCACTTCCGCCAGTCGTTCAACTACCTTACGGTCCACCTCAGATGTTGCGTTGTACAGACCTTTGCTGATTTCATCAATTTTCGAACGAGGAGTTGATGCCCCCCAGTCACGTGCCAGTCTTCCTGCAGCAAGTGCACACCAGGGAACCACAGCGATTTTTTCTTCCCTGCAGAGCGGCAGCATCTCCCTTTCCTCCTCGCGGTACATGAGGTTGTAATGGTTCTGCATCGCCACAAACGGTGTCCACCCGTTCTTCTTGGCAACGCATTGGGCCTTCATGAACTGCCAGGCGTACATGGAAGAAGCTCCTATGTATCTTGCCTTCCCGGCCTTCACCACATCATGCAATGCTTCCATCGTCTCTTCGATGGGAGTATGGTAATCCCAGCGGTGGATATAATAGAGATCCACGTAATCGGTTCCCAGCCTCTTCAGGCTCCTGTCGATTTCGCCGAGGATTGCCTTCCG
>DATKMC010000042.1:0-11671 GCA_035542115.1 Methanomicrobiales archaeon | reverse complement strand
GCCGCACGTATATCTGCCGATACCCTCATGCAGGTGAAGAATGACCTCCTTGCCGGCCTCGGTGAAACCGGCCTCGACTCCCGCAGGTTTGACGACCTCTTTGGTGACATCCATGATGCATTTGCACGATACTGATCCGGGCGACCCCTCCAAGTTCCGGCTCGTCGGGAACTCGGTCCTCTCGTACCGGTTTGCCATTCCCTACGACCAGGAGCTCTACGTCGGGAACATCCTGAAGGTCGAGGACCGGGCCAAGGGCATGACCTTCTTTGCCCGGATCACTGACCTTGCCCACGGCTCCAACTTCGAGGACGGGAAATGGGACCTCCGCGCCCATGCCGAGCACTTCTACGGCCTCTCCGAGGATGTGTACCTGGTCGTCGAGGCCCTGCCGCTCGGGTACGTGGACCGGAACGGCACCTTCCGGAAACCGAGGACCATCCCCACCAAGTTCTCGCCCGTCCTCGTCCCGTCCGCCGCCGATTTCCTCTTTCTCGAACAGGTAATGGGGGAGGTGGAGGTTGGGGCTCTCAAGTCCGGCCAGGAGGTCCTCAGGGAAGTAAAGGTCGCCCTCCATGCACGGGTCATGCCCCAGCACATGGGGGTATTTGCGACGACGGGCATGGGGAAGAGTAACTTCATGAAGGTCTTCTGCGCCTCGTCGATGAGGGCCCGGAAGTTCGGCCTCGTCCTCGTCGACCCCCACGGCGAGTACGTGGCCGGGGGGGTCTCGGCAACCGGCCAGCCCACCGAGGGCCTTGTCCATTACCGGGAGGGCAGGGACGGGCTCTCGGTGTATACCATCCGGGAGGAGCAGTTCCGGCGGAAGTACTCCCTCTCCAGCCTGTTCCTCGAGAATGACGACTTTCGCGCCCCCGACCTGCTCCTCCTCTTCGACCACTCGGCTGCGCAGCGGGAGCTCGTTGAGATGATCGAGGACGTCCCCGGGAGCGTACTCGTGGACCTCTTCGCGAACACCGAGTTCGACGAAGACGGGGCATGGGTCACCGGGAGCCCCCATCCCGCGATTGCGAGGAGGCTTGCCCAGTTTGCACCGAGCACGCTCTCGGTGATGAAACGGCGGATAGGCATCCTCGTGAAGTCCAACCCCTTCCTGCGGGAACGGGGGTCCTCCATCCGGGATATCCTCGCCGATCTTGCGGAGAACCGGGTCGTCCTCATCGATATCCCCGGCATGGGAGAGCGGAGCGAGCTGTTCGTTCTTTCGGTGCTCGCCCGGAAGATACTGGACCGGCACAAGGGAGAAGCCGCGGGGTGGGGGACGGCCGGGGAACGGGAAAGGAGTGAGGTCCTCATTACCATCGAGGAGGCCCAGCGGGTCCTCGGGGCTGGCGGCCCGGCGACCGCGGTCTTCCGCGAGTGCGCCATGGAGGGCAGGAAGTTCGGGGTCGGGCTCTGCGTGGTGACCCAGCAGCCGAAGAATGTCGACCCCCGGGTCCTTGCCCAGATGAACACCTTCGTCGTGATGGGCCTCTCGGACCGGAACGACCGGGCCATCATCGCCGGGCATGCCAAGCAGGACCTCTCGCCGATGGACACCGAGATCCAGACCCTCGAGCCCGGCGAGGCCATCATCTCGACCCTCGGCATCCCCTTCCCGGTCTCGACCCGGATACACCTGTACGAGGACTATGTTGCGGAACTGAACGGCAAACGGAAGGGGTCGATCCGGGAGGGGCTCGATCCCCGGTTCTGAGGCCCTGCCCCTGGCCCGGTTCTCGGGGGGGGGTCACCTGAAGATCCAGGGCACCTGCCGACCCCTCGTGAGCTCCCTCACCCGGTCGGCGCACTCGCCTGCCTCCTTCGTCTTCCCGAGCCTCCGGAGGCTCGTCGCCTTGTTGTTCCAGGGGGTGGGGTCGTCGGGGTTGATCGCGATCGCCTCGTCGAACCTCCCGATGGCATCCTCGAATCGTCCCAGGCCGGCGAGGGCGACACCCCAGTTCGTGTACACGACGGCGACCCCGGGGTTCATCCGGAGGCATTCCTCGTAGCAGCGGAGCGCCTCGTCGTACCGGTGGACGTCGGCAAGGGCGACTCCCTTGTTGTACCATGCCTTGGGATACCGGGGATCGATGCCGATGGCGGAATCGTACGCCCCGATGGCCTCGTCGAACTCGCCGAGGAAGTAGTGGCAGTTCCCCCTGATGTACCAGGCCTCGGTGAAGGCCCGGTCGATCTGCGTAGCCTCGTCCAGGCACCGGATGGCCTCGCGCCACCGCCCGGTCATGTACAGGATGTTCCCCCGGGTGAACCAGGCGTCCGGGTTGAGCGGCTCCCTGCCGATGACCTCCTCGCAGCACCGGACCGCGTCCTGGAAAAAGCCCATTCGCGAGAGACCGGTCGCCTTCGCGACGAGCGCCTCGGCGCTGCCGGGCCCGAGGGCTAGGGCCTGGTCCAGCGATTCGACCGATTCCCTGAACCTCCCGGAAGCGGCATACCGGGCCGCCTTCCGTATATGGTCCTCTTCAGGTTCCCCCATGTCTCGTCCTCCCGGAAAAGGGTGACCCGCGGGATGATTATCCATTCCCTGCCCGGGAACAGGGATCGGTAAGAATCCGGGGATGGCCCGGCGAGACCGGGTACAACTCTCGTATTTCAGGTCTTTTTATCGGGTTTTCCGCCGGAGACCTTGCGGATGGAGACGCAGTTGATCACGGGGTCCTCGCCGACGAGGAGGTACCGCTTCATGACCGTCCCGAGCACATCGACGACGTCGTCCTTCCGGATCTTTTCATGGGGCGCGGTGAACATCTTCACCGAGATCTCGCCGGACCGGTCGGCAACGAGGAACTGGGGCCGGTCGAGGAACCCGAATGAGACACGCTCGACGACGCCCTCGACCCGCACGGGCTTCCCGAGCATGTTCATGTTGATCGCCTTGATCCTGACCTTCTGGGCCTCTCTCTCATAGGTGGGGATCAGCGACTCGTACTGGCTCTGGCTCATGTGCCGGAGCACGATGGGGATCCCGGCAAGGCCGAGGATCATGGGGATCCCGAAGACGAGGATCGTGGAGCTCCCGCTCATCAGGAACGCCAAAATGAGAAAAATGGCGAAGAAGAGGAGGACCCCGATCTGGACCGGGGCCATCCTCAGCTCGATATCCCGGAACTTCATCCGTGGAGATTTACTTGAGGGCCGCGATCTCCTTGCGGAAGGCAACCCAGTAGATCACACCGACGAATAACAGCGCGCCCACGATGTTCCCGATGGTGACGACGATGAGGTTGCTCGTCCACATGGAGACCCAGTTCACCGAAGCGACCCATTTTGTCTGGTCCGCGATGAATCCCTGGGTGAAGATACCCGCCGGAATGAAGTACATATTGGCGACGGAGTGCTCGAACCCGGATGCGACGAAGGCCATGATCGGGAACCAGATCCCGAAGAACTTGCCAATGAGGTCGTCTGCACAGATCCCGAGGAGGATGGCGAGGTTCACGAGCCAGTTGCAGCCGATTGCCTTCAGGAAGGCCGACCACATGCCGGCGGTGCCGACATAGCTCGTCTTGGCTGCGGCAATCGCGATCGCACGCGTGCCGAAGGCCGTCACGGTCGCTGCTCCCGTGGCATCCCACGTCGAGAAGGGCCCGTATGCCATCAGGTACGCGTACCAGACGGATCCGATGAAGTTCCCGATGTAGACCCAGATCCAGAGGTTGATCACGCTTGCCCAGCTGATCTTGTGGACAAAGGCAGCCATCGGGGCGAGCATCGCGTCACCGGTGAAGAGTTCGGCACCCGTGAGCACGATGATAATGAGCCCAACCGGGAAAGTCGCACCCAGGATGAGCTGGGTCATACCGGCCGATGCAAAACCTCCCGCGACCGCTCCGGCGGTGATTTGCGCTGCCGAATAGGAAATGCCTGTACTACACACGGTGGCGAGAGCACCACCCATGGCGATATACGCCCCGGCCATGAAGCCGCGGAGCAGCATGTTCCAGGCAGGCAATCCCGTCTTGTATTTACCGGCATCACCAGCCTTCGCCACTATCTGTACTGGGGGATGAAATACCATAGTTCAGTCACCTCACGTATATCCGACCTATACCAGCAACATGAGACCAATGGTGGATAGGTGTAATACAGGAATCTGCCAAAATCTAATTAAACCTTTCCAATTGTTCTTATAACGGCTGAATTGATGCCATACAGGCTTTCTTCGGCCAGCATTTTCCGGCCGGATTATGAACTTCCGGCAAAGGTTAATGAATCCAGGGAAGGCTGACGGACACAGATTGTTTAATACCCCTGCATGAGAGAAGCTCTTCCAGGTACCTCTCCCGCCGGGTGTCTCTGGATGAAGGGTTACGAACGGATCGCGATTCAGATCACGAACCTCCTCAGGGCAAGGCCGCGAGGGCTGACCATCACCGACATCTCCCAGGCCCTCCACATGAACCGGAACTCGGTGGCGAAGTACCTCGAAATTCTGGTCACCGCCGGAAAGGTGGAGAAGCAACGGATCGGCCGTGCCAAGATTTTCTTCCTTTCGCAGAAGGTCCCGATCTCCGCGATGCTCAACCTCTCCTCGGACATGATCCTGATCATCGACTCCCATTCACGTATCTGGTACGTGAACGAGAACCTTCTTGCATTCGAGGGGAAGACCCGGGCCGGTGTCATCGGGAAGGAGCTTCCCCCTCTCAACCTGGGCATTTTCTCCGATCCCGAAATCCGGGGACGGATCGAACACCCGGAGGAGGACCAGGAGTTTCAGAAAGAGGCGGAGGTGAAGCGGGAGGACGGGACCACCTCCTTTTTCACCATCTCCCTCGTCTCGACCATCTTCGAGGACGGTTCCCGGGGTATCACCGTGATCGCCGAGGACATATCCGAGCGGAAGAAGGCAGAAAAGAGCCTGAAGGACCACCTCTTCTTCTTCCAGGAGCTCATTGACCGGGTGCCCTCACCGGTTTTCTATAAGGATACCCATGGGTACTACCTGGGGTGCAACCGTGCCTTCGAGGATTTCACCCGGAGGCCCCGGGACCAGATCCTGGACAGGAAGGCGGGCGAGGTGCTCCCCGCAGGGCTCGCCAACCGTTTCGAGGCCATGGACGCAACCGCTCTCAGGACGGGGACGACCCAGACCTTTGAGTCCAGTATCTTCTACGACGATGGCACTCACCGCAACTTTATCGTCTTCAAGGCCCCCTTCATGACGAGGGAGGGGTCCCAGGGAGGTGTCGTCGGGACTATTGTCGATACCACGCCATGGAAAGAGTCCTGAAGGGGATTTTCGGGGTCACGGGGGACCGGCACCTGAGGTGCCCACGGGGGCCTGACGGGGGAGAGGGTCATCCATGGTGACTGAGCTGTTCCTCTGAGAGATCGACAACCGGCATGCGCGGCTCCGGGTCCGGATCGACCGGCCCCGGCAGAACTTTCACATGTGATATATAATGATACCGTATCAGAATTGGGCGCTTTTCTCAATTATGTCGCAAATTCAAGGGTTTTTCAGGGTGCTGCAAGGCATCAACGCACGGCATATCCTTATTATAAACCGCCCATAATCCTGCTCTATAAATAAGGGCGAGGTTCCAGAAAAACTGCCCGTTACGTACAATAAAACGTGATCCATCATGAAACAGGAAGATGCAGTCTCGCCGATCATTGGCGTGATCCTCATGGTCGCCGTTACGGTCATCCTCGCGGCAGTCATCGCCGCCTTCGTCTTCGGGATGGCCGGAAGCGTGAGCCGGGGGAAATCTGTCGCTGCCACCGCCAAGCAGGTCGGAAACGACATTACCGTCACCTGGCACGGGGGCCAGGACAATGGCTACGTTGCCGGGTACGGGGTCCTCCTCAAGGACACCCCTCCATCCTGGGTCAACACCGGTAACTCTGTCGGCAATACCACGAAATTCCTGAACAAGGGGACCACGGGCCTCGACCACGTCGTCGTGAACGTGTCATTCACCGACGGTACTGCCCAGGTCGTCCTGGACACGTACGTCTGAGCTCTCTCCGTGGAGTTGAAATGGACATGTACAGAATGAAAAGGGATGATGCGGTTTCACCGGTGATCGGCGTCATTCTCATGGTCGCCATCACGGTAATCCTTGCCGCGGTCATTGCCGCCTTCGTGTTTGGCATGGCGGGCGGCATCTCGAAGACCAAGACGGTTGCGGCAACCGCCCGGCAGAACGGGAACGATATCATCGTCACCTGGCAGGGCGGGCAGGACAACGGGTACGTCGTCGGGTACGGGGTCACGATGAACGATAATTCCGGTTCGCTCTGTCCCGTCGCCGGGGACTGCGTTTTCGTGAATTACGGGAACGCGGTCGGGAACTCAACGAAGTTCGGCGGCAAGGGCGACACGACGAACAACCACGTAGTTGTAAACGCCTCCTTCACCGATGGTTCCGGCCAGGTCGTCCTGGACACGTACGTCTGACCGGACCCGGGAACCCTCCCCTCCCCCGGCGTTGTGCCGGGGGGAGACACTCTCCCTTCGATCATGACGCCTGACCGGAAAGGATGGACGGGAAAGGCGGACCTCCCCGCGGTATCCGAGGTCGTCGGCTCCCTTATCCTCGTGGGCATTGTCGTTGTCGGGATGACCATCGGGGCTACCCTGCTCCTCTCCTCGCCTCTCCCGTCGAAGCTTCCTCACTTCAATGCAATCATCTCGAACCAGAGCAGGAACCTCTACATCCTCCATAAGGGCGGCGATCCCCTCATGGCTGGCGAGTACCAGATATTCGTCGACGGGGTGGACCGTACTTCCCTCTTTACCAATAATGGCGACAATCCATGGTCCGTGGGGGAAACCCTCTACGCCTCGCTCCCCGACATGCCGGGTTCCGTCGCCCTCGTCCTGAACCAGTCGGGAGGCGGTTCGGTCCTGCTCTTCGGGAAGACGCTCGAAGGGGTGAAGAAGATCCCCGACCCGTCCAGCGTGGACTGGTACAACTTCAGCTCAAGCGGGGGCCGGTGCGACTGGGCTTACCGAAAGAGCATCACCATCCACGGCTCGCAGGTCGCCGGGTCCCTGACCGATTTCCCCGTCCTCGTTTCCCTCGCATCGGACCCTGAGCTCGCCGCCTCGGCACGGGCCGACGGAAAAGGCATCGTCTTCACCGCTGCGGACGGCACGACGAAACTCTCCCACGAGATCGAGTCCTTCACCAAGGCCACGGGGACCCTGGTCGCGTGGGTGAAGGTGCCCTCCCTTCCGGCAGGCCAGGACACCCTCCTCTGGATGTACTACGGGAACGTCGGGGCCGATGACCAGCAGGACGTCGCGAACACCTGGAGCTCGAACTTCAATGCCGTGTGGCACCTGAAGGAAACCGGCACCGGGGCCGCCGGCGAATACCTTGACAGTGCCGGGGCAAACGAGGGCCGGGGCGGTGGCGGGACGGGAGCCCAGGTCCCGGCCAGGGTCGCCGGGATGATGGACTTCGCCCAGCAGTTCGACGGGTCAAACGACAACATCGCCGCCGGGTCTGCCGGGAGTATCGACGATATCTTCGGGACCGGCGGCACGCTTTCTGCCTGGATCTATCCCACCGGCCTCGGAGAGCTGAGCGAAGGAAGGATAGGCGACAAGGCATCCGGCACCACGGGCCAGACCGGGTGGTCTTTTTCCACGTACATGAACAACGAGCTTATGTTCCGGAAGGGTTTCGGGAACACGAGGGGGTACTGGAACACCCCCGCGGGCTCAGTCACCCTCAGCGCCTGGAATTACGTGACTGTCACCTACAACCAGGGAAACGTGGCCAACAACCCCTCCATCTACATAAACGGGGTCTCCCAGGCCATCACCGAGTCCTCCTCCCCTGCAGGTGCCGTCCAGTCCGATGCGGCGAACTCTCTCGTCCTCGGAAACCGGGGGACGAGCTACACTTTTGCCGGTATTATCGACGAGATCAGGGCGGCTAAGACCATCCGGTCCCCCCAGTGGATAGCGACCGAGTACGCGAACCAGAACGCCCCCGCCTCCTTTATCACCATCGGCGGGGAAGAGGAATGGTGGAAATGCTGATGCACGGTGGACTGTCTCTCTGTGCACGCGGTCCATGATATGACCCGGGAAAGGGGCTCCTCCGGTGGGTTTTGGATTGGATGAGATCACATTCAGGCGGATCATCCTCATCGCCCTCGTGATCGGGTTCGTGTCCGGTTTCGGATCCCTCCTCTTCTACGTCGGCCTGCAGACAGCCGTCTCGATCGTCGCATCGTTCCTCGGGTACCGGATGCCTGTGGAGGGACAGACCATGGTCCAGATCAACCAGTGGAGCCCGCCGGCCGCGCTGTGGCCCCTCCTGATCGTCCTCTGCGCCGGGGGTCTCCTTTCGGGCCTCATCGTGTACAGCCTCGCCCCCGAGGCCGAGGGGCACGGGACCGATGCTGCCATCAGGGCCTTCCACGGAGAGGGACGGATCCGGAAGCGGGTCCCGTTCCTGAAGGCGATCACGGCCATTATCACCATCTCATCGGGAGGAAGCGCCGGTAGGGAGGGGCCTGCCGCGCAGATATCGGCCGGGATCGGCTCGATGGTGGCCGAATTCCTCGGCCTCACCCCCCACGAACGGAGGATTGCCCTTGCTTCGGGCATCGGGGCCGGCATCGGGGCCATTTTCAAGGCACCCCTGGGCGGGGCCATCCTCTCGGCAGAAATCCTGTACCGGGACGATTTCGAAGTGGAGGCCGTGATCCCCTCGTTTCTCGCCTCCATCATTGCATACGCCATCTTCTCCCTGTTCGAGGGGTTCAACCCGATATTCGGGGGCGTTGAAATTTTCTGGACCATCCCCCAGATCCCCCTTTTCCTCGTCCTGGGCGCCCTGTGCGCCTGCCTCGCGCGCCTCTATATCCGGGTCTTTTACGGCAGCGAGGCATTGTTCCAGGAGTTGATCCGGCGGACGGGGCTGCCGCTCCACCTCAAACCTTTCCTCGGGGCCCTCACGATGGGTATCATCGTCCTGCTCACGGCCGTCCTCCTTCCCTCGGGAGAGCTCATTGCCCTCGGGAGTATGGGCTCGGGATACGGGTTCCTCCAGCTGGGACTCTACTCGATGCTTCCCATGGGGATGCTCCTCCTTCTCCCGTTCCTGAAGATCGTTACGACATCCCTTACCATCGGGTCAGGGGGAAGCGGTGGCGTCTTTGCGCCGGGACTCCTGATCGGAGGGTCCTTCGGAGGGGCGACGGGCATGATCCTCCATATCCTCGCACCTGGCCTCGTTCCCCTTGACTCCCTGCCAGTCTTCGTCGTCATAGGCATGATCGCTACCTTCGGTTCTGCATCGCGGGCCCCCCTCGCGGTCATGATCATGGTCACGGAGATGACCGGCAACTTTTCTGTCCTCGTTCCCGCCATGGGTGCAGTCGCCATCGCGGTTCTCCTCATCGGGAACGATACCATTTACCGGGCGCAGGTCCCCGACCGGGCCCGGTCCGGGGCCCACCGGGGAGAATACCACCGCGAGATCCTGACCCGGATCCGGGTTGCCGACGCGATGACGCCCGGGGATGCTCTCGTGTCCTTTTCCCCCGACGATCCGGTCTCCCTCGTCCTCAGGAAAATGAACGAGACCTCTCACACGGGATTTCCGGTGGTGGAAAACCATCGCCTCGCCGGCATCATCACGACCGGTTACTTCCGGGACGACGGCGTGTGGAATACGCTCGACACCCAGCTGGGCAGGGTAATGACAAGGGACCTCGTTACCATATCCCCTGACGATAACCTGGAACATGCTCTCCAGCTCATGATACGGCACGAGATCCACCACCTCCCGGTAACGGATCCGAAAAATCCCGGTTCCCTGCTGGGATTGTTAACGAGAACGGATATCATGAAGGGGTACGTGAAGCACCTCGGGCAGGACTACCCCTGAAATCGCGACCTCCCGCGGCATACGGTTCCGGGTAGTGTCGGGATTTCCCTGCTCCATGGTCTTGAATACGGCGCCCCGGGTAAAGCGGGAGTTGAGAGAAGTAAGGCCCCCGGCTTCATTTTTTTGAAAACGACGTTTTTTGTAGAAAAAGCGGAGTTGAGAGAAATAGGGCGCCAGCCCTATTTCTTGAATATATCGTAGATCTGATCGCTCCCCGTGGAGGCGAGCCGGGTCCGCTCGGTCGGCTCCTCGACGAGGGCGAGGACCGGCAGGGACAGGTCGATCCCGGGCACGTGGCCGAACATCTTCTCGAGGTCCTGCTGGATGGCATGCATGTACAGGGAGTTCTTGATGTCCATGGGACAGAGCTCCTCGCACTGGCCGCAGTTCACGCAGGAGTCCGAGATGTGCACGAACCGGATCATGTGGAACATGAACGGCGGGGGCACCTGGCCGGGCGGCACGAGGTACGGCTTCCGGGTGCTGCACTCGACGCAGTAGCAGATGGGGCATGCGTTGATGCATGACATGCACTTGATGCACTTCGAGGTGTCGTTCATGATCTTCTTCAGCCGCTCGTTGCCCTCGCCGAGGCCCTTGAAGTCCTTCTCCCGCCATTTGTCACCGAGCTTGAGCATGGCCTTCTCGACCTTGCCCCTGACCGCGATACCGGCATCGGGGGCCTTCTCGGCCTTGAGGGCACCGCTCTGGACCGCCTTGCTGAAGAGGTCGGCCCCCTTGTCGCTGCAGATCTCGACGAAGGTCGCCTTCCCGGCCTTGTCGCCGATGACGCCCCAGTTGCCGCAGGCGATGTCGGCCTGCCGGGGCACTTTCAGCTTGCACCGGCGGCAGTTGGTCCGCCGGCCATAGCCGGCATCCTCGAGCTCGTCCATGGAGATGCCCTTGTGGCCTCCCTCGAACTCGATGATGAACTGCCCCTTGTCGATCTCCTCCTTCGTCACCTTGTCTGGGTCGACGCCGAACTTCTCGGTGATCATCTTCCTCGCCATGAAGGGCGACACGGAACCGCCGCAGTTCACCCCGATCATGATCAGGTTATCCAGGTTCACCTGCTTGCGCTTCGCGAGCTCATAGAGCCCCATCATATCGCAGCCCTTGACCGTGATGCCGATGCGCATCTTCTCTGCCCCGTCCAGGTACTTCTTGACGAGCTTGGACATGAGCAGGCTCCCGCAATGGAGGGACCCGGCGGTGTTGATGAGATCCTTCGGGTCGGTGACGAGGACCGGCTGCGCATCGTAGAGGTCCTTGCCCCTCCTGATGGCAAAGACGGCGTCCACGATCTTGTTCTCCAGGGCGTACTTGAGGAGCGTTGTCACGGCACCGCCGAGCTCTCCCTTGTCCTGGATGGCCTTGTCGCCGGACCAGGCGTAGAACATGTCTCCCCTGGCTGCCATTTACGCACCTCCGAGCTTCTCGATCCGGATGGCACAGGCCTTGAACTCCGGGATCTTGGCCACGGGGTCGAGGGCATTGTTGGTCAGGATGTTCGCCGCGCACTCGACGTAATGGAACGGGATGAAGACCTCTCCCTTCCTGATGGTGGGTACGACCCTGGTGGCGATCTCGATCTCCCCGCGCCGGGTCTTTGCCTTCACCATCTCGCCGTCAGCGACCCCGAGGGCCGCCGCATCCTCCGGATTGATCTCAACCCAGCCGGTGGGCACCTCCCTCTCGAGGTCCACGGACCTGCGGGTCATCGTCCCCGTGTGCCACTGCCAGATGCACCGGCCGGTGGTGAGGATGAGCGGGTACTCCTTATCCGG
>DATKMC010000041.1:0-4834 GCA_035542115.1 Methanomicrobiales archaeon | reverse complement strand
GAGGCCCGAGAAGAAGAAGACGAGCATTGCCCCGAGGAGGGCACCGACAAAGACCGTGGGGTTCGCCATGTTGACGACGTTGAACACGTAGTTCGCCATCCCGGGGGTCTTCGACACGATCTCGGTCACCTTGTCCATGTACGCCGAGAAGAGCAGGAACGCCGAGAGGGCCGCGGAGCCCACGGCATACCCCTTCGTGAGGGCCTTCGTCGTGTTTCCCGCCGCGTCGAGCCGGGCGATCTTCTTCTGGGTCTCCTCCGACTCCCCGCTCATCTCGACGATCCCGCCGGCGTTGTCCACGATGGGGCCGAAGGTGTCCATCGCGAGGATGTACGCGCAGGTGGCGAGCATCCCCATCGTGGCGATGGCCGTCCCGTAGAACCCGCCGTTCGGGATCCCGCTCCAGACCCCGAGGGAATAGGAGAGGATGAGGGCTACCCCGATGGCGATGGCGGGGATCGCCGTGCACTCAAGGGCGACGGAAAAACCTGAGATGATATTCGTTGCCGGGCCTGTCACCGAGGCCTTCACGATCTCAAGCACCGGCCGGTGGCTATAGTCGGTGTAGTAGAGGGTAATGTACACAAAGACTATGGAAAGCACGATTCCCACGACCCCTGCGGCGAAGAACCACAGGTAGTACGCGGGGCCGAACATGAAGTAGGATGCTCCCAGGAAGAAGAGGGTCGCGAGCGCCGCGCAGATGTAGTAGCCCCGGTTCAGGGCATCCATCGGGCTCCCTTTTTCGGCCCCTTTCTCGGTGACCGCGAGGATCCCGACGATGGTGGCAATGAGCCCGAGTGCCCGGGCCACGAGCGGGAAGAGGATCCCGTTCACTCCAAAGACCGGAAACAGGGCGACCCCGAGGATCATGGCCCCGATGTTCTCGGCCGCCGTGGACTCGAAGAGGTCGGCGCCACGCCCGGCGCAGTCCCCGACATTGTCACCGACAAGGTCGGCGATGACCGCCGGGTTCCTCGGGTCGTCCTCGGGGATCCCCGCCTCGACCTTCCCGACGAGGTCGGCGCCGACGTCGGCCGCCTTCGTGTAGATCCCGCCTCCCAGCTGGGCGAAGAGGGCGATGAAGGAGGCACCAAAGCCGAACCCGACGATGAGGAACGGGGTCTCCTGGGGGTTCGAGCCAAATGCCGTGAAGATGATGGAGACGCCGAGGAGGGAGAGGGCCACGATGGTGAGGCCGGAGACCGCCCCGCCCCTGAGAGCGAGGACGATGGCCCTCCCGGCGCTCGTCCGGGCCGCCGCCGCGGAACGGAGATTCGCCCGGACCGCGATCCACATCCCGATAACCCCCGCGAGCCCGGAGCAGAAGGCGCCGAAGACGAAGGCAACCGCCGTGTGCCATGCGGTGTCAAGGTCTCCTGCCACCACGTAGACAAGGAAGAGCAGGATGGCGACGACCACCCCGAGGATGGCGATGGTCGAATACTGTCGCCGGATGAAGGCCTCCGCGCCTTCCCGGATGGCCGCGGCAACCTCCTGCATCTTCGGGGTTCCCGTATCGGCCCCGAGCACCTCCCGTGCAAAGAGGGCCGCCACTGCGAGAGCGATGAGGCTCACGACAACGGTGATGATCAGATGGGGATAGATCATAAATCACCTCACTTTTCGGAGTATCCGCTGACCGGATGTGGATGGTAGTGGTTTCTCCGGATGTTTAAGGGTATCCATTTTTACCGGGGAGCAGGGGACGGATAGGGTCTAATTCCCGGAAAAAACCGTGAACTGCCGCCGGTATCATGAGCTTCCAGAAAGCATTTGATGATCCTCATCTTCTTCTTCATCCCGATCCCTTGGTGGATGGCGTGGACCGGGTAGACCCGGGCCTTTTTCGGACCAATTCAACGATAAAATTCCGGGCGGTGAGGCCATGATAAATTGACAAATTTTATTGAACGAAAGGTGATTACCAGATAAGGTGACATTGTGGTGTTCCCTCTGATCAGAGGACCATTTTATCCATGCGGGAGACCGATGATGAGACACGGGCGTGTCTGCGATGCACTCCTGCCACCAGGGAATGCCATCTCCCCGATGATCGGTGGTCCCCGTGCAGGGGACCGATTGGATCCCTCGAGGCAGATGAATCGCCATCGGGACTATTACATGGGACCTCTGCATATTCTGGAGATGAGAGATCATGGCAACACCTGACACGATTTTGATTGCTATCCTGGGAACCGCAACGGCCAGTATGGGGATGGCCGCGGTCTGGGCGAGGAACCTTATCCTATCTGTTGTCGCGTATTCCCTGGCAAGTGCTTTCCTCGCCGCGATCTTCTTCTATCTCGACTCTCCCTTCGCGGGGGCACTTGAATTGACCGTGGGTGCAGGCCTGATCGCGATCCTCTTCATCGTGGCCCTCATACTCGCCGGAGGAGAGGAGACCGAGGTGCCCGCATGAATGGAAAGTTGATCTCCGGTGTGATCCTCGGGGCAGCATTTCTCGTCCTCTTCGGCATTTCGGTGCTGCCGGGCACCATACCCTGGCCGGCCACGGGCCCGGCCATAACGGATCTCGGTATCGTGAAGTGGGAAGACCGGACCCTCGAGGTACTCTATCAGGGGCTCATCCTCTTCTCCGGTGTCCTCGCAATTCTCCTGCTCCTTGGAAAGCGGGGATCAAAGAGGGCATCTCCATGATCGCGCTCCCGGTGTTTATCCTCCTGGCCGTGACCGGCGTGCTCTTTACCGTCGGACTCTTCGCCCTCGTCACCCGCACCAACCTGATCAAGATGGTGATCGGCCTTGAGCTCATGGGGAGCAGTGTCAGCCTGGTCTTCATCACCGGCGGGTACATCGTCGGGGATGTCGGCGTCTCGCAGGCCGTGGTGTTCACCCTGATCACCATCGAGGCGGTGGTGGCGGCAGTCGCCCTTGCCCTCGTCATCCTTGCCCGGCATACCTGGAAGACCTTCGACATCGATCAGATCACCCGATATGCCCGGGGAGGGAAACCCTGATGGATCTCCACCAGGGGCTCCTTGCTCTCATCGTCGCGGTGCCCTTCCTGGGTGCCTGCGCCATCCTCCTTCTCCGAAAGAGGCCGAACCCCCGGGAGGCGGCATCTCTCGCGGCGTCGGTCCTGACGTTCCTCTTCAGTGCCATCTCCCTGCCCTCGGCCTTTGCAGGAGTGCCGGTCTCCACACCGGCACTCCAAATCCTCCCGGGTCTCGGTCTCCAGCTCACCGCCGACGGGCTCGGCCTCTTCTTTGCAACCCTTGCCTCCTTCCTCTGGATCCTCACGACGGTCTACAATATTGGCTATATGCGCGGCCTCCGGGAGCACTCCCAGACCCGTTATTATACCTGCTTTGCCATCGTCATCGGCGCCACGATGGGCATTGCGCTCTCTGCGAACCTCTTCTCCCTCTTCGTCTTCTACGAGATCCTGACCGTTGCCACCTATCCACTCGTTGTCCATGAGGAGACCAAAGAGGCCTTGGCAGCCGGCCGGAAATACCTCGTCTACACACTGAGCGGTGGGGTTGCCATCCTCGCAGGGATGATGCTCCTCTACAGCATGGGGAATGCCCTTGACTTTATTCCTGGCGGCAATGCCGGTGTCGTATCCATCGCCCCCGGGTTTGCCCGCATCGCGTTCCTCCTCCTCTTCGCCGGGTTCGGGGTGAAGGCAGCCATCGTCCCCTTCCACGGGTGGCTCCCGAGCGCCATGATCGCACCCACCCCCGTGAGCGGTCTCCTCCATGCCGTTGCTGTCGTGAAGGCAGGGGTTTTCGGGATCCTGCGGGTCATGCTCTTCCTCTACGGCCCGGGCCTCGTTACAGGCCTTGGTCTCCAGAACCTTGTCATTGCCATCGCGGTGATCACGATCCTTGTCGGGTCCCTCCTTGCTCTCCTCCAGGATGACTTCAAGCTCAGGCTCGCCTACTCCACCATCAGCCAGCTCTCCTACATCATCCTGGGCGCTGCCATCCTCCTTCCCGCGGGCGTCTCAGGGGTGACCGACGCAGGGCGCAGCGCCGCGATCATCGGCGCCATCTTCGCCATCGCCGCCCACGCCTTCGGGAAGCTCACCATGTTCTTCGTCGCGGGAGCAGTGGCCGTGGAGACCGGAAAGACGCGGATCTCGGAGCTCGGCGGCATGGGAAGGCGGATGCCCGCAGAGTTCGGGGCCTTCACCCTCGCCACCCTCTCCATGGCCGGCCTTCCCCCCATGGCAGGCTTCGTCTCCAAGTGGTACCTCTCCGTGGGGGCCTGGGGAGCCGGGGACTGGTGGATCCTCCTTGTGCTCGTTGCCTCGAGCGTGCTCAACCTCGCCTATTTCCTCCCCATCATCATCCGCGCCTTCTTCCGGCACTACGATGGCCCGGTATCCGGGTCACGGTGGACGCTGGGTGGACCCACCCTTGCGACAGCGGCAGGGGCCCTGGTCCTGGGGGTCTGGACCACCATCCCCTACGGGCCCTTCGCCCTGGCAGTCCGGATCGCCTCTGATGTGACCCGGACAGGCATGGCCGGATTCGGCCAGTTCCTCCCTCTCGGAGTGGTCCCCCCCTTCCTGATCTTCCTCGTCGGTGGCCCCCTCGTCCTCCTGCTCAAAGGCCGTGGTCGCCAGATCGCCCTTGTTGCCCTTGCAGGTATTGCCCTCCTCGATGTACTCCTTCTCCCGACGGGGTATTTCGCCGGCCCCGTCACCGGAGGTTTCAGCGGATGGCAGGTCCCCTTCATGGGCTACACCCTGACCCTCCTCCGGGTGGACTCCCTCTCCTACCTGACCGGCCTCATCTTCGCCCTCATCACCCTCCTCGCCTTCCTCTATGCGGCCTGGATCGATAAGCCCCGGCTCCATCTC
>DATKMC010000040.1:0-30162 GCA_035542115.1 Methanomicrobiales archaeon | reverse complement strand
CGGTTCGCGCGTGCCTGGCCGGGGGCCGGGGACCGTGCGTGGGGGCTCATGCCTCCCTCCGTTCGGGCTTCGGGAGGTCGCCGAAGTGGCTCCAGTACCGTGCCACCATCCGGCCCCAGTCCGGGAGGTTCGTCTGGCACCCGGCCTTCTCCACGGTGAAGGATGCGGTGACCGCCCCTACCCTGCAGGCCGTGAGGGGGGAGTGGCCCCGGTGGAATGCCGCGAGGAACCCGGCCCGGTAGGCGTCTCCCGCGCCGGTGGGATCGACCACCGGCACCGGGACCACGGGGACATGGTGCTCCCTCCCTGCGTGGTAGAGCACGCTTCCCTCGGCATCCCTCGTCACCACCACCATGGGGACCATCCGGATGATGTCATCCCGCGGGATCTCCAGGACCCGGGACAGCTGGTCCATCTCGTGACGGTTCGCGAAGAGGATCTGGATCCTGGCAAGGATCCGCCGGAGCTGCTCTGCCGTGTACCAGGGGAGGTCCTGCCCCGGGTCAAAGGAGGCGAACCGTGACTTCTCCGCCACCCGGACGTTGAAGCCGGGGTCGGCCGTCGCCAAGTGGACGAAGTCGAGGGCCGGGGCCTCCCGGGCGGCAAAGGTCCCGGATGCACCCCACTCGAAGTACGTGATCTGGTCGCCGCTGTCCTCGGTGAAGACGAAGGCGGTAGGGGTCCGCATCCCCTTCGCCACCACGAGGTCCATCACCACCCCCAGGCCCGAGAGCCAGCACTCGTACTCGCTCCCGGCGAACTCGGCCCCCACGGCCGAGACGAGGGTGACAGGGGTGGAGAGCCGGGCGATCCCGGCGGCGATGTTCGCGGCCCCGCCGCCGAAAAAGACCTCGTGGTCCCTGATGAAGGTCGAGGTATTCCGTTCCGGGAACCGGGGCACCCGGAGGATGTGGTCGACGGCGGTGTGCCCGACGACGTGGATCACAGCGGCTTCACCTCGAGGACCGAGAGGGGGATGTCCCGCAGGGCCTTCCCGATGACAGACTTCGCGATCCGGGCCGCGTGCTCCCCGGACTCTGCCCTGAAAACCCGCATCTGGAGAAGGAGGCCGACGAGGGCCGTTCCCGCTACCACGAGGGTCGAGGAGAGGTTCTTTTTGCAGAAGGGGCAGGGGAGGAGGCCGCACTCGATCTCCACGAACTTCGCCGAGGGATTGAGGCGCTTCCCGGCCTCGGCGATGGCTATCCCGAGAGCATCGTCGGGGGACCGGGCGTCCTTCACGATCCAGGCCGATTCCAGGGTCACCACATAGTCGGGCATCTCTCTTCCCTCACCACCCGTTCCGGTGCACGTGCTCCGAAAGGTCCATCCGCCCGGTCCGCTCCACGGGGGGCCTCCCTCTCCCGACGGCGAGGAGGGCAACGGGGCGGAGGTGGGCCGGGAGATCGAGGACCTCCCGCACCTCATCCTCATCGAAGGCCCCGGTCCAGCAGCTCCCGAGCCCGGCGGCATGGGCGGCGAGCATCATGTACGTGCAGGCAATGGTGGCATCCTCGAGGGCAAAGAGGATCCCCCGCTCGCCGTACCGGGACATGGACCGGATGTAGTTCGCGCAGACCACGAGCACGCAGGGGGCCTCCCGCACATGGGGCTGGGAAAGGGCCGCCCCGGCGAGGGCCTCCCGGAGCTCCCCGTCGGTCACCACCACGACGTCCCAGGCCTCCCGGTTGCCTGCCGAGGGGGCGGTGCGGGCGGCCTCGAGGATGGCCTGGATCCCGTCCCCGGGGAGGGGCTCCGGGCTGAACTCCCGCACCGAGGCCCGCGAGGAGAGGAAGGAGAGGAAACTAGAGGAGTCCATGGGCTGAGAGGACCTGCCAGGCCTCCTGGGCCGCGGTCGTGGCATCCGAGATGGCATCGGCGACCTTCAGGGTCGCGGGGCCCGGCTGGTTGCTCTCCACGAGGCTGATGGCCGCGTTCAGCTGGTTGATGGCCTTCTGGAAGGCCCCCGCCCCCGTCGCCCGGAGGGCGAACTGGAGCTCCATCCGGACCCCCTCCATCATGGCGAGGAGGACCCGCTTCCCCCCGGCGAGCTCCCGGTCCTTCTGCTCCGCGAGGACCGCGAGGAGCTGGGAGACGAGGATCAGCTCCGACTTGGCCCGCTCCCCGTACGCGTACTCCTTCACCGCCGTCTTGTCATCCATACGTATCACTATGGGGGGGAGTGTTCTTAAAAAAGGATACGGTCGGGTATGGAAGGGTGCAGGGTTATTTCTTGGCCTTGGACTTCGCACCCATGACCGCTGACTTGGAGCGCCGGATGCGCCTGCGGAGCCTCGGGTCCTTCTCCCGGCCGCCCCTCCCCCTGCCCCCCCGGCCGCCCGGCCGACCGCCCTGGGCCATCTCCTCCTCGGACTTCGCGAACCGGGTCCCTGCGTTTGGCTTGAACCGCTGGTTCGGGCCCGGTTTCTTGACCTCGCCGTCCTTCTGGGGGACGAGCCGGACCTGCCCCTTCACTCCCTTGACCTGCATCCAGTTGACTGTCCCTGTCTTTCCCATGGATGAACTCCCTGTTAATGTGAACGATATGGCTGATAAAATTATTCCCGGGGTTTTTCCCTGAGGAAGCGCTCTAGCTCCCTCCGAAGGGCCTCGCTCACGGCCTTCCCGTCCACCTTCCCCCGGACCTCCTGCATGACGACTCCCATGAGGGGCCCGAGGGCGGCCATCCTCTTTTCTGCGACGAAATCCCGCCGTTCCTTGAGGACCCGGCGGATGATCCGGGTGAGCTCGTCACCGGTGACGGTGGACCCCAGTGCGGTGATGGCCTCCTCTGCCGGTACCCCGGAAGCCGTGGCCCCGAGGATCTCGGGGATGGCCTCCTTCGCCACCCGGCCGGCCTCGACGGCCCGCAGCAGGGCGAGATAGTCGGCGGGTCTCACCCGCTCCATGCCGATTCCTTTCCGGAAGAGCTCCGTGGGGGCCGAGATGATGGCCCGGTACGCGAGGGTCGGCTTCACCCCCTCCCGGACCGCCATCTCGAAGACGGGGAGATTCTCGGAGAAGGCCGCCTGGTATGCCGCGGCGGGGTCGAGGCCGAGCTCCCGGGTGAACCGCCCCGCCTTCACGGTGAGGAGCTCGGGTACGGGGATACCCTCCCATGTTTCCCGGTCTACGGTGACCGGGAAGATGTCCGTCTCCGGGTACATCCGTGCCGCACCCGGGAGGGGGCGCATGTACGCCGTAGATCCCTCCTCGAGCATCCGTCGGGTCTCCTCGGGAACTCCCTCCAGGGCCATCTCCGCGCGCCGGATCACCTGCCGGGCGGCGCACCCCGCCTCCTCGGGGGTCCCCGCTACGAGGGCGACGGCATCCCCTTCCTCCGCATTCACCTGTTCCCGGAGGGACCGTACCTCCCCGGCGGTGATCCCGTACGCCGGAAGCTCGTCGGTGTGGAAGATCCCGCCCACCCTGCACCGCTTCGCGTAATCGGAGAGCTCGCTCCCGAGCCTCCTCCCGGGCTGGATCTCCTTACCCATGAGGCCGGCGAAGCCCCGGAGCCGGACGGCGAGGATGACCTTTGCCTTCGAGAGGATGGAGGACTTCGTACCCCGGAAGAGGTCCGTGACCTCGAGAGGTTCCCCGTCCACCCGGGCCCCGCGCTCCCGGAGGGCGTGCCGGATGGCGAGGAGGTTCTCCTGCCGCTGCACCTCCCGGCGGACCACTTCGGCGATGAGCCCCAGCTCCTGCACCCCCTTGATCTCGACCCTCGCACCGTCCGGGATGGAGATATTGATGTCCTGCCGGATGGTCCCCTTGCCCCGCTTCACCTTCCCCGTGGACCGGAGCACCATCCCGATGTACCCGGCGACCTCTTCGACCTCCTCCGGGCTCCGAAGGTCGGGCCCGGTGGTGATCTCCACGAGGGGGATCCCGAGCCGGTCAAGGGAGAAGACCTGGTCAGTCACCCGCTGGGCGGCGTCCTCCTCGAGGCAGATGGTCTCGACCCGGCACCCGCCGGGGAGGGTCCCCCCGAGGGCGACGAGAGCGGTGCGCTGGAAGCCGCAGGTGTTGGACCCGTCGATGACGATCTTGCGCATGGTATGGACCTGCCCGACGGGGTGCATCCCGAAGCACTTCGCGATGGTGAGGCAGCTGGCGAGGGCCTCGGGGTTCAGGGACTGCGGGGGCTCCTCGTCGTCCTCCACGAGGCAGGTGGTGTCGTACGTGTAGTAGGTGAAGCGCCGGACGGTCCGCATCTCCTCGAGGGCGGCCCGGTCGATCTCCCCCATCTCGCTCTCGGTAGCCCGGAGGAACCGGGTGAACTCTCCGGTATGCTCCTTCGTGTCCCTGAGGCAGGCGGGGCACCTGCAGAAGAGCTTCTCGCCGGTGTCCAGCTGCTGATGGATCTCAAGGCCGGCGCGGAGGGGCGGCCTGGGGAGGGCGGCCGGAGGCCTGCCCGCGAGGCCCGCGCGGAGACCGGGGGTCTCAGAGGCCATGGAGCGACCTCCGCCGGATCTCGCCTCTCAGGTTTTCCCCCGTGAGGGCCCGCACCTTCTCATGGTCATCGGTCTGACCGAGGACCCACATGAGCTTCACGAGGGCGACCTCGGGGAGCATGTCCTCTCCCTCCATGACACCCGCGGCGATGAGGTCCCGGCCCGTGTCGTACACCCGGTCGCAGACCCTCCCGTGGAGGCACTGGGAGGTCATGACCACGCTCGTCCCGTCCCGCACGAGGCCCGCGAGTCCCTTAACCAGGTCGCCCGAGACATGCCCGAGGCCGGTTCCCGCGATGACGAGGCCCCGGTAGTCCCGGTAGGGCTCAAGGATCGAGGGGTCCATGCCCGGGTGGAAGGAGAGGAGCCCGCACCGCTCCTCCATCTTCCCGTGGAGGGCCGGCTTCCTGCTTCCCCGGGGGACCGCCTCGGGGGAGAGGGTGACCGGGAGGCCCGGGTACTCGACATATCCGAGGGGGGCTATGCCGAGGGACTGGAAGGCGTCACGCCGGGAGCTGTGCATCTTCCGGACCCGTGTCCCCCGGTGGAGGGCGCACCGGTCGTCGCTCGTGGTCGCGTGCATGACCACCGCCACCTCCCCGAGGGGGGAGACGGCCGCCGAGGCGGCGCACAGGGCGTTCATGGCATTGTCGCTGCTCGGCCGGTCGGCCGACCGCTGGGACCCGACGAAGATAATCGGGACGGGAGTCTCCACCATGAAGGAGACGGCGGCCGCGCTGTAGGCCATGGTGTCGGTCCCGTGGGTGACGATTACCCCGGCGACCCCGGACTTCACCTCCCGGTAGATTGCCCGGGCGAGGTCCTGCCAGATGCCCACGGTCATGTTCTCCGAGAGAATAGAGGAGATCTGCTCGGTGCGGAACCGGCCGACGGAGGCAAGGCCGGGGATGGCCCGGAGGATGTCCTCGGCCGAGAACTGGGAGGTGACTGCGCCGGTCCGGTAGTCCACCCGGCTCGCGATGGTCCCCCCGGTTGAGATGATGGCGAGCTCCGGGAGGTCCTCCCGCTGGACGGGGGGGGCAAGGGCGGGGGATTCCAGTTCCGGTCTTTCCTTGAAGATTACGTCTTCGGGCGGGACACCGATATTATAGCCGCTTTCGAGTTTCACCACTGCCATCCCGTCACGGTCGGTAATATAGGTAGCCTCGTATTGACGCTCCGCTACGCCGCACCGAACCTTGTCGCCGGCCCGGGGAACCGGAATCACGCGAGGAGCCCCCGGGCCTCGGAGAGCAGGTGCTCCCGGGCCTTCCTGAGCCGTCCCTCGAGGAAAGCCGTCTCCGCCGTGTCCGTCTTCAGCAGCTTCTTCCGGCCCCTGATGGCCTTCTTCACCGTCGCGGGAGCGGGCCCGCCCGTCACCGTACGGGCCTCCACCATGGATCGGACGTCGAGGGCGGTCTTCACCTTCGAAGGTGTGAGGCCGAGCCACGAAAGAGAGATCCCGAAGGACTCCTTCGCCGCCTTCTCGAGGGAAGCGAGGTCGATCTTCCCCGCCCGGATTGCCATCCCCACGATGGTGTGGGCGGTGCGGAAGGGGAGGCCGGCGTCCTGCACAAGGAGGTCGGCGAGGCCGGTCGCCGTGGAGAAGCCCCTCCCGGCCTCCTCCGCCATCCGGTCCCGGTGGAAATCGGCGGTGGCGAGGACCTCGGCGAGGAGGGGTACCCCGTCCCCGGCGGCCGCGATGCCCTCCCAGAGCCGGGGGGTCGCCTCCTGGAGGTCCCGGTTGTAGCTCATGGGGAGCCCATGCACGATGGAGAGGGCCGCCGCGAGGGCACCGGCGGCCGTCCCCGACTTTGCCCGGAGGATTTCGAGGGTGTCGGGGTTCTTCTTCTGGGGCATGATGGATGAGCTGGAGCAGTAGGGATCGGCGAGGGTGACGAACCCGGCGAGGGGGCTCGACCAGAGGATGAGGTCGGCGGAGAGCCGGCTCGTATTCGCCGAGAGGATGGCACAGGCCGCGAGGACCTCGAGGAGGAAGTCCCGGGAGGAGACGGCGTCCATGGAGTTCTCCACGAGCCGGTCGAACCCGAGGAGCTCCCGGGTGTACTCCCGGTCGATGGGGAAGCCCGTGGAGGCGAAGGCCGCGGCGCCGAGGGGGGACTCGTTCACCCGGGCGAAGGCCATGATGAGCCGGGCATGGTCCCGGGCAAAGGCCTCCTCGTAGGCGAGGAGGTGGTGGGCGAGGGTCGTGGGCTGGGCGTGCTGGAGGTGGGTGAAGCCCGGCATCACCGTCCCCGTATGTTCACCGGCGAGGGTGAGGAGCACCTCCCGGAGCCGGTTCATGGAGCCCATGAGCCCGAGGACCTCCTCCCGGGCCCGGATCCGGATACAGGTCGCCACCTCGTCGTTCCGGGAACGGCCCGTGTGGATCCGGCCCCCCGTTTCCTCCCCGAGCCGGTCGATGAGGTACGCCTCGATCCCGGCATGGACGTCCTCAAACCGGTCGTTGAAGACCTCCTCCGGGATGCCATTCTTCCGGAGCCCCAGGAGGAGCTCCATGATGGCCCTGGCATGATGCGGCCCGATGAGATCCTGCCGGCGGAGCATGAGCAGGTGGGCCATGTCCACGAGCACGTCCGCTTCCGCGATCATCCGGTCGGCCTCCATGGAGGAGAGGAAGCGGGAGATCCCGCACCCCCGCTCACCCCCGAGCCGGCCCCTCCGTATCTGGTCTCTCATCATCCTCTCACCTACATGTTTTCGTACCCGCCCCATAATGCCATCCCTTAGTGCCATCCCTTCCGGGCGGCGAGCTCGATGGCCTGCTGGACGCTCTCCCGGGGGACGATGGTCGCCACGGGGATGGAGACGAGTTCCTCGATGGTGGAGGAGACGATGGGGGCGCAGACAATGCCGAGGGCCCCCTCCCGCTCGGCCCTGACCGCGGCGACGATGGCATCCTCGATGGTGTGGACCGCGTACTCCCGCACCCGGACCCTCCGCCCGTCCACCTCGGCCACCCGCTCCTCGATCCCGTCCAGGGTCTGGCGCGCCGCGATGACCCCGATGAACTCCTCCTCGCCGGCCGGGTGGGAGAGGTGCCTGAGGGCCCCCACGATGGCCCGGAGGGTGGAGAGGTTGGGCGATCGCTCTCCATGGAGGATCTTGTAGAGGGAGGAGGCCGCGATCCCGCTCCGCTCCGAGAGCTCCCGGACGGTCATCCTGAGGTCACTCTTCAGGATCCCGTTCAGGGTGGCCACGAATTCCTCGTCCGAGATCATGGAGGCCCGGAGGAGCCGGTCGATGGGGTCAAGCCTCACCATGAACTGACACAGAAGGGATACTTCTGCCAGATGAAAAACCTTTTTGTCCAACCGGACCGCGTTGGGGATAGACTGGACATAAAGGAAGGAAAAACATGCTAATTGTATTAATAATTAGTTTAAATATCCTTTTTGTAGATGATTTTCGAGTAAAATGGAACACTTTATGATGTCACCGGGGCAACCTTCCGGGCATGAACGGAGTACGGCTCCTCCTCATCGGGTGCCTCGCGGCCCTCCTCATTGCGGCTGCCTGCACCACCACCAAGACGACAGCGGACGTAGGGATCCTCTACACCAAGGGGACCGGGCCCATGCCGACCCTCCTCGCCACGAAACAGATAGACGGGTACATCGCCTGGCAGCCCTTCGCCGAAGTCGCGCCGGTCGCCCAGATCGGGAAGGTCATCACCTACTCGGGGTCCCTCCCGCCCGACGATCGGTGGAAGAACCACCCGTGCTGCGTGCTCACGGCCCGCACCGACTTCATGGGCAGCCACCAGGCCTTCGTGGATGACATGGGCGTGGCGACGATCCTCGCCACCCGGTACATCACCGACCACCCGTCAGATGCGGCCGATATCGTCGCCGATTGGCTCGCCGGGAAGGGGAACTTCACGTACGGGAACATCTCCGTGTCCTCGGTCGAGGTCCTTGACCGGGCATTCCCCACTGTGAAGTTCGTGAACGAGCCGTCGGAGCAGTGGATGGCGGGCCAGATAGAGTTCGTCTATGCCCTCCGGGAGCTCGGGACCATCAACGGGAAACTGAAGAACACCACCGATGACCAGACGAAGGCCCTCCTCTTCGACACCGGCCCGTACAACCGCGACATGGCCATGATCGATGCCGGGAGCATTGTCGCGCCGCCGGTTGAGGCGAATCCCATCGGTGTCGGGTATCTCCTCTCGGACCACCATGCCTCCCTCTTCGTTGCGGTGAAGAAGTGGCAGTACTTCAATGACACCTATGGCATCGCGCTCAAACCGGAGGACCCGGCGGCGACGAGGCCAGATCTTGTGGACCTCCTCGTCAAGGGGAAGAAGATCGCGACCCTGAAGCTTATCCCCGCTGATGCCGGGCCCCAGCTGATGCAGCTTGCCGCGACAAACACCATCCAGATGGCTTACGTCGGCAACCCGCCGGCCATCTCGGCCATCGACCAGGGAACGCCCCTCAAGATTCTCATGGCCCTGAATAACGAGGGTTCCGGGGTTGTTGTCATCACAAGCTCCCCTGCCACGGACTGGAACTCCTTCGTCCAGTGGGCGAAGGAACGGTCGGCGGCAGGGAACCCCATCAAGATGGCGGCGCCGGGCAAGGGTTCCATCCAGGACGTCATGCTCCGGTACGCCCTTGAGGAGAGCGGTTTATCCGTAAAGGAGGTACAGGCTTAGAGGGCATGAGAAGACCTCTCGGCATCATCCTCCCCATCCTCCTCCTTATAATCTGGGAGATCGCGGCGCGGTCCATCAACAACCAGTTTATCCTTCCGACGCTGGAAACGGTGATCCCGGTCCTCCTCTCCCCCACGGTGGATATCCTGGGGACCGGGAGCCTCCTCCACAATGCCGCCGTCTCCCTTGAGCGGGTCGGGCTCGGGTTCCTCGTCGCCCTTGCCATCGCCGTCCCCCTCGGGGTGGGGATGGGGTGGTGGCCCCGGCTGGACGCCTTCATGGACACTACCGTCCAGCTCCTCCGGCCCATCCCGCCCCTCGCCTGGGGGCCCCTCGCCATCGCCTGGTTCTCGGTAGGCCTTTCCTCCATGGTATTCATCATCTTCCTCGGGGCTTTCTTCCCGATCCTCCTCAATACCATCGACGGAGTGCGGTCTGTGAAGCGGACCTGGATTGAGGCGGCCGAGACCCTCGGGGCCTCCGAGCGGCAGGTCCTGGGGAAGGTGGTCCTCCCCGGGGCGGCCCCCACAATCTGGACCGGGCTCCGGGTCGGCTTCGGGGTCGCCTGGATGTGCGTCGTCGCCGCCGAGTGGCTCCCTGGCACCACCTCGGGGCTCGGGTACCTCACCCTCTATGCCTACAACTTCGGGCAGATGCAGTACATCATCGCGGGGATGATCACCATCGGTACCATCGGGATCGTCTTCGACCTCCTCTTCCGTTCGGTGGAAAACCGCTGGTTCAGCTGGAGGAGGCTCGAGCGGTGAAGCTCGCCGTCCAGGACCTCACGAAGGTCTTTGTCACCGAGGGTGGGGAGCAGGTCACCGCCCTCGAGGGGATCAACCTCACGGTGGAGGACGAGGAGTTCGTCTGCATCCTCGGCCCCTCGGGGTGCGGGAAGACCACCCTCCTCCGGATCATCGCCGGTCTCGAGACCCCCACTTCGGGGACCATCCGGGTGGACGGGGAGGTCCTCCACGGCCCCTCCCACCGGATCGGGATGATCTTCCAGGAGTACTCCCTCCTCCCCTGGCGGACGGTACACCAAAACGTGGCCTTCGGCCTCGAGGTCCAGGGGAAGGGCCGAAAGGACCGGCTCGCCGAGGCGGAGAAGTACCTCGACCTCGTGGGCCTCGGGAACTGCGGGAACCAGCATCCCTACGAGCTCTCGGGCGGGATGCGTCAGCGGGTCGCCGTGGCCCGGGCCCTCGCCATCGAGCCCACGGCCCTCCTCATGGACGAGCCCTTCGGGGCCCTGGACGCCCAGACCCGGAACCTCATGCAGCTCGAGCTCCAGGAGCTCTGGAAGAAGACCCGGAAGACCATCCTCTTCGTCACCCACAGCGTGGACGAGGCGGTCTTCCTCGCCGACTGGATCGTGGTGCTCACCGAGCGGCCCGGGAAGGTCCGGGAGATCGTCCCGGTGAAGAAATGCCCGCGGCCCCGGGACCGGACCTGCAGCGATTTCGTCGGGATCCGGCGGCATGTCCTGGACCTCATCGCCGGCGGCTCTGCAGACTGATATTCCCCGTAAGGCAAGGTTTATTAAACGATAATCCCATTTTATAAAGCACGAAGGGACCTGCGGCCACGAAGTGAACACAGATCCCGCGAGGGTAACGTATGGTCAGGAAACCGGGCAGGATGTACAGGAACCTCGCCAAGAAGGCGTACACGCGGCGCGAATACATGGGGGGGGTCCCCGGGTCGAAGCTCGTCCAGTTCGACATGGGCAACCTCACCGAGGACTTTCCCCTGGAGCTCACCCTTATCGTCGAGGAGGGATGCCAGATCCGGCACACCGCCCTCGAGGCGGCCCGGGTGGTCATCAACCGGCGGCTCCAGGAGCTCGGACGGGCGAACTTCAGGCTGAAGATCCGTGTCTACCCCCACCACATCCTCCGGGAGAACAAGCAGGCCACGGGGGCCGGCGCGGACCGGGTCTCCGAGGGGATGCGCCTCTCCTTCGGGAAGGCCGTGGGCTCGGCCGCCCGGGTCCGGCCCGGCCAGAAGGTACTCTCCATCTATACCCTCACCCAGAACCTCGAGAAGGCGAAGGACGCCCTCCGGCACGGCGCCCACAAGCTCCCGACCCCGACCCGGATTGAAATGACCACCCACAAGGTCTCGGGCATCCGGGCCGCCCACGTGAAGATCGCCGAGGAGCGGGTCGTCGCGCCGCCGGTTGCGGCCGTGGTGGAGGAGGAGGCGGCGCCGGCGACGGAGGAGAAGGGCGAGAAGGGCGAGAAGGAGGCCGGCAAGGCCCCCGAGAAGGGGGTGGGGAAGCCCGGCGAGAAGGAGGCCGGCAAGGCCCCCGAGAAGGGCGGCGGCAAGGGCGAGAAGCACGCCGAGAAGCACGGCGGGAAATCCCGGTAATTTTCTCCCCCCCATCCCTTTATTCTTTTCTGCGTCCCTGTTCCGGGTTGCACCCATCCACCTTTATATCGCCTCAGTCCACTAATCCCTGAGCATGCACCGTCCCGATGATCCCGCCCTCCTCGCGGCGCTCGCAGAGGCCACCGCGGAGGCCCTTGCCGAGGCGCAGGTCCGGCTCCCCGGCGATGTGGAGCAGGCCCTCTCGGCGGCCTTCGCCCGGGAGAGGAACCCCGTCGCGAGGGGCGAGCTCGGGAATATCCTCGAGAACATCGCCCTCGCCGCGGAGGGAAGGTCCCTCATATGCCAGGACACCGGGATCCCGGTCATCTACCTCACCCTCCCGCCGGATGTCCCGTATACCCGGGCACTCGGGGAGGCCGTCGCCCGCGGGGTGCGCCTTGCCACCGAGAGGGTCCCCCTCCGCCCGAACGCCGTGGACCCCTGCACCCGGAGGAACACGGGGGACAACACGGGGCCGGGGATCCCCCCGGTCCATGTCCAGCCCGGGGACCGGCTCACTGTCACCGTCCTCCCGAAGGGCGCCGGTTCGGAGAACGTCTCCCGGATCGGGATGCTCCTCCCGACGCGGACCGGCGAGGTGAAGGAGTTTGTCGTCGAGACGGTGGCGCTCGCGGGAGGCCGGCCGTGCCCGCCCGTCATTCTCGGGGTGGGGATCGGCTCCACCTTCGACGGCGCCGCAGCCCTCGCGAAGGAGGCCCTCCTCCTCCCCGTCGGTGCCATGGATCCCTTCGAGCAGGAGCTCTGCGACGCGGTGAACACGCTGGGCATCGGGCCCATGGGGCTCGGCGGGGATATGACAGCCCTCGCCGTGAAGGTGAAGCGGGCCGCCTGCCATACGGCCTCCCTCCCCGTGGCCGTGAACGTCCAGTGCTGGGCCTGCCGCCGGGCGACCCGGGCCGTGGAGGGATGGAGGTGAAGGAGGTGAAGAAGGTGAAGAAGGTGACGGGGGTGAAGGAGCTCCATACCCCCCTCGGGGACGAGGTCCTCTCCCTCCGGGCCGGCGACCGGGTCACCCTCTCGGGGGTCGTGTACACCGCCCGGGACGAGGCCCACCTTAGGATGCAGGAGAAGGGGATCCCCTTCGATCCGGAGGGTGCCGTGGTGTACCACTGCGGCCCGGTCGTTGCGGGCGAGCGGATCGTCGCCGCAGGTCCCACGACCTCGGCGAGGATGGACAGCCTCACCGGCTTTCTCCTCGATGCCGGTGTCCGGGGGATCATCGGAAAAGGAGGGATGGGAAAGGGGGTCGTGGAGCTCCTTCAGGGGAGGGCGGTCTACCTCGCCTTCACCGGCGGGTGTGCGGCCCTCGCTGCTTCCCGGATGCGGCTCCGGGGGGTGTACTTCCCGGACCTCGGCATGGCCGAGGCCGTCTGGGCCATCGAGCTCGACCACCTCCCTCTCGTCGTAGGGATCGACGCCCGGGGGAACGACCTCTTCGGCCGGGTGTGGGACGAAGCGAAAGCACAATGTCGGGCACAGTTCCATATCTCCACAAGGACAATACCATGAAGCTCGTCATCGACAGCGACCGGTGCAAGGGGTGCAACCTCTGCATGCTCGTCTGCCCCTACCGGATCTTCAAGGAAGGGAAGGAGCAGAACGAGAAGGGAATCATCCTCCCGGAACTCGACCGGCCCGAACGCTGCCCCAACTGCCGGCTCCAGAAGCTCTATGGCCGGACCCTCTGCGGCCTCTGCCAGATGATCTGCCCGGACCAGGCCATCCGATGGGATGACGAGGCAAAGAACGAGCCGCAGAAGGTGGTGATCGAGTTTTGAGCCGCCTGGAGTTCATGCAGGGGAACACCGCCTGCGCCGAGGGGGCCCTCGCCGCGGGCTGCGGGTTCTTCGCGGGGTACCCCATCACCCCCTCCACCGAGGTCGCCGAGCACATGGCCCTGAAACTCCCGAAGAGGAAGGGGGTCTTTGTCCAGATGGAGGACGAGATCGCCTCCATCGCGGCGGTGATCGGGGCATCCTGGACCGGGGCGAGGGCCATGACCGCGACCTCCGGGCCGGGTTTCTCCCTCATGATGGAGAACATCGGGTATGCCGCCATGACCGAGACCCCCTGTGTCGTCGTGAACATCCAGCGGGGGGGCCCGTCGACCGGCCAGCCCACCCTCGGGGCCCAGGGGGACATGCTCCAGTGCCGGTTCGGGTCCCATGGGGACTACGGCATCATCGCCCTTTCCCCCTCGTCGGTCCAGGAGATGTTCGAGCTCACGGTGAAGGCCTTTTCCCTCTCGGAGAAGTACCGGGTCCCGGCCTTCCTCATGGGCGACGAGATCATCGGCCATATGCGCGAGCGGCTTACCATCCCCGATTCCGTGGAGGTGGCAACGAGGAAGAAGCTTGAGCCCGGCACCCTGCCCTTCGCCGCCGGGGAGGACGGGATCCCCGGCTTCCCCGCCTTTGGGCAGGGGTACGGGGTTCATGTAACAGGCCTCACCCACGACGAGCGGGGCTACCCGGCGGCCACGAACCCGAGGCTCCACGAGAGGCTCGTTTCGCGCCTCGTCCACAAGGTGGAATCGGCGAGGAAGGAGATGGCCGACTACATCGTCACGAACCCGGACGCGGAGCAGGTCTTCATCTCCTACGGTGCTCCTTCCCGGTCCGTCCTCCAGGCCCTCCATGACCGGCCGAAGGAGGAGATCGGCCACCTCAAACTCCGGGTGGTATGGCCCTTCCCCGAGTTCGCCCTTGCCGAGTTCCCGGAGGCGAAGTCCTTCCTCGTCCCCGAGATGAACCTCGGGCAGATGGCGAGGGAGATCGAGCGGCACACCAACGTGCCCGTCATTCCGGTCCCCAAGCTGGGGGGGGATGTCCATACCCCTGCAGAGCTGACAAAGGCCCTGGAGGGAACCCGGTGAGCTTCAGGGACTGGTACCGGGTCGACCGGCTGCCCACCATCTATTGCGTCGGCTGCGGGAACGGCACGGTCATCAACTGCACCCTCCATGCCGTCGATACCCTTGGCTGGAAATGGGAGGACACGGTCTTCGTCTCGGGGATCGGGTGCTCCTCGCGGGCGCCGGGGTACATCAAAACAGACTCCCTCCACACGACCCATGGCCGGGCCCTCGCCTTCGCGACCGGGATCAAGCTCGCAAAGTCGAGTCTCCACGTCGTCGTTTTTACGGGGGACGGCGATCTCGCCGCCATCGGCGGGAACCACTTTATCCACGCCTGCCGCCGGAACATCGACATGACCGTCATCTGCATGAACAACTGGATTTATGGGATGACCGGCGGGCAGGGCTCCCCGACCACTCCCCGGGGCGCCATTACCACCACCACGCCGTACGGCTCCGGCGAGGGGGTCTTCGACCTCTCGGCCCTCGCCGTGGCGGCGGGGGCAAACCACGTCGCCCGCTGGACCTCCTACCATGTCAAGGAGCTGACCCGGGCCATCCAGACCGGCCTCGAGACGCCGGGCTTCTCCCTCATCGAGGTCCTCACCCAGTGCCCCACGGCGTACGGGAGGAGAAATAAGCTCAGGGAAGTTGCTGATACGGTCGAGTACCTGAAGACCCATGCCCTCCTCCTCCAGAAGTACAACCGGCTCATCGCCGAGGGGAAGCCGGTCCCGGAGGACATGTTCACCGTCGGGGAGTTCGTCCGGCGGAACCGGCCGGCCATGGGGGTGCCGCCATGAGGCACGAGGTCCGGTTTTCGGGCTTCGGCGGGCAGGGGATCGTCCTCGCCGCGGTCATCCTCGGCCGGGCCGCGGCCCTCTACGACGGGAAGCACGCGGTCCAGACCCAGGTCTACGGCCCCGAGGCCCGGGGCGGGGGCTCCATGTCAGCGGTGATCATCGACGATGAGCCCATCCTCTACCCCGAGGTGAGCGTGCCCGATATCTATGTCATCATGTCCCAGGAGGGCTTTGAGCGGTACGGGGCGAAGGCCCCGAAGGACGCGGTGATGCTCATCGACTCCGACATGGTGGAGGGCCGGCCTGCCTGCCGGTTCGTCGAGGTCCCGGCCACCTCGGAGGCCCGGAACACCCTGGGAAAGGTCATCGTGGCGAACATCGTGATGCTGGGCGCCGTCGTTGCGGCGACGGGGGTCGTCTCGGACGCGGCCATCGAGAAGGCGGTCCTCGACAGCGTCCCGAAGGGGACCGAGAAGCTGAACCTTGCGGCCCTGAAGAGGGGCATGGAACTGGCCAGGGGGAAGACGGAGTGAAGCCGGACCGGAGGATGACCCAGCATCCGAGGGCGCTGAAAAAGGGCATGGAGCTCGTCAGGGGGGAGAAGCCTTGAGGCTCGCCGAGTACGAGGCAAAGGAGATCCTGAAAGGGTACGGCATCCCGATCCCGGTCGGCGCTGTCATCAGGAGCCCAGGCGAACTCGAGGTAAGGCTCGGGGATTTCGGCGACGAGATCGTCCTGAAGGCCCAGGTCCCCGTCGGGGGAAGGGGGAAGGCCGGCGGCATTCTGGTCGTCCGGAGGGACGAGGCGATCTCCCGGGCTGCCGATCTCTTCGAGAGGGAAATCAGGGGCTTCCCGGTGAAGGAGATCCTTGCCGAGGAGCGCCTCGCCATCGGGAAGGAGTACTACCTCTCCATCGCCGTGGACCGGTCCTCCCGGCAGCCCCTCGTCCTCTTCGCCGGCGCCGGCGGGGTCGAGATCGAGGTGGTGGCGAGGGAGCAGCCCGACGCGGTGCGGCGTATCACCGTCTCCCCCCTCCTTGCCGAGATCCCGCCCTTCGCCCTCAGGGACCTCCTTGGTGACCTCGCAAAGGACCTCGCGCCCGTCGCGAACAGGCTCTTCCGGGTCTTCCTGGAGAAGGATGCCATCCTCGCCGAGATCAATCCTCTCGTCACGACCCCGAAGGGGATCTTCGCCGCCGATGCGAAGATCATCGTCGACGAGAGCGCCCTCGCCCGGCAGAAGCTCCCCAGGGGCCGGGCCCAGTCGGACCGGGAGCGGGAGGCCGGGGCCCACGGGTTCTCGTACGTTGACCTGGACGGCGATATCGGGGTCATCGGGAACGGCGCCGGGCTCACCATGGCGACCATCGACCTGATCGCCCTCTACGGCGGGAAGGCGGCGAACTTCCTCGACGTCGGCGGCGGGGCCGACCGGGAGCGGGTGAAGCACGCGGTGCAGCTCGTGGCCGGCCTCTCCTCAGTGAAGGTCATCGTCCTGAACATCCTCGGGGGGATCACCCGGTGCGACGAGGTGGCAAGGGGGATCCTCGACGCCGGGATCTCCCAGAAGGTGATGGTCCGGCTCGCCGGTGTGAACGAGAATGAGGGACGGGCCCTCCTCGCCGGGAAGGGGTATACCATGTACGAGACCATGGACGAAACCGTGCTCGCGGCCGTGGAGGCGATCCGGTGATCTACGCTGACCGGTCTACCGGGGTCATCGTCACGGGCGCGACCGGGAACCAGGGAAAGTTCCATATCCCCCTCATGAACGCCTATGCGCGGCAGGTGGGGGGGAGGGGGATCGTCGCCGGCGTCACGCCGGGGAAGAGCGGCCAGGAGTCGGCCGGGGTGCCGGTGTACAACAGCATCCGCGACGCCCTCAAAGAACATGATGCGGGGGCGGCGGTGGTCTTCGTCCCGGCCGGGGCGGCCATGGACTCGGTGATGGAATGCGCCTACGCGGGCATCGGGCTCATTGTCGCCATCACCGAACAGATCCCGGTCCATGACACCATGAAGGCCATCGAGTACGCCCGGCTCCAGGGCTCGGTGGTCATCGGCCCCAACAGCCCCGGCCTCCTCTCCCCCGGCGAGTGCAAGCTCGGGATCATCCCGGCCCAGCTCGCCACCCGGGGGAACGTCGGGGTGGTCTCCCGGAGCGGGACCCTCACGTACGAGGTGATCCACGAGCTCACGAGGGCGGGCATCGGCCAGTCCACGGTGGTGGGGCTCGGCGGGGACCCGGTCATCGGGCAGACCTTCACCGACGTGCTCCGCCTGTTCGAGGACGATCCGGAGACGGAGGCCGCCGTCCTCATCGGGGAGGTGGGGGGGAGCCTCGAGGAGGAAGGGGCTGCCTCCACCGACCTCCCCCTGGTCGCCTACGTCGCCGGGGTCACCGCGCCCCCCGAGAAGCGGATGGGCCACGCGGGCGCCATCATCGAGGGCGGGGAGGGGGACGCCCGGTCCAAGATCCGGAGGCTCGACGACATGGGCATCGCCGTCGCAGAACGGCCGGGAGAGATCCCGGACCTCATCCGGGGGTACCTGTAGGTGGCGAACGAGGATCTCATGATGGAGGCCGCGGCGAAGATCGCCGCGGCCATCGGCGCGAAGGCCATCGTCTCGTACACGAAGCGGTGCGAGTGTGCCACCGAGATCCCCGTCATCTGGGTCCGGGAGCTCCAGATCGACGTGGTGCAGGACCTCACCATGCCGGACATCCTCGAGATCTCCGAGCGGCACCTCCTCGACACTGCCATCCAGCTCTACCTGGAGCGCCGGCTCGAGAAGGGGCAGGTCGTCGGGGTCTTCCCCTATGCCATCCTCCTCTATGACATCGAGGAGGGGAAGCACTTCATCCGGCTCCAGGAGTTTGAGGACATCGTCCCCAGGGAGGTCATGTTCTCGGTCCTCTCCCTTGCGATGCAGATCGCGGCCGAGGGGAGGGAGGGGAGGCCCATCGGGACGGCGTTTATCATCGGCGACGGGGAGACCCTCCTCCGGCACTCCCACCAGGCCATCCTCAACCCGTACGAGGGGCAGCACCGGGCGGTCTGCGACGTGAAAAACCCGGAGAACTGGGAGTCCATCAAGGAGCTCGCCCAGCTCGACGGGATGTTCGTCGTGAACACCGACGGCTTCATCCTCGCCTCGGGCCGGTACCTGGACGCCTCGGCGAGGGACGTCTCCCTCCCCGGCGGCCTCGGGGGGAGGCACCGGGCCACCGCTGCCATCACGAGGGAGCACCCGGTGGTGGGAGTGGCGGTCTCGGAGAGCGGCGGCACCATCCGGGTCTTCCGGGAGGGGCAGATCCGGATCTCTCTCCGGCCCTACGAGCGGAGGTACCCGGTTGGAAACCGTTAAATGAATACCTGACCCTTTCCTATTAAGCGCTAACAGGACGACAGAGGCGGGCGATGAGCAGGAACATTCGCGTGGAAGCCGTCGATCAGACACCCATCGAACAGCAGCGGATCGAGCTCGTGGAACGGAAGGGGATCGGCCACCCCGATAGCCTCATGGACGGGATCGCAGAGTCGGTGAGCCGCGCCCTCTCGAGGGCCTACCTGGAGGAGTGCGGGGCCGTCCTCCACCACAACACCGACCAGGGTGAGGTGGTCGGGGGAGAGACCGTCCCGGCCTTCGGCGGCGGAAAGGTAATAAAGCCCATCTACGTGCTCCTCGTGGGCCGGGCCACGAAGGTGTTCAATGGCATGCACTTCCCCACCGACTCCATCGCGGTGAAGGCGGCAAGGGAGTATATCCGGGAGACCCTCACGAACGCCGACCTCGACCGGGACGTCATCGTGGACTGCCGGCTCGGCGAGGGGTCCACCGACCTCCGGGACGTCTTCCGGCCCTGCCAGGACACGAAGCCCCGGGCGAACGACACCTCTTTCGGCGTGGGGCACGCACCCTTCTCCGAGGCCGAGACCATTGTCCGGAGCCTCTCGGATGCCATCGACGGCCCCCTAAGGAGGAAGTACCCGGTACTCGGGCAGGACGTGAAGATCATGGCCCTCCGGGACGGGGAATGCATCACGCTCACCGTCGCCTGTGCCATGGTCGGCCGCCACTGCTCGGGGATACACGAGTACCTCGAGATGAAGGAGACCCTCAAGGGGGAGCTCGAAAAGGTGGCCCGCCGGCACACAGCCCGGCAGGTGAGGGTCGACGTGAATACCGCCGACAACCCCGATGCCGGCTCGGTCTTTCTCACGGTGAACGGTACCTCGGCGGAGATGGGGGACGACGGCTCCGTCGGCAGGGGGAACCGGTGCAACGGCCTCATCACCCCGAACCGGCCCATGTCCATGGAGGCGACGAGCGGCAAGAACCCCATCAACCACATCGGGAAGATCTACAACCTCCTCTCCACGCAGATGGCGCAGCAGTGCGTGGCCGAGGTGGACGGAATCGGGGAGATCTACATCCGGATCCTCTCCCAGATCGGGAACCCCATCGACCGGCCCCTCGTGGCGAGCGCCCAGATCATCCCGGAGGGCGGGAAGAAGAACTGGAGAGCCATCTCCCGGGAGGTCGAGACCATCCTCGATACCTCCCTGGAGAACGTCACCTGCGTCACGGAGAAGGTAATTTCCGGTGAGCTCAAGACCTTCTGACCTCGTCCGGCTCGCCGTCCCGAACAAGGGGCGGATCGCGGGGCCGGTGCGGGAGATCCTGGGAAAGAGCGGCCTCCACCCCGAGGGGGACGGGAGGCAGCTCATCGCCCCCACGAGGGACCCCCTCGTCGAGATCCTCCTCGCCCGCCCGGCGGACATACCCGAGTACGTCGCCTCGGGGGTCGCCGACCTCGGGATCACCGGCCTTGACCTTGTCCGGGAACGGGGTGCGGAGGTGCAGGAGCTCCTCGACCTCCAGGTTGGGAAGGCGAGGCTCGTGGTCGCGGTCCCCGAGGAGTCGAAGGGAAGGGGGCTCGCGGGGCTCGCGGGGGCGAGGATCGCGACGGAGTTCCCGTCCATCACCCGGGATTACTTCGGTGAGCAGGGCATCGTCATCTCCGTCGTACCCGTCGGGGGGGCCTGCGAGGTCACCCCCCACCTCGGGATCGCGGAGGCCATCGTGGACCTCACCGCTTCGGGGGAGACCCTCAGGACCCACAACCTACGGGAGATCGCGGAGATCCTTGCCACCTCGGCCCGGCTCTTCGGGAACGTGGATTCCTGCCGGCGGAAGAAGGGGAAGGTCGGGGAGATCCGGGTCGCCCTCGAGAGCGTCGTCCGGGCCCGCGGGCAGTGCTACCTCATGATGAACGTGAGGCGGCCGGCCCTCGGGAGGGTGAAGAAGATCCTCCCCGGCCTCTCCGGGCCCACGGTGATGGAGGTGGCCTCCTCCGAGGACCTCGTGGCCGTCCACGCGGTGGTGGAGGAAGACCGGATCTACCGGCTCATCTCCCTTCTGAAGAAGGCGGGGGCGAGGGACATCCTCGTCATGCCCATCGACCGGATGGTTCGCTGACATGCCGACGGTGGTCTTTCCCGCGGTGGACATCCTCGGGGGGAAGTGCGTCCAGCTCGTCCAGGGCCGGCGGGAGACGGCTACCGTCTACGGCGACCCCCTGGACTGTGCCCGGCGGTGGATCGCCGCCGGCGCCGAGGCCCTCCATGTCATCAACCTCGACGGGGCCTTCGGTGACACGGCCCGGAACGCGGGGGTCATCCGGGAGATCCTCCGGGAGACGGGGACCTTCCTGCAGCTCGGCGGGGGGATCCGGTCCCTCGAGGACGCCCGGGGGTGGCTCGGCCTCGGCGTGGACCGGGTCATCCTCGGGACCCTCGCGGTCCGGGAGCCCGGGTCCGTGGGCACCCTCGCCCGGGAGGCCGGCCCCTCCCGGGTCATGGCCTCCGTCGATGCCCGGGCGGGCCGCGTGGTGGTGGGGGGCTGGCAGGAGGCCGGCGGCGACTACCTGGAGTGGGCCCGCCGGTTCGAGGGGCTCGGGGCGGGATCGCTCCTCTACACGAACGTGGACGTGGAGGGGCTCCAGCAGGGTTTCAGGAAGGAGCCCGTGGAAAAGCTCCTCACGGCCACCGGGCTCCCCGTCGTGGTGGCCGGGGGCATCTCGGGCCTCGGGGACGTCGAGGCGCTGAGGGACCTCGGCGTCGCCGGGGTGGTCCTCGGGTCTGCCCTCTACAGCGGGACGATCGATCTCGGGAAGGCGATTGCGGTATGCCGGTGAGAAAGGGGAAGGTTGAGCGGAAGACGGGCGAGACGAAGATCAGCGTGGGCATCACCCTCGAGGGGACGGGGAGGGCGTCGGTGGAGACCGGCATCCCCTTCCTCGACCACATGCTCGGGGCCTGTGCCCGGCACGGGAGGTTCGACCTCGAGGTGAAGGCCGCGGGGGACCTGGGCGTGGACCCCCACCACCTCGTGGAGGACACGGGGATCGTCCTCGGGGAGGCCATCCGGAAGGCCGTCGGGGCGGGGGAGGGGATCGGCCGGTTCGGCTTCGCCTCCGTCCCCATGGACGAGGCCCTCGCCCAGGTCTCACTCGACTGCGGGGGCCGGCCATACCTCGTCTTCACCGGGTCCTTCGGGTCCCCCTCCCTCGGGGGGATCCCCCCCGAGCTCTTCGAGCACTTCTTTTCGAGCCTCTGCACCCACGCGGGGATCACCGCCCATATCAGCTTCACGGGACGGTCGGACCACCACCAGTGCGAGGCGGTCTTCAAGGCCTTCGGCCGGGCCCTCGGCGAGGCCGTCGCCATGGTCCCCGGCGGGACGGACGTGCCGAGCACGAAGGGGACGTTCTGAGGGAGATATCCGGAAGAACGATCGGGTAAGAACGAATGAGGAGAGATGGCGGTTCGATGAAAAAGGATGGATTTAGGCGGACTTTGCCGCGAGATCGACATCCTCTTCCTTGATGGTCTTCCTTCCGGCGTGCTGGGCGAGGCGGTTCGCCTCCTTGGTCAGGTTCGCGATATAGGCCTCGGCCTTGCCGACGAGGGCCGCGGCTGCATCGCTTCCGACACGCTCGGCGCCGTTCTTCTTCGCGATGCGGACCACTGCGGCAATTGGTAAGTCAGCCATGTAATTTCACCCACAAATTACTATATCAATCAATATTTAAACTTTTCTTTCCAATTCCTCGCCAATTCTGGAGTTGCTGTCTCGAAGGAGCCACATAATCCCCTCTATCGACGGACGGAGACGAAATCTGGGCTGGTTGAAAAGCAATTATAAACCGGTATTTTTTTAAAATGAGACGATTTAAACGATTTTCACCGTTTTGCCAGCACAGAGGCGGTAATCAGGGCATCGGCGTAATCCGGGGAAGCGCGCGAGGTATCCACAAAGATTCTGTCGATATTTACCACCGGAGCGCCGTGGGCATGCCCCTCCCCGAGGTGAACGAGGGTGCGGAAGATGAGGTTACCCGAGATGCCGTCCGGGGCGATGATGAGGCCGGCGGAACCGATGGCATCCTCGATGAGGATCTCCCGGTTCACGGCGCCCGTGAGCCGGGCCACGAGCTCGGCCTGGGCTATGCTCCGGTCCACCGCCGGGTGCCGGCCGAGGTCCCCGTGCCGCCCGCCGGAGAGCACCGCCACCTCGCCCGGGAGGCCGAAGAGGGCGAGGTACCCCCGCCCGCGCTCGATGAGCTCCACCTTCTCCTCGACGGTCCACCCCTCGTCCACCCCGACCGGGGCGAGAAGAAATGCCCGGCCTTCCCTCGTGGAGAGAAGGGCGATCCGGAGGAGGTGAGGCACCCCGGTCGCCTCCTTCAGCGCCCGGAGGGTCGTGTTCGAAGGGAGGGAGCCCCGGACAGCGGCATCGATCCGGCCGTCCACGAGGTCCTTCACGAGGGCATTCTCCGGCAGGTCGCGGATCACGAGGCAGGGGTCGCAGAGGTCCCCGGTATACTCCCCCGTGGTATAGACGCACGCCTCGATTCCCGGGCCCGCCCCCCGTGCAGCCGCGAGCACCTTCCCGATGTCAGCCCCGGCCCCTATCCCGATCCTCATGGACCGAGCCCGCAGGAGTCGTCGACGATCCCCATCACGCTCTCCTTCTTCAGGTCAAAGACCGAGGCCTGCTCCCCGCCGTGCTCGATGCAGAGGTTCCGGTCCCCGTTCACGTGGCCGATGACCCGGGCGGTCATCCCCACAGAGGCGAACCGGCGGACGACCTCGCCGGCATGCCTTTTCTTCGCCGTGAGGATGAAGCCCATGCCCGGGTACATCCTCACCCACTGCTCGAAGCCGATGCCATGCTCCTTCAGGTCCGGCCGGGGGATGGCATCGAGCTCGATGACCGCCCCCTTCTCGCTCATCTCGAGGAGCATCCCCAGGGTCCCGATGACCCCGGGGTTGCTGATGTCCTTCCCCGCCGTGACGAGGTGCGCCTCCCCGATCTCCTGCAGCATCCGGATCTGTGCCCTGACCGTCGCCGGGTCCTTCATGGTCACCGAGTCCCAGTTGAGGGCGCAGGAGGGATGGACCCTCCCCTCGAGGTCGAGGGCCGCGATGACCGCATCGCCGTGGCCGGCCGTGTGGGAGTAGATGACGGAGTCAAGGCGTGCGACCCCGAGGATGGCCACGTCAATCACGCTGTACGGGGTGTCCGGGTGGAGGTGGCCACCGACGATGGGGACGTTGAACTGCTCGCAGGCCGAGAGCATGCCTGCCGTCACATGGTTTCGGATCGCATCGTTTGCCAGGGAGAGGACGTCCACGAGGGCGATGGGCCTGCCCCCCATGGCCGCGATGTCATGGATGTTCACGAGGACCGAGCAGTACCCCGCCCACTCGGGGTCGGCCTCCATGAGCCGGCTCCAGATTCCGTCGGCGGCGAGGAGGAGGGCCTCGTCGCCGTGCCTGATGACCGCGGCATCCTCGCCGAAGGAGGCAATGACGTCGGGAGAGTCGAGCCGGAGGGCCTTGATCATCTCCCCGATGGCATGCTTCCTCGTCACCCCCTCGTACTCGCGCACCGCCTTCTTCACCGAACCGAGGGAGCAGCTCTTCTCGTCCATCACGGGATAACCGGCGCCGGCCGGCCGGTCCTGCCAAGAACATCTTCGGTCTTCATAAGAGATAATTTATTTCATTTCTGGCCCGAAGGATGGGTATGGACTGGGCGGGAAAGTACCGGCCCCGGAGGCTTGCCGACCTCGTCGGAAATACGGCCGCGATCCGGGCCATGGCCGACTGGGGCCGGTCCTGGGCCCCGGGGAAAAAGCCTCTCCTTCTCTACGGGAAGCCGGGGACGGGGAAGACCTCCTCCGCCCATGCCCTCGCCCATGACCTCGGCTGGGAGATACTCGAGCTGAACGCGAGCGACCAGCGGACGAGGGAGGTCATCGAGCGGGTGGCCGGGGTGGCCGGCGTCACCGCGAGCCTCTCGGGGGCCGCGAGGAGACTCATCCTCTTCGACGAAGCCGACAACCTCCACGGGACCGCCGACCGGGGCGGGGCGAGGGAGATCCTCGAGGTGATCCGCACCTCCCGGCAGCCGGTCATCCTCATAGCAAACGACCTCTACGCAGTCCCCGCGGAGATCCGGGCGAGGTGCGAGCCCCTCCTCTTCCGGGCCGTCCAGGCGAGGCAGATGGTGCCCCGGCTGAAGTTCATCTGCGCGAGCGAGGCCCTTGCCTGCTCCGATGCCGCCCTCGTCCGGATTGCCACCCTTGCCGGCGGCGACCTCCGGGGGGCGGTTAACATGCTCCAGGGAGCGGCGAGCGGGAGGGACCGGGTGACGGAGGAGGAGATCGCCTCCTCGGCAAAGGACGACCGGCTCTCCATCTTCGACCTCGTCCTCTCCCTCTTCCGGGGGAGGGACGAGGCGGCCCTCCTCGCCGGCGCCCGGGCGGCGGACGAGCCCCCGGACACCGTCCTCCAGTGGGTCGAGGGGAACCTCGACCAGCTCCCGGAGGCCGGTGCCCGGGCCCTCGCGTACCGCTGGGTGTCCCGGGCCGACGAGTACCTCGGCCTCACCTTCCGGCGGCAGAACTACACCCTCTGGCGGTACGCGACGGCTCTCATGCTTCTCGGGCCGTCCCTCGCGGCCGGGGGCCGGGGGGTCCAGGCCCGGCTCATGCCCCCGGCCCGGTGGCGGAGGATCGCCGGCCACCGGCGCCAGCGGGCCGTCCGGGAATCCATCCTCCGGAAGATCGGCGAACGGGCCCATGTCCCCCCGGAGGCCCTCAGGGAGGACCAGCTCACCCTCTTCTCCCTCCTCATCGAGGGAGACCCCGTCACCCATGCCCGGGACCTCTCCCTGGACGCCGAGGAGCTCACCATGCTCATCCATGACAGGAAGAAGGCGGAGGAGGTGACGGAGGCGGCCCAGCGGCAGGAGAAGCAGGAGCGTGGGGAGCAGGAGAAACAGGAGCGGCAGAGAAGGCGGGAAGGGAGATCCCGGGAGGAGGAACCTCCGAAGGAGAAGGAAGGGGAGGCCGGAGGGGAGCCTGCCGGGGCAGAGCCGCGGCCGAAGTCCCCCGGCAGGAAGAAGCCCGGCCGGCAGTCCTCCCTGCTCTAGGTCTCCGGTGCTCCTTTTCCCCGGTGGTACCGGTGGAGGATGACCCCGCAGTCCACGATCTCCCCGCCGGTCCCGTATATCTCGTTCCCCAGGTGGTAGACGAGGAGGTCCGCCCCGATCCGCTCCGCGAGGGCGATTAGGGGCGGGACCATCTCCAACCCCGGCCTGATGGCATAGATGAGGTCCGCCCCCTGGTAGAGCCCGAGGTCGGGCAAGAAGACGTCGTCCCGGGCGACGGCAATGCCGTCCTCCGGAGGGATAGGCCGGATATCGGTGCACCGGACGGGGATCCCTGCACCCCGGATCAGCCGGGCGGCGACGAGGTTCCTCCCGGCGCCGACCTCCACGGGGCACCGGTAGTTCCGGCCGATATGCTCCCCGATGAGGCGCTCAATACGTTTATACTCGCCCATTACCACACCTTATGGGAATGCGCACGAAAATCTTTTGGGATCCCCATGCGCCCCGGGGGCTCGAGGCCGCCGTGGAGAAGCGGATCCGGTCCATCCTCGGCATCCCCCTCGAGGTCGTGGAGAGTTGCATCGTCCTCCATGGCTATGACCGTGGGCGGGACCAGTATGATGCCCAGAAGATCCTCGCGCGCATCCAGCTCTTCAAGAGGCAGCGGGGCGTCCCCGAGGCCATCCTCCTCGTCGTCCCCCATGACCTCTCCATGAAGGGCCAGGACTTCGTCTTCGGCCTCGCCCGGGAGCAGGTGGGGGCCGCCGTGGTCTCCACGGCACGCCTGGACAACGGGTACTACGGGCGGGCCAGCGAGGACTCGGACCTCGCCGGCCGGGTGGCGAAGGAGGGGGCCCACGAGATCGGTCACCTCTACGGCCTCGGGCACTGCACCGACCCCGAGTGCGTCATGTTCCCGCCACGGACCCTCGGGGAGCTCGACCGGAAGAAGATGGCCTTCTGCAGCTCCTGCGGGCAGAAGTTCCGGCTCGGCGTGGGGGTCGACTCCGTCTGAGGGGACCCCGGGTCCCGCAGGGAGCCGGGGTCGTCCGGGGGGTGGAAGGGGCCCCTCTGGACTGGTCCCGGGTCCCGCAGGGAGCCGGGGTCGTCCGGGGGGTGGAAGGGGCCCCTCTGGACTGGATCCCGGGAGCCCGCCACCCGTCTCTTCCCCCTCATTTCTTCTTCGAGAAGAACCGCCGCGGGTCCAGGTAGCTCCTGAGGATCCCGCCCTCCCGGGACGGGAACACCCCTTCGCTCGCGTGCCGCACGTCCTCCACCGAGTAGAAGGCATGGGGGTTGAACTCGTTGATGATCTCCACGACACGGGGGAGGTCCTGCCGCTTTACCACGGTGAAGACGATGGTGACGGGTCCCTGGGCGCCATCGGCTGCATGGGTCGTAATGCCGTACCCAGCCCCGGCGAGGGCGTCCGTGAGGTCGGTGGAGTCGCGGCCGGTGACAACCCGGACGAGGACCGTCCCGAGGGAGAGCTTCTCCTCGAGGGCAATCCCGACGTAGGTCCCCGTCGCGAAGCCCGCGGCATAGGCGAGGTAGATGCTGATGTCGTTTAAGTCCCGCATGATCTGGCTGATGGCGAGGAGCCAGATGGAGATCTCGAAGAACCCGAGGATGGGGGCGAGGTGCCGGTACCCCCGGGAGACGAAGATGACCCGGATGGTCCCGAGGGAAACATCGCAGATCCGGGCGAGGAAGATGAGGATGGGGAGGACGACCCAGGTGAAGAGGCCGGATTCGAGGAAGGAAACCGTGGACGGAAACCCCCGCTGCCTAAAAAGTACTCGTTTTTCCGATATAAGGTGATGGGAGCACCCGGATCGTGATGGACGGGAGACGGTCAGGCCTTGCCGGGTGGCTTCTCAGGGGCCTGCTCGGGTGCCGTCCCGGGGGGTTGCACGGCCGCCTTCTTCTGCACGGCGTCGAGGGCCTGCTGGGCCGCCCTCTGCACGGCGGGGTTCGGGTCCTTCACGGCACCGGAGAGGGCGGAGATGACCTCATCGCCGGTGAACTGGCCGAGAGCCCAGGCGGCGTTCTTGCGGACGTCGGCCTTCGGGTCCGAGAGCGCTGCGATGAGGGGGCCCACGGCCCGGGGGTCCCCGATCTTCCCGAGGGCCCAGGCCGCCCCCTGCCGGAGCCACTTTCCCCCCTCTTTCAGGGCGGCGATGAGGGGCTCGACGGCCCGGGGGTCCCGGATCTTTCCCAGGGCCTCGGCCGCGATCCAGGAGACATCCTGGAAGGGGTCCGAGAGCGCAGCGATGAGGGGCTCGACGGCCCGTTTGTCCCGGGTCTCCCCCAGGGCCTCGGCCGCCCGCCACCGGATGTTCAGCTCAGGATGCACGAGGAGGTTGATGAGGTACGGGACCTCGTCGGGCCGCTCCGGCTCCGGCGCCGCCGGGCCGGCAGCCTGCCCCGCGGGCTGATCGGGATCTGCCATTCCACACCTCGATGTATTCGGAGTGGGGGCTCATCCCTCTCATAGTTTACGGTTTCTCTGCCCGGGGAACCGGGAGGACCCGGGAGGCGAAAGGCTTTATGAAAGGCCCCCGAAGGTTATTCAGGAAAGATCTCCCGGGACGGCCGGATGCACCGGATCATCGCACGACTGAAGGTTGAGCTCATCGTCCTGTTTGGCTACGCGGTCGGGCTCCTCCTCCAGGCCGGGCTCAACCACCCCCAGGCGAACGTCCTCGCACCCCTCGAGGCCCGGATCCTCGAGTACATCCCCGACGAGTACGTCCGGATCATCCTCGCTCTCTTCCTCCTCGTCATCCTCGGCTTCGCGGTGAAGAAGGCCTTTGGCATCGGGAGCCCCGCCGCCCTGATCGCCGTGGTCATGGGATTCCTCGCAGGCCTCGCGACCCCCGCGGACCTCCAGATCAGCCTCGCCATGCTCGCCCTCGGGGTTATCTCGGCCTGGATCTCCATGACCGGGTGGAAGACCCTCAGGAAGTTCCGGCTGAAGGGGGAGGGAGGCTAGCCGGTCCGGGAGACGACCTCGAGGGAGAGGTCCAGGGCCCGGGCAGAGTGGGTGAGGGCACCGATGGAGACCCGGTCGATGCCGAGGGAGGCGAACTCCGCAAGGTTCCCCTCCCCGATCCCCCCCGAGACCTCGAGGATGACCTGGGACCGGAGCCCCCGCTCCCCGAGCTCCCGGACGGCCTCCCCGATGCTCCCGGGGTCCATGTTGTCGAACATGATGACCCGCGCCCCTGCCTTCGCGGCCCGCACCGCCTCGCCCCCGCTCGTCACCTCGACCTCGACCTCCCCCTGGGGGACCGCTGCCCGGGCCCTTCTGACGGCTTCCTCGAGGGGTACGAGCCTCAGGTGGTTGTCCTTGATGAGGATGGCGTCGGAGAGGGTGGCCCGGTGGGCCTCGCCGCCCCCGAGGACCACCGCCTTCTTATCGAGGGCCCGCATGCCCGGGCAGGTCTTCCTCGTGGCCGCCACCCGGACGGACGGGTATACCTGCCGGGCGTGTTCCACGAGGGCCCTCGTGGCGGTGGCGATCCCGCTCATCCGGGAGAGGAGGTTTAACGCCGTTCTCTCCACAAGGAGGATCCGTGCCGCATCCCCCTCGAGGGCCATGACGAGGTCCCCGGGCCTGCAGGCCTGCCCGTCGGTGAGCCCGGGGGTCACCGTGACGCCGAAGTGGGAGAAGAGGGCCGCAGCCTCCTCGGCGCCGGCGATGACCCCCTCCCCCTTCGCCTTGATCTCGGCCTGGCACCGGCCGAGGGGGGCTAGGGCGGAGGAGGTAAGGTCGCCCGAGGGGGCGTCCTCGGCGACGAACCTGAGGAGGTCGGAGAGGGGGAGGGGGAGGGGCATCTCAGGTGCCCACCACGAGGGGCTCGTTCAGGTTCTTCAGGAGGGTGAGGATGGAGAGGGCCGCGAGGTACGAGGTTGCAGGGTTGTCGGGGCTCGGGACGTTTGCGACCCGGATGAAGATCTCGCCGAAGGGGCCCTCGGCGATGATCTCGTGGATATTCCGGTCCACGTCCGGATCGATCCAGATCTCCACGTCCGCGTCCCGGCCGGCCGCGAGCCCGAGGGCCACCGCGACGTTGATGTTCTTCGGGAACTCCCGGATGCAGTCATTGGCCTTCCCCGAGAAGACCATCATCCTCCGGTCGGCACGGATGTTCAGGGACTCCGGGCTCTTGGTCGTCCTGAGCAGGAGCTTCTTCATGGGAGCGATCCGTCCCACCTTCAGGTTGTCGAGCCCGACGATCGCACCGCTCGGGATGTGGATCCTCCTCCCCTTCGCCCGGGCGAGGGAGGTTATCCGGTCGAGGAAGTCCCTGTCCGCGAGGGCCCCCACCGAGCGGATGACGAGGTCCTTCCCGTTCCGGAGAATCTCCTCGGCATGCTCCCGCACGGCGGCCACCGAGGCCGCCTCCACGATGACATCGAGGTCTGCCCCCACGAAGCGGGAGAAGTCCCGGTACACCTGCGCATCGCAGAGCTTCGCTGCCTCCTCTGCCCT
>DATKMC010000039.1:0-2713 GCA_035542115.1 Methanomicrobiales archaeon | reverse complement strand
GACCTTGATCAGGTTCCCGTTGTAGTCGGCCATCTCGATGGGGTCGAGGAACTCGCGCCGGGCCCCGATCATGGCGTCGGCCTTCATGATGATGTAGCCGAACTTGGAGGCCTTGATCTTCTCGAACTCCTCCTTCTTCGTGGTGATGTCATCGGTGATGATGATGCAGGGAATGCCGGCTTTCAGGAGCTCTTCGCGGGCTCCCGTCGGGCCGGGGAGGACCCCGTTCGGGGAGACCACGATGCAGAAGTCCGGCTTCCATGCAATCATGTTGGAGACCACGCGGTTGATGTCCTCGGGCTGGAGCTTCGTCCCGCTCGTGGCCATGAAGGTCTGCATGTCCTCACGGTCAGCACGCTCGTCCAGCAGGAGCTCGGCCATAACGCCGCTTGCAATGTTGCCCAGCTTGGCAACTCCGACTTTTACAACCATTTTTCCACCTTCTGACGTTGGATAACATCGGTAATATCGGTCAAGCTCCAGATAAAGATTGTGAAATGCGCGAGATTCCGGCCGAGGTCCGGATCCGGGAACCGACCAGGGAAAGCATGGATCGTATACGGTAAGCTGGTTAAGCAAAAGTGTTAAATCTTAAGGATCAAATCATTTATAGATGAAAGACAGTCTCCTCACCGAGCGGCAGAAGGAGGTCCTCCGGTACCGGAAGAAGGGGCTGACCCAGCAGCAGATCGCCGATATCATCGGGACATCGAAGGCGAACGTCTGCACCATCGAGAAGGCGGCCCTGGAAAACATCCGGCGGTCCAAGGAAACCCTGGAGTTCCTCTATACCCTCGACGCCACCCACCTCACGACGGTCAAGGCCGGGACCGACGTGCTCGACGCCGCGAAGTCCATCTATACCGAGGCCGAGAACCTCGGCATCAAGGTGAAGTTCGACACCATCTCCCTCATAAACCAGATGAGGGACTCGAACCCGGAGCGGTTCAAGGCCCGGTACATCCGGGAGGATGTCGAGGTCTATATCAACGACGACGGAGACCTGTACTTTGGGTAAGCGAGGTTTTCGAGCGACGAAGTCGTGAGGAAACCGAGCTGGAGCACCCCGCCTGATGGCGGGTCGCTCCAGGTCGGGTTCTGATGAACCCTCCCTTCGTCAATAAGGTTTATATTTCCATCCGGTCTATTTTATAGGAAGCCGCCTGACAGGCAGGGAGAGTATCCCCGCCGCGCGGACGGTTCAGAGTTGCGTCCCCCCCGGGGGACAGGAAACGTTGTGCCGACGGGCACAACGGGCTGACAGAAGTTGGATCTGATGTCGCCGCCTGGGCCAACGTCATCTGCACGCGCCCGGTACCCGGCCAGGAACGGCCTCACGGGTACGCGGTGAACGATCAGGCGCACTTCGCTGAGATCCGGGCATTGCCCGTGCGAACCGCCCCATACCAGAACCACTTCTCGTGCCGGATCGACCCACGATTCGGCGCCATCCCGCCGCAGGGCAGGATTTCCCAGCTGGAAGAGATCGGAACATGGCGTCATCCATCGCGGATGATGCGTTCGACAGAAGGACAGGAACGCAGTATGGGTAAGACAAGAAACCCGAGAAAGGGCTCCCTCGCCTACAGCCCGAGGAAGCGGGCGAAGAGCCAGGTGCCCAGGTACAAGTCCTGGCAGGACTTCGACGGGGCTCCCTTCCTCCAGGCCTTTGCGGGCTACAAGGTCGGCATGACCCACGTGGTCATGGTGGACGACCACAAGTCGAGCCCCACCGAGGGGAAGGACATCGTGATCCCGGTCACCGTCGTGGAAGTCCCGGCGCTCCGGGTCACGGCGATCCGGGCGTACACGGGGGACACCTTCGGGCCGAGGCCGCTCACCGAGGTCTGGTCAGAGAGCCTCGACCCCTCGCTCGCCCGCCGGATCACGGTGCCGAAGGAACATGACCGGACGGCGATCCTTGCCGAAATCGAGAAGGGCATCGCCTCCGGCGATGTGATCGACCTCCGGGCCGTCATGCAGACCCAGCCCGGCATGGTCACGGGGGTCCCGAAGAAGGTCCCCGAGCTCCTGGAGATCCGGATCGGCGGCGACAACCTCGCGAAGCGGTTCGAGTACGCGAAGTCGGTCCTCGGGAAGGAGGTCAAGGCTATCGACGTGGTGAAGGTCGGCCAGTACGTGGATGTGACGGCCGTCACCCGCGGGAAGGGCACGCAGGGCCCGGTAAAGCGCTGGGGTGTCAAGCTCCGGAAGCGGAAGCACCGGGTCGGCCGGGCCCGCATCGTCGGCACCCTCGGCCCGTGGCACCCCCACCATGTCCGATGGCAGGTCCCGATGCTCGGCCAGACGGGGTACCAGCAGCGGACCGAGCCGAATAAAAGGGTCCTCAGGATCGGCGAAAATGGCGGGGAGGTCACCCCGGAGGGCGGCTTCCTCCACTACGGCGAGGTGCGGAACCCGTACATCCTCGTCAAGGGTTCCATCCCCGGGCCGGCAAAGCGGCTGGTCAGGATCCGGCCGGCGGTCAGGCAGGGCGAGCACAAGTTCAGGGTGCCGGTGATCCAGCACATCAGCACCCAGAGCAAGCAGGGGTGAGGACGATGATGGCAGAATTACGCGATCTCAAGGGAGAGGTCAAGAAGAAGATCCGGCTCCCGAAGGCCTTTGACGAGGACTTCCGGCCCGATCTCATCAAGAAGGCGGTCCTCGCCATCCAGAGCACCCGGTACCAGCCCCACGGGTCGTACCCGTA
>DATKMC010000038.1:0-22004 GCA_035542115.1 Methanomicrobiales archaeon | reverse complement strand
CGGGCCAGGAGCTGGATTCCTTCCCGGTTCTTCTCCTGGGAGAGGGAAGGGAGGGCCTGGTCGAGGTCGTCGAGGACCGGCAGGAGGTCCCTGACGAGGGACTCCCCCGCGAACCGGACCGCCTGCTCCTTCTCCCGGTCCAGGCCCTTCCGGTAGTTCTCGAAGTCGGCCTGGAGGTACTGGAGACGGGTGAGCCGTTCGCCCGCGAGCTGCAGGGCCTCGGCGAGCTCCTTCCGGAGGCGGTCGGTCTCCTCAATGGAGGGGCATTCCTTCCCGCCCTCATCACCGGTCATCCTTCATTATTTTTCGGGAAAGCTCTATTTATGTCTTTCTTTCCCTATGGGTAATCTCCCCGGATCCCCGGGGGATCCCTCCCCGGGCGGGCCCCGGCTCACTCCGCCGGAAGGATGGCCCGCTTCGGGTCGAGGAGGATGGTGTTGTCGAGGCCGATGCAGGAGACCGCGGCGAGGGCCCCGATGACCCCCCGCCCGCCCGCCGTGAAGATGCCATGCCTGCCCGCCATCTCCCCGGCCTCCTCCAGGGTGACGAGGCCCGTGCGGGCCCGGTTGCCGAACTCCCGGAGCTCCCGGGCGACGGTGAACCCCTGCTTGATGGCGATCCCCCACTCGGGGGAGAGGGCCTCGTCCGCGACGAACCGGAGGCTGTGCTCCCGGATCTGGGGGCAGAGGGCCGGCTCGGCGGCGAGCTCGATGAAGCTCGCCGAGTTGCCCGCGGTCCGCCCGGGGGTCGCGGGGTTGAGCATCACGATGTGGTGCCCGATGGGCATGATCCCCCCGAGGGTGGAGAGGTGCTGCTGGAGGGCGAGGGTGAGGGCGAAGGTGGCGCCACCCTCCGCGCTGTCCGTGTCATCGATCCCGATGGCCAGGTACCGCATCGCGAGGGTGGTCACCTCACCCTCGACGAGGGGGCCGGGCCGCACGACCTTCACCTCCTCCACTCCGTCGGCCTGCCCCATCATGTCGGTGAGAGAGTAGGCCGGGCCCCCGACGCACCTGATGGTCTGGACGAGGTACTCCCCCTCCCGCCGGAGGCCGGTGACCCCGACGGCCGGGTCCGGGAAGAGGCCGATGGAAGCCTCCCGGTCCCCGAGGAAGGCCTGCTCCCTGAGGAGGGTCCCGTCCCGGGAGACCCGGGAGAGGACCCCCCCGGCCCGCTGGTGGTGGAACCTGCAGTAGGCCGCGCAGGAGGCCGACAGGCACTCATGGTAGATCTCCACGGCATCCCCGTCGATGGTGGTGAAGATCCGCCGGCAGGCGCTCGAGGGCATGGCGCTCCTTGCAAGGTAATGGGCCGGGGACCTGCCACGCTTCTCCTCCCGCACCACGAGGCACCCCTCGGCGAGGAGCCGGTTGATCCAGTCCTGGGCCGTGGACCGGGGGAGCCCCGTGCTTCCCGCGATGTCCGAGACCGTGAAGTACCCCCGGTCCAGGGTGTACTTCCGGATGAGCCTGAGGATTTCCCGGCGACGTTCAAGGACGCCTGTCATACTGCTCCCTGATGGAGAGGAGGTCCCCGATGACCGCGCTCGCGGTCTCGACGGCCCCCGCCCCCTTCCCGATGAAGGTGAGCTCCCCGGCCATGTCTGTCACCACGGTCACGGCGTTGAGGGTCCCCTCCACGAGGAGCGGGTGGCTCCGGGGGATGATCCGGGGCGAGACCCGGAGGAGCTTCCGTGACGGGATGGCCTCCCCGATGAGCCGGACGGCCACCTCCTCGTCCATGGCGAGCTGGATGGCCTGGGGGGTGATGAGATCGATGCCCGTCACGTCGACGTCCTCCAGTTTTGCGTCCATCTCCCAGACGGTGTTCGCGAGGATGACGAGTTTGATGGCGGTGTCGAGGCCCTTCACGTCGTAGGTTGGGTCCTTCTCGGCGTACCCCATCTCCTGGGCCTCGCCGAGGGCCTGATCGTAGGTGAGGCCCTCGTCCTCCATCCTGGTGAGGATGTAGTTGCAGGTCCCGTTCATCACCCCGAAGAGGGCCTTCACCTCGTTCCCGAGGAGGCCGTCCCGGAGGGTCCTGATGATAGGGATGGCCCCGCAGACGGTGGCCTCGTACCGGAGGGCGACTCCCTTCCTCGCGGCGAGGGCCGTGAGCTCCCGGTGGGCGAGGGCGATGGGTCCCTTGTTCGAAGTGACGACGTGCCGGCCGAGCCCGAGAGCTGTCCGGATGTGGGTGAGGGCGGGCTCCCCGGTCTGCATGCTCGTGGGGGTGACCTCCACGAGGGCGTCGTAGGCATCCGATCTCACGATGTCGAGGGCGGTGACCTCCGGTCCCTTCGCGCCCTTCGGTCTCCCGGGCTTCCCACAGCGGCCGGTCTTCTCCTTCCGGGAGAAGACCTCCGGAAGGGAGATCCCCTCCGGGTCGATCACCCCGCCCTTCGAATCGGCGATGGCCGTGATGGTAAGGGGAAGGTCCTTTTCCCCGAGCATCCGCGCCACCCCCTGCCCGACGGAGCCGAAGCCGAGGAGGGCAACCCTCATGCCCTTCATGCCATCTCCTCCAGGGGCTCAACGATGAGGAGATCCTTCTTAGCCGCGACCTCCCTGAGAATGGCGACGGCGCTCTCCATATCCTTCCGGTTCGCGGTCCTGAGGGTGATCCTGGCGGAGGATCGTTCATTGATGGCGGGCATCATGAGGGAGAGCTCCGAGACCTCGGCATATCCCGTCCGGTCGATCTGATCCACGGTGTCGCTGATGTCTGTGTGCATGATGTGGCCGATCATGATGAGGGCCCGCTTGTGGAGGAGGCGCTCCTCCCCGATCCGGAGGATGTTCACCCCGAGGCCCTTGATCTGGTCCACGACGGCGGGGAGCCTCCCCGCGGGGAGGTCGAGGACGATCTGGACGTCGAGGGTGTCGGACTCGGACTCGGGGTCCCGCTGGTGGATCACCGCGATGATGTTCCCCCCGCACTGGGAGATGGGCTCGAGGACCCGGACGAGCTGCCCCGGTGTGTCCTTCATCTCCAGCTTCATGGATACCTGCATGGTCGACCACCTGGTAATCGTAAGGTTGCACTCCCTCCCTGATAAGAGTATAAGAACCGGCCGGGGCGGGGCCGGGGAGGGATAGCCTCTTTGGGGCATGGAGCAAGCTCTCCTTACGGAAGGAAACAGGAATGAGGGTCCGGGTCATCGCGTGCGGGAACCCCTTCATGGGGAACGATGCGGCAGGGCCGGCGGTCCTCGCCCTCCTTGCCAAGGAGCATCCCGGGATCGACGCGGTGGATGGGGGGACCGGCGGCCTCGGGCTCGTCACCCTCCTGGAAGGGTACGACCGGGTCGTCATCGTAGACGCGACCTCGGGCAGGGGGAAGCCGGGGGAGGTCCGGGTCTTCCGGGACCTCCCGGCAGGCGGGATCCCCGGAGGGATACCCGGAGGGATCCCCACCCTCTCCCTCCACGAGATGGGAATCCCCGAGGCCCTTGCCCTCGCCCGGACCCTCGGCATCGCCCCGGAGGTGGTGATCGTGGGGATCGAGGGCGGCCGGATCCGGGCCTTCTCGGGGGAGATGGACCCGGCGGTCAGGGCTGCCATCCCGGAGGCTGTCAGGATTGTCCTTTCCGAGGTGAAAAGAGGGGGATAGGACCGGGATTACTTCGATCCTGGCGCCGTCATCACGATCCTGAGGGCCGCGGCGATCTCAGGGAGGAGCTCGGCGGGGATCCCCATGACCATCTCGTCGTCGGCGATTCCGGAGAACCGCCGGGAGCCGTCGCAGCCGAGGGAGAAGTTCGGGGTCCCCGTCAGGTAGGGCTGCGCCGTGGCATCCGAGCAGACGGACTGGATCCCGGCCATGTTCGAATCGATCCTGCCGCCGAGGCGGTAGAGGCTCGCCTGGGCGAGCTTGAGCATGTTCCTCGGCGTCGTCACCACGAGGACGACATCCGGGTCAAAGGGCGTCTTCTCCAGGGGTGCGTAGATGGTGGCATAAGTCTCGCCGGTCCGGAGGTGGGGAATCCGGTCCATGGTACGCCGGCAGGCAGCCATGCTCTCGAACTTCCCGAGCTTGTAGTAGAACTCTCCGCTCTGGAGGGTGGGGGTGATCTCCCGGAGACCAAGGGCCCACGCGCCGCCGTTGCACTGGTGCTTTGCCGAGGTGGCGAAGAAGACCGCCCCCTCCCGCCTCGCCATGTTCACCATCTGGCAGTGGCGGACGGTCTCCTTCTGCTCGGGGATGCCGGCGGGGATCTCCTCTTTGCCCTTCGCAAGCCTCACGGCGACCGGAGAGCCAGCGAGGGAGAGGGCCTTCCTCAGGCCCTCCGAGATCTCGGCATAAGGAACCGCAACCTTCATCTCTGTCATGTCCATCCCTCGAATTACGAGAACACTCTCCCCTCATCCCAGATAAGGCTTGAGATGCGGGAAAGGGGTGTTACAGCCTGCGGAGCTTCTGGTCCACCTTGTCAAAGAAGCTCTTCCCCACGTCCACGAAGAGGGCCGGGTCGGGCGACCGGTGCACGGTGAGGACCGCCCCCCGGGCGAGCTCCGTCGTCCGCTGGCCGTCGAGGACGAGCTTCGCCGGCTTCTCGCTCTCGAGGGTGATCCGGAGGACCCGGTCCCCCCCGATGACGATGGGCCGGGAGGAGAGCATGTACGGCGCGAGGGGGACGAGGAGGAACCCGTCGACCCGGGGGTCCATGATGGGCCCACCGGCGCTCATGGCATAGGCGGTGGAGCCCGTGGGGGTGGAGACGAGCGTCCCGTCGGCCCGGAAGCGCTCGGCGAGGATCCCGTCCACCTCCACGGTGAACCGGAGCATCTTCGCCGGCCGGCTCGTGACGATGACCGCCTCGTTCAGGGCGTCCCCGAGCCGCTCCCTGTCGAGGGAGATGGCAATCCGCATCCGTCTTTCCACCCGGAACCCCTCCCGGAGGTTCGCGAGGAACCCGGGGGCCTCGGCCGGCTCGAGCTCGGCGAGGAAGCCCACCTCTCCCCAGTTGATCCCGAGGACCGGCACCTGCTCCTTCAGCCCCTGGATGGTGTGGAGGACCGACCCGTCCCCCCCGACCACCACCACGAGGTCGGCTCTCGCCTCCCCGAGGCCCGTGCCATGAAACCCGAGGCGCTTTGCCAGGGCCTCCTCGAGGACGACCCGGTGGGAGAGCTCCTCGAGCTCGCCTGCCAGGCCCGAGGCATAGCTCACCGCCCGATCGTCATCCGCCCGGGACACGACGAGGATTCTCATGGCTGCCACCTCCTCACCCTCTCACCTCAGATACTCAATGACCTTCCCGTGAAGGGTGCCGTTGCTCGCGACGAGGCACTTCCCCACGGTGACCTCGTCGGGGAACCTTATCCGCCGGCCCTCGAGGTCAGAGACCTTCCCCCCGGCCTCCTCGCAGATGAGCATGCCGGCCGCGGCATCGGTCACCCGGAGCGTTGCCCGGAGATCGATGAACCCATCAAGCCTCCCCGAGGCCACGTAGCAGAGCTCGAGGGCCGAGGCCCCGAGGAGCCGCCACCGGCGGATCTTCTGGCCGAGGGAGAGGACGGGGGCCGGGTTGAACTTCCGGCCATAGACGGACATGGCGCTCTCCTCGAGGAGGCCCGTCCGGGACACCCGGATGGGCTTCCCGTCCAGGAACGCCCCCGTCCCCCGTTCGGCGGTGAAGGTCTCGCCATGGGCGAGGTCCCGGACGAAGCCCTGCCGGACCGTCCCCTCCTCGGCGTAGGCAATGGAGAGGGCGTAAAAGGGGATCCCGGAGAGGGCGTTGTGGGTGCCGTCCACGGGGTCGAGGAAGATGGTCCCCCGTTCGCCCCCGATATCCTTCTTCCCGCACTCCTCGGAGACGAGGGTCCTGCAGAGGGCATGCCGGGTGATGGTCTCCGCGACGAAGTCCTCGGCGGCCTTGTCGATGCGCCTCGTGGGGGTGCCCGCCGCGCCGATCCGGATGATTTCCTTCCCCTCCGGCGACCCCGCCAGGTCGTGGACAATCTCCTCCACCCCCCGCGCCATTTCCGCACAGCAGGCCAGGAATTCCATGCTCCACTGCGTGCTATTTATGGTATGCCATCCAGATAAACTATGAGCACAGGAGAGAGGACAGCCGAATGAAGGAACAGACAGAGGTCGGCAAGCTGAAAGAGGGCAGATACGTGGTCATCGATGATGAGCCCTCCAAGATCCTCGGGATCGCAACCTCGAAGCCGGGGAAGCACGGGGCCGCGAAGGCGCGGATCGACGCCGTTGGCATCTTCGACGGGGTCAAGCGGTCCATCGTCTCGCCCGTATCCGCGAAGATCTACGTGCCGATTGTTGAGCGCAAGGGCGCCCAGGTCATCTCCAAGGCGGGAAACATGATCCAGCTCATGGACGTCAAGGACTTCACCATGTTCGAGCTCACCGTCTCCGAGGAGGAGGCCGCGAAGATCGAGACCGGGAAGGACATCACCTATATCGAGTCCATGGGAAAGCGGAAACTCGACTGAGGAGGATACGGGGGGAAGGAACCCCCGTCTTTTTTCGTGACGGTATTCCCTGACCGGGAGGTGCCCTGATCAGAGGTATTCCTGCGGTACCTTGATGGTTATCGTGTAGGACTTTATGAAGGACGTGTCGATCCGGAAGTAGTAGGTCCTCTTTCCCTCGAAGACCTTCTGGGTCCAGGGGTTCTCGGGCGGCTCCTCGTAGATGGTCTGCTTGATGGGGGTGATGACCACCCGGTTGGGGTTCTCCACGTCAAAGACCTGGATGATGATGACCGGGTAGGCATCCGGCGGGAGGGCCAGGGGTTCGGCGGTATATTCCAGGACCCAGTAGGGGGTCGGGATGTAGACGTTCTCGGTCATGCCCGACCACCTTCCCGAGATCTCGGCAAAGTTGACGAGTTCGCGGGTCCGGTTCGGCTGCTGGGGAATCGGGGGGTTCGGGGCAAGGGTCGCCTGGCCCTCCGGCTGGCCGATGAACCCGACATTCTTCACCGACCCGTCCCAGGCCGGGGTTGCCGTAGGGGTGGGAGTGGGCGTGGTCTGCTTCATGGTCGGGGCAGCCACGGGACGCGTCGCCGCCGGGGTCACCGTGGGGGTGAGGGGCCCGCCGGAGGGAGGCCCGGCCTGCCGGCCGCTTACCATGGGCATCACGACCAGGGCAAGCACCGCGAAGGCGACAATGGCGATGACGACAACGAGGATATCCTGTTTCTCCATACGGGGGTCCCGGAAGGTTCTCTCAAGCTGTATATGGGGAAAGGTATGGGGAAAGGAGGTAATAAGGGTTCTTTCCGGGCCACCTTTCCCGGGAAGGGCCCGTCCCGCATGAGTTATGACAATTTCTCTCTTCCGGAGGTGTCCAATGCTTCCCCGGAAAGAGCTACTATAAATAGCACCCATGGGAATTATTTCAGAGATGTCCCCCCACAAGCCGGTTCACCAGGGGTTACCTGGCAGGGAGAGCGGTTTCCTGAGGCCCTTCATCATCCTCGTCTTCACCCTCCTCGCCCTCCTCCTGAACGGGTATGCCCTGGTGAACGCCGGGGACCCCGTCGTCCGGCAGATCTCCCAGCTCCTCCCGCACCTGTACTACATCCCCATCATCCTCGCCTCGGTGTGGTACCCCAAGCGGGGCCTCCTCCTCATCGGCCTCGTCGTCGGGGTCTCCCTGGGTATGTTCTTCTACAGCCTCGCGAGGGGGACCTTCAACCCCGTCATCCTCGTCTACACGGCCATCTACGTGTGGGTGGTGGCCATTATCTCGGTTTTCACCCTGGAGCAGTGGAAGAACCTCTCCCGCCTCCTCCCCTCAAAGAAACGGGGCCGGTCGGGACCGGGTGACGGGACGGGAACGGCAAGTACCTGGGGGCCGGGGGACGAGATCCCCGGGGCGGTCCAGGACATCGAATCGCTCCTCCCGATGCTCTCAACGGAGGACAACCGTGTCAGGGTGGCGGCCATCACCTCCCTCGGGAAGACCGGGAACCCGCAGGCGGTGCGGCCCCTCATTACCCTCCTGGGGGACGGGAACCGGGGGGTCCGGGAAGCCGCGGTCCGGGCCCTGGGGGCCCTCGGGGGACTGGCGGTGGAGCCCCTCATCGCCGCCCTGGGGGATGGGGACTGGCACCTCCGGGTGGGAAGCGCCATCGCCCTCCGGATCATCGGGGACCTCAGCGGGGTGGAACCCCTCATCCGGGCCCTCTCGGACGAGAACCGGTTCGTGAGGCGGGAGGCGGCGAAGTCCCTGGGGAGGATGGGGGACCGGCGGGCGATCGATCCGCTTATATCCCTCCTCGGCGACGTGGATACCGGCGTGAGGGTCCGGGCGGCGGCGGCCCTTGGCAGGATAGGGGACCCGGGGGCGATGGAGCCCCTCATCCGGGCACTGGGGGACGGGAATCCTGAACTTGCTGAAGCAGCGGGTGAAGCCCTATCCCGGTTAAAAAATACCATAACTTCATCCGATTTATAAGGAATTCCCCCGGTTTATAAGGAAAAGTATTTATAGAGATAAGAAGATTTAACTGTGAGTATACCTGGAGAGATTCGGGATACTGACAGGTGTAGTCTATGAAACGTCTACTGAGTCGTGAAGAAGCCTTCACCGGCCTCGAGGCGGCCATCGTGCTCATCGCCTTCGTGGTCGTGGCTGCGGTCTTCTCCTACGTGGTGCTCGGTGCCGGGTTCTTCTCCACCCAGAAGGCCCAGGAGTCCGTGCATACCGGCGTCCAGCAGGCAAGCTCGAGCTTCGAGATCCTGGGGGACGTCTACGGGCTTGTCCTTCCGCCGGCAACGAACCAGATCAACTGGTTGAACTTGACGATGGGAGTCGTGCCCGGTGGCATGGCCATCGACATGACCAAAGTGACCATGGTATGGTCGAACGCGAGCTGGCGCCGTGAGCTCAACTTGGCCAGCAGTACCGCCTTCGTGGAAAACCCGCCGGGAGATACTTGGTCCATCTACCAGGATATCAACGGGAACAAGAACTTTCAGCTCGAGGCAGGTGAGCAGATGGATATCCGTGTTCACCTCCAAGATGCCAGTGCGATATCTCCACGCGACGTGTTCTCCCTTGAGATCAGGCCGATTGTCGGTTCCTCCCTCACCATCACGCGAACCGCGCCGGGCGGGCTCGACATGGTGAACAGGCTCTACTAGGAGGTGCATGAGATGAAGAAATACCTGAAATCTGAGGCCTTCACCGGCCTTGAGGCGGCCATCGTGCTCATCGCCTTCGTGGTAGTTGCTGCGGTCTTCTCGTATGTAGTACTCGGTGCCGGGTTCTTCACGACCCAGAAGGCCCAACAGGTGGTATATTCGGGTGTCCAGCAGGCTTCCTCGAACATCATCGTCCTTGGCGAGGTCTACGGGAACTCCACGGTGAATCCCCCCGTGATCGACAAGATCTTCTTCACCATCGGCCTTGCAGCCGGGGGGACGTCCATCGACATGAACAAGACGACCTTTGTGTACCAGAACGCCACAAAACTCGTGACCCTGTCTTTCCCTCAGGGCAATACCACCACTGGCGCGCCGAGGTGCGACATCCCCGGACCTACAGCCACGAATCCGGGGCCCTGGCAGTGGTGCATCATCAATGTGCAGAATGCTGACAGCGATGCACTCCTCGAGAGGAACGAGCAGTTCACCATCGAGGCGTTCCTCCAGTCGGACACAACCGGCGGCCTCCCGCCCTCTGCGGACTTCACTCTCACCATCAGGCCGGATGTCGGTGCCGCCCTGCCGATCCACAAGTCCGCACCCGGTGGCCTCACGGCCATGAACCTCCTCTACTAATCCCTCCTTTTTTTCGGGAAACGATGCCTCCGGCTCTCATGATAGCTGTAATCCGCATCACCACCCAGCGGCTATTGGGGGTATTTTCGCGTTTTACAGGTTAATTTCCTATTATTTTGTAAACACATTACCTTTTATCGAAAATATCGTAACACAAACTATATTTAGTATGAGTGATTAATTTTTTTTCACGTGAGTGTGCTATGGCCAGACTCAATCTCAGCTTAGATCCACCCGAGGAGGAGGAGCGGCCCGTCATCGCATCACCCCCCTCCGGGGAGGTGGACGTGAAGCTCCTCAAGCTCCAGGACGAGCTGGATCTCCTCAAGACCTCGATAAAGAAGCTCCTCATCGATATCCGGGACCGGCTGAACGAGAAGGACAACCCCTTCCTCCACCCGGGCATCACCTACAACTCCGGGAACCTCTTCGAGGACGGGAAGGAAGAGGGGGCACCGGAGGAGGAGGCGATGGCAGAGGAGGCCACCGGCGATGATGCCGGGGAGGAGGCCCTGCCGGCCCCGAAATCAGTCCAGGAGGAACTCGCAACCATGCTCAGCAGGAATGGGAAGATCCCACCCCTGTCCTCCCTCGCATCCCAGAAGGCAGGGGAGAAGCTCAGGCTCAGGAAGATACACAGGCTCTTCGGGTGGACCTCGAAGATTATCAACCGGTATGGCCATGACCGGCTCGAGATCCTCCTCCAGGCCTACACGAGCATGGGCTACCTCACCGACAACATGGCCGGCCAGATCCGGGAGGTCGGCCGGCTCCTCCCCGCCTCCCTCGGGGAGCTCCATGTCATCGGCCCGGACGAGTTCGTCTCCGAGCTCTACATCCTCAACCGGATCCTCGACCCAAGGGACAACACCCTCGACGAGGACATGATCGAAGTCCTCATGACCCACCGGATCCAGAGCCCCCCCGCCCCGGCCTCCAGGAAGGCCGGAAAACCAGAGAACGACCAGGTCTTTGAATGGATCGACAGCATGGACAGGACCTGATGGATGTCGAGCGAGACCATCGTCACGGCCATCTTCCTCATCACCGCCGTAGTTGCAGCGGGGATCCTCACCTCCCAGGTCTTTCCCGCCATCTATACCATGTCCGGCTCGGTCTCCACCTCCGCCAGGTCCGCTGACCAGAGCCTGAGGACCGATATCGCCATAGTCAACTCTTTCTCCCTGAACGGCACGGGCGAGGCCCATGTCTGGCTGAAGAACACCGGGTCGACCAAGATGCAGGTTCCTGACCTGGAAATGTCCTCCATTTTCGTCGGGAACCCTGGCAACATCGGGATGGTGAAGCTGAATGATCCCGCCGAAGGCTGGAGCTACGAGATCCTGGAGAACCAGAACAACGGGTACTGGGACCCCAAGGAGACCCTCAGCATTACCGTGAAGAGCGCCCGGATCCCGGGCGATTACCGGAGCACCGTCTACTTCCAGATCGTCCTCCCTGACGGCACGAAGCGGTCGGAGGAGTTCACGGTGAGTTAACCCATGGGCGCAGGAACCGTCATCGCCACCGCCATCGCCATCACCCTCCTCATCATCACGGGGTACGTCCTCATCGGGGGGACCCTCTCCACGGCCCGGGTTGTCGCCCTCGCCCAGCAGGCCGCCGCTGCGAAGGAGGTCGAGAAGATCCATACCAGGATCGAGATCCTGAATGCGACGACGAACAGCACCGATGCCCGGACTTATATCGAGGTGAAAAACACGGGGAGCGTCGTCCTCGGTGACTTCGACCACATGGAGGTCTACCTCCTCCAGGGTCTGATCCCCCGGACCTTCACGAGCATTCCGGGGAACTATACCATCTCCCCGGACGGGGTCAACCCGGGTCTCCTCGATCCTGACGAAGTTGCGAATATCTCGGTCAGCTACGACCAGACCCTGGGAGACCCGACGTGGGTGAAGGTGACCACCGCGAACGGGGTGTCTGCCTCGAAGTACACAATGATCGTCTAGGAGGTTCCAATGGCACCGGATACGAAGAAGGATGTTCCAGCCGCGAGCGGCAAGGGGGACAAGGACGTCCTCCTCACGGGAAGGCACGAGCTCGACAAGAAGATCGACGACGGGATCCCGCTCAGGTCCCTCACCCTCATCGAGGGGGAGCATGACAGCGGGAAATCCGTCCTCATCCAGCAGATCGTCTGGGGCGGGATGAAGCAGGGCTTAAACATCGACATCGTTTCGAGCGAGACCACCCCGAAGAACTTCCTCACCCAGATGGAGGCCATGCGCCTGGACATCTCCGACTACTATGCCTGGGGGTACATCCGGCTCTTCCCCCTCGTCGTCCAGGGCGTCGACCTCGAGAAGGAGGACATGGAAGAGCTCCTCCAGAAGCTCCTCCTGCACATCCGGGAATGCTCCGCCCAGGTCATCATCATCGACTCCCTCACCCTCTTCACCGAGCACACCACGAACGAGGTCATCATCGACTTCTTCACCGAGTGCAAGAGCCTCTGCGACCGTGGGAAAACCATCTTCGTCTCCCTCCACCCCTATGCCTTCGATGAGGACACCCTCGTTCGGATCCGGGCCATCTGCGACCAGATCCTCACCCTGAAGCGGGCCCTCATGGGGGACAAGTACCTCATGGTCCTCGAGGTCGTGAAGATCCGGGGGGCTCACAAGACCCGGGAGAACGTCATCTCCTTCGAGGTTATCCCCGGCGCCGGCATGAAGATCATCCCCATCTCTGTGGCCAAGGTCTGATCCCATGGGCACCCTCACCGTCTCGACAACCCTCCCCTTCAAGCCGGCGAACGCCGACGAAGGGCATGACTGCTCATCGAGCCTCGCGGAGTGCTCCATCTACCGGATGCTCCCCCCCCATGCCCGGGAGTACGTGCAGAAGAGCCCCCACCTCCTGGAGTACCTCCACACCTACCCGGTGGAGACCCACGGGATGCCCCTCTTCTTCTCCGAGTTGAAGCGGGACTTAAAAGACATGAAGGACCCGAACCTCATCTACCCGGCGAACGAGGAGACCTTCATACACATCTTCCCCGACCCGGTGGACGCCCGGAACTACTATATCCCCATCGAGCCCTCCTTTCTCCACTCGGTGAACAACCTTATCCCCGCGGTGGAGCTCCAGCTCGTGAATCTCCTTGATGCCCTCGACGACGACCCCCGGACCGATGCCGAGCGGACCTCGGTGTTAAAGGAACTCGTCTCCCGGGTGGTCTCGGTGACGAAACCGGGGGAGAGCGTCGACGGGATCGTGGCCCATGCCGCCGCTACCCAGGGCCTGAAGGAGAAGATCGTGGCCTTCCTGAACAAGGATCTCACCGCCAGCTCAGACGAGGGGGAGGAGGCGGTCCTCGCGAAGGTCCCCCGGCTCCCCGACGGCCGGATCGTGATGACCCCCCAGGAGTTCAAGGCCGTCGAGTACCTCATGATCCGGGACAAGATCGACCTCGGGATCCTCAAGCCGTACATCAACGACCGATGGATCGAGGATGTGACCTGCGACGGCCTCGGCCCCATCTTCATCGAGCACAAGATCTTCAAGGGCCTGAAATCCATCATCGAGTTCCAGAAGTCCGACGAGCTTGACCAGTTCGTCGTGAAGCTCGGCGAGCGCCTGAAGAAACCCCTCACGTACCGGACGCCCATCGTCGACTCCACCCTCCCCGACGGGTCCCGTATCAACATCGTGTACGGGACCGAGATCTCGAAGAGGGGGAGCAACTTCACGATACGGAAGGCCATGGACGATGTGATCAGCATCCTCAAGCTCGTGGAGTTCGGGACCTGCAACTACATGATGGCAGGCTACTTCTGGATCTGCATCGAGCACGGGATGTCCATGTTCATGAGCGGAGAGACGGCCTCGGGAAAGACCACGAGCTTAAACGCCGTGACGGCCTTCATTCCACCTGAATTCAAGATCGTCTCCATCGAGGATACCCCCGAGCTCCAGGTCCCCCACAAGAACTGGACCCGGGAGGTCTCCAAGGCGAAGGGCAAGGGGGAGGGGGAGGGGGCCGACGTCACCATGTTCGACCTCCTCAGGTCGGCCCTCCGTCAGCGCCCGAACATGATCATCGTGGGGGAGATCCGGGGGGTGGAGGGGTCGGTGGCCTTCGGCGCCATGCAGACCGGCCACCCGGTCCTCTCCACCTTCCACGCGGCATCGGTGGAAAAGCTCATCCAGCGGCTCTGTGGTGACCCCATCAACATCCCCAAGACCTACCTCGATAACTTAAACATCGTCGTCATCCAGAGCGCGGTGAAGCGCCCCTCAGGGGAGACGGTGCGCCGGATGCTCTCGGTGAACGAGCTCGTCGGGTACAACCCTGACACCGGGGGGATCTCCTTCGTCGAGATGTTCAAGTGGAACCCCGTGGACGACAGCTTCGACTTTAGCGGCAGGGGGGCGAGCTACCTCCTCGAGAGTAAGATTGCCACCCTCCTCGGGTTCTCCGAGCAGCAGAAGGCAGAGATCTACGACGAGGTGGAGAAGCGGGCCCGGATCCTCGAGCGGCTCCACAAGGCAGGTTACACCGACTACCGTGACCTCTTCCAGATGATCACGAAGGTGAAGAAAGAGGGGCTCATCAGGATCGGGGAGTTGGGGGGCTGAGATGCCGGGGGCCTTCGGAGGGTTTGCAGATTCCCTGCGGGCGAAGAACCAGGGGAAGCTCCCCCTCGAAGACCAGCTGAAGGGGCTGAAGGGCTTCATCGACCGGGTGGACGAGGAAAAGCGGATGGCCGCCGACCTTCTCTTCATGGCGACCTACATGGCCTCCATCACCACGGCGGGGGTCTCCCGGCCTGACATCTTCTCCTTCACCGGGAAACGGTACGAGTACGTCCCCTCCAGGTACATCGGGAAGGCGGACAGCTTTGTCAAGCGCTGGAACTACAGCTACTCCGAGGCCCTGAAGATCGTTGCGAAGGGCCTGAAGAACGAGGTGCTCAGGTCGGTGTTCAACCGGTACGCGAACTCCATAGAATCGGGGGTCCCGGACGAGGAGTTCCTCGAGCGGGAACTCGCCACCATCCGGAGCGTGTACCGGAACAGCGTGGAGCAGGGGATCGAGATGGTGAAGAAGTGGGGCGACGCCTACGTGGCGATGCTCTTCTCGGCGGTCCTCGTCTCCCTCATCATCATGCTCTCGGTGGCCATCTTCGCCCCCGCGGGGATCGACGCGACCCTGAATCTCTCCTACCTGGTGGTCATCATGATCTCCATCTTCGGGATCATCACCATGTTCCGGGCGGTGCCCGAGGACCGGCGGACCCACGGGCTCCCGGACCGGTGCTCGCGGGAGCAGGCGACCATCCGGAAGATGGAGCGCCCCCTCGTCTTCGTGACCGTGGTGGGCTGTGCCTTCCTCTGGTGGCTCGGCCTCTCCGGCGGGTTCATCCTCCTCCTCGCCGGGACCCTCCTCGCCCCCCTCGCCATCCTCGGGTACGTCGATGACCAGAACATTATCGGCCGGGACACCGACTTCCCCACCTTCATCCGCACCCTCGGCTCGGTGATGGGGGGGAAGGGGGTCCCCATGGTCCTTGGGTTCACCGAGGTCGACCGGGCCTCCCTCCCGAAGATCCGGGACCTCGTGGACTCCATCTACTCGAAGCTGAACCTTGGTCTCGACGATGACAAGAGCTGGAACCGGTTCATCGGGGAGTCGGGGTCAAACAACATCTACAAGTACACGAACATCTTCCGGGATTCCGTCACCCTCGGGGGCTCCCCGGACAAGGTCGGCCTCATCGTCGGCACCTCGAGCCTCGAGCAGGTCCTCCTCAGGGACAAGCGGCACAGTGTCTCCATGGGCTTTGTCACCCTCGTCGTCCCCATGCATGCCGCCATGGTGGGGATCCTCCTCTTCCTCTTCCACATCATGGTGAACATCTCGAAGGCCATCCAGTCGGTCATGTCGAGCTTCGGGGAGACCCAGGCGGTCATATCGAGCAGCCAGTCCATGGGCACCATGGTCTCGGGGATGAACATCCTCGTGAGCTTCCCCGAGGATAAGATGACGGTCTACGTGCTGACCATCATCCTCCTCATCACCGTGGCGAACATCATTGCCGGCAGGATCGTGTACGGGGGCGACCGGTACATCTACTACCTGTTTGCCTCCATTTTCCTCGTGATCAGCGGGGTCTTCATCATCCTTGCCCCCATCATCGTCGGGTTCTTCTTCACCATCCCCATGCCCGTAGGTGTGTAGCATGAAAAAGATACTTCGTCAGACGGCTCTTGGCGTCGGAACCTTTGGAACAGGCTGTGCACTCCTTGCCCTGTCGGTCAATCCCTACCTCCTCGTCCTCGCCGACACCGTGGTCGGGGTTGGCATGCTCTTTGCGGCGGGCTCCCTCAGCATGGAGGACCTCCACCCGAAGAAGGGGGAGGCGGCCGGGGAGGTCCCGGCCGGGCCCGCCCGGGCGACCCCGGAGACCCCCGGCGGGCTCCGGGCCTCCCTCGGGAGGCTCGCGCCCTCCCTCGGGCGGAAGGGGAAGGAGGAGCAGGCGGCCCATGAGAAGGAGATCGACCAGATGCTCGATACAACCCTCGCGGCGCCGGGGAAGCGCCTCATCTCCCTTGCCGAGGGGAAGAGGGCCAGCCCCGCGGCCGCCGCCGGGGAGGCATCGGCCGGCACCACGGCCGGCGGTGAGGACCTTCTCGAGCAGCTCTCCCAGGCGGAGATCGGGTCCCCCTTCGGGGAGGAGGAGGAGGAGCCCGGCAAGGCAGGGGGCCTGCCGGGCCAGGCCCCGGCGGCCGCCACCCCGGCCAGCCTCCAGGAAGCAGGGGCCCCCCTCCCCGGCCTCGGAGAGATCGGGGAGGCGGCCGCCCGGGCCGGAGCCGCCCCGGAACCGGAGGACATCGGGGCGGACGACCTCCTCTCGGCCCTCAGGGCCGAGGCCATGAAGGAGAAGAGAAGGGATGACACGAGCCTCGTCCGGGACCTGAAGGGAGTAAAGGTGACGGGGAAGCAGCTCCTGGAGGAGCTCGGCTCGCTCGTCAAGGACATGCGGAGACGGTAGGCGGGCCGGGCAGCGGGCACGAGGGGGCTGAGGGGCGTATTCCATGTTGCTAAGGAACCATCCGGCGATCCTTGCCCTCGCCCTCTGCGGCCTCGTTGCACTTTCCTCCGCGGCCATGGCGGAGGTGGTCACCTTCGGCTCCGGCCGGGAACAGATCTCCTCGGTGGGGGTCCTCGACATCGCCGAGAACCACCACGGCGACCTCTATTTCGGGACCGACAACGGCCTCTCCTGGTACGACGGGGACTGGCACATCGTCCACCGGAACTTCGGGAACAGCCGGGCGGGTCTCCTCTCCGACCATGTCCTCGCCGTGGAATTCGACGGGGAGGGGACCCTCTGGATCGGGCAACCGAATGGGCTCCAGCGGCTGGAGGGGGACTCCTGGGTCACCATCCAGGACCAGCAGCTCCTCAAGTCCCTGGACATCCACGGCCTCCTGCGGAGGGATGACGAGATGTGGATCGCAGCAGGGAACGCGGGGCTCCACCGGTACATGGACGGGGCCTGGCGGTGGTTCCAGCCAGGCGCCCCGGAGGCGCCCGGGTGCAACTACATCTCGGGCATGGCCACCGACCCGGCGAAGGGCACCCTCTATGTCGCCTGCAGGGAGGGCATCTGGTTCACCGACGATACCGGGGACATCGTCCGGTTCTCCCCCCTCGAAATGACCCGGTTCCTCCCCGATCCCGTACGGGGCATCCAGGGCGACCCCTTCGGGGGCCTGTACATCCTCAATGCCTCGGCTATCTTCCACTACACGCCTCCCGGCAGCTGGAGGCTGGTCCTCACCTCCCCTGACCTCATCCCGGGCGTCGATATCACCGACCTCCGTGTGGGGCCGGACCAGACCCTCTGGATCGCGACGAATAACGGCATCTATGGCTGGAGGGACGGGGCCGTTAGGCAGCATTTCGACACCGCCTCCGGGATCGGGAGCAACGCGGTAAAGCGGCTCTTCCTCGACAGTGCGCAGCGCCTCTGGTTCGTCACCCCGGAGAACGTCGGCTACGCCACCACCGGGCAACCGGTGGCGGCCGGGCCCATCATCCCCATCACGACCTTCGACCTTCCCACCACCAGCCCGGCCCCCGTCACCCCGACATTGCCCGCCATGACCCCCGCCATCTCCATCGGGATCACACCCGAAAAGACCTCGGCCCCGGCCGACCCCCTGACGGGGTTCCTTGACGGGATCGTGGGCTTCTTCCGGAAGCTCCTCGGCGGCTGAACACCGGGGCGGCCGACGCCTGCAGCAACTCCCCCGGGGGCTGCGGGGGAGGCCCCTTCGCCGTTCCCCGTTTTCCCTTACCCTTCGATGCCCAGCTCCTTCAGGGAGAACCGGTCAATGGCATCGATGAGGACCTTTTTCGCCCGGCGGCTCCTCTTCGGGTCCTCCGAGGAGGTCTCATTCAGGAGGTACTCGAGGGGGATGAAGAAGTAGTCAAACTCGGGATTCCTTCCCCTGAGGTCCCTGAGGGCGGCGAGGGCCCGGCTGGGCTCACTCGCCATGACCTCGAAGGCCACGTCCATGATGGCCGGGATATGTTCCGGGACCCCCTTCATGAGGAGGAGCTTCCGAAAGCCGTCGTACGTGCTCTTCTTCGGCGAGAGGAGGGAGATCATGAGGCCGAAGTAGAGGGGCTCGAGGCCGTCGGGGAACTGCTGGATCATCTGCCGTACAACGGCCTTCGCCCCGTCGCCATCGTTCGCCTCGAGCCTGAACCGGTACATCTCCTTTAAGAAGAACATGTCGTCGAAGAATCGCTCGGTGGCGATCTTGAGAAGCTCGTTCTTCATCTCCCTGTTCCGGTCCTTCTTCGCCTTCTCGAGGCCGACCACGAGGAAACCCTTCTCGTTGGGAAACCAGTCGAGGGAGCAGGAGATCATGAGCCAGAAGGCCCGCCTGAGGAGGGGCTCCTCCTCCTCCCGGAGCCGGAGCTCCCTGAGGGCGTTCACCGGGGGTCGGGAGTTCGCCAGCCGGAGCATCTCCTCCCTGGCCATGAGCTCGTACTGGTTCGGCCTCTGGTCCTTCTCGTCGAACTTGACGACCTTCTCCCTGAGGGTGGCTATCTCCTTCATGGAGATCATGTAGTAACAGTACGCCACCGCCGCGCCGAGGGTTGCATCAAGGTGGCCGTAGGGCTTCAGGAACCGGGCCGCCTGGGCGTACTCCTCGTTCTTGAGGAGCTCCATCCCGGCGATGATGTCCGTGCCCTGCTTCGCCCTCGGGCCCTTCTTGGCCCGGAGTGCATTCTCGCAGACCTTCTCGATGAAATGGAGGTTCCTCCCCTGCCGGGAGGCCGCGAGGATCCGGTAGGTGATGGAGTCTATGAACTCGTCGTGGGTCTCGGTGGAAATGTTGGGGAACGAGTCGGAAAGGGTGGTGATGATGTGGGCGAAGAAGACGGGGAGGGTGGCGGAGATCTCGCCCACGTTCTTGTCTATGTACTCGTAGAACTCGGTCCTGACCTTCTTGAGCCTCTCCTCGGGGCTCAGGCCGGCGAGCTTCTCGTCCTGCATCTGATAAGTAATATCCGGCGGAAGTTATATTAACCTTTAGTCCCCCTGCCCCGACGGGAGGGGGGGAGGGTGGAAAGGCGCCTCGCTCCGAAGGAGCGGGGGAGGAGTGAAGTTCGACTGTCCCGCCAGGGACAGGAGAAGGAGAGAAAGGCATCAGCCTTTCGATACGTCCGAGTAGTAGTAGTCCCCCGAGAGCCGCTGCTCCCGGTCCAGGAAGGAGCCCGGCTTGTTGATCCGTGGCCTCCCGCTCCGGTCCCGCCGGAAGGTGATCCCCAGGGTCCGGAGGAACCGGTTCATCCCCTCCCGCATGGCGAAGGGGCCCTCGGCGATCCCGACCCTCCCCGGCTCGCCCGAGAAGACCATGAGCCCCTCCGAGAGGATGTCGATCAGGTAGATGTCATGGTCGATGACGAGGATCCCCGCCTCCCGCTCCTGGGCGAGGCTCCGGACGACCCGGGGGAGCTTAACCCGCTGCTCCACGTCGAGGTGGGCGCTCGGCTCGTCGAGGATGTAGAGGTCCGCCTCCCGGGAGAGGCAGGTGGCGATGGCGAGCCGCTGGAGCTCACCGCCCGAGAGGGTCTTCGCCGGTGAGGCGAGGATGGGGGTGAGGGCGAGGGGCTCGAGGACCTCGTGCTGGAAGAAGGAGCTGTCGAACCGGTTCGTCGCGGCCCGGAGTACCTCCTCAACCGTCTGCTCGGAGTCGGCCTTGAGGTACTGGGGCTTGTACGAGATGGTGAGGGCCGGGGGCATCGCCCCCGCATCCGGCTTTTCCTCGCCGGCGAGGAGCCGGGCGAGGGTGGTCTTCCCGATGCCGTTCGGCCCGATGATCCCGAGGATCTCCCCCTTGTGGATGGTCCCGCCCCGGACCTCGAGCCGGAAGCCGGGGTACTCCTTTGAGAGGGGCGGGATGCCGGCAAGGACCTCGAGCTCCGGCCGGTCGCCGTGGAGCCGGCTCTCGAAGACCACCTCGTAGTCCCGGAACCGCATGTTCTCCTCGGCGAGGTACCCCTCGAGGTACTGGTTGATTCCGACCCGCACCCCCTTCGGCTGGGTGATGATCCCGAAGACCGCCGGCTTCCCGTAGGCGATGTGGACGGTATCGGCGAGGAGGTCGAGGATGGCAAGGTCATGCTCCACGATCATGATCGGCCGCTCCCGGGCGAGCTCCCGGATGAGCTCCGCCGCGGCCATCCGCTGGTATATGTCGAGGAAGGGGGTAATCTCGTCGAGGAAGTAGAAGTCGGCCTGCCGGGAAAGGCAGGCGCAGATGGCCACCCGCTGGAGCTCCCCCCCCGAGAGGGACCCGATGGGCCGGTCGAGAAGGGGGGAGAGGGAGAAGGCCTCCACGTACCGGGCGAGCTGCCCCCGCTCGTCGGTGGTCCTCAGGAGCTCCCCCGCCGTGCCCTGGAAGACCTTCGGGATGTAGTCGATGTACTGGGGCTTCGTCGCGGTCTTCATCCGGCCCTCGGAGACCTGGCGGAGGTACTCGAAGAGCTCCGTCCCCGTGTAGTGGGAGAGGATCTCCTTCCACGGGACCTCCCGGTCGAGCTCCCCGAGGTTTGGCCTGAGGGTGCCCGAGAGGATCTGGAGGGAGGTGGACTTTCCGATACCGTTCGGGCCGAGGAGCCCGGTGACCTTCCCCTTCACCGGGATGGGGAGGCCGTAGAGGGCAAAGGCGTTCATCCCGTACCGGTGGGTGGGGTAGAGGAGCTCCTCGGGGAGGCTCACGATATCGATGGCCGAGAAGGGGCACTTCTTGATGCAGATCCCGCAGCCCACGCAGAGCTCCTCGGAGACCACCGCCTTCCCCTCCTCCCCGATGACCACGGTCTCGTCGCCGGTGCGGACCCGCGGGCAGTAGATAATGCACTCGTTCCCGCACTTCTTCGGGTGGCATCGGTCCCGGTGGACAACGGCGATCCTCATGGCAGTTCAGCGGGAGGAGAGGAGGATGGTCCAGGTGATAAACCAGAAGGCGGAGGTCATGAAGCCCTGGTAGATCCAGTCCTTTGCCCCCAGTTTCAGGTAGTCCATCCTGAGGGCGAAGAAAACGTACTTCTGGAAGACGATGGCTGCGAGGAGGAAGAGGATCCCGAGCATCGTGCCCGTGGGAGGTGTTGTATCGAAGAAGAAGGAGAGGAGTCCCGCGAGGATCCCCGCGACGCAGGCGACGGTAGTCTTCTTGAGCCGCTCCATGTGCTGGGCCTGCTTCTCGGCCTTCGTGAGCTTCTTCTTCTCCACCTTCTCGGGCTTCTCCGGCGTATCTGCCTTCACCGGTTTCCCTGCCTTCTCCGGCTTTTCGCCCTCGGGCTTCGCCTCCCCAGCCTTGGCCGCCATACCAGTCGTCTATTTTATTGAGCGCTGGAGCCATATGTAGCTTGGTATATCATGGCCACGGCGCAGGGGATGAGCGGGGTGGATGTCACGGCCATGGTCGCCGAGCTCGCGCCCCTCCTCCCCCTCTGGGTCGGGAAGATCTACCAGTACGGCCCGAAGACCATCGCCCTCCGTCTCCAGAGCGGGGGGCGGGAAGGGGAGGGGCGGGCCCGCCATGCCCTCCTCATCGAGTCCGGGCGGAGGGCCCACCTCGTGAAGGCCCTGCCGGAGGCGCCGGAGCGGCCCGGGGGGTTCCCCATGCTCCTCAGGAAACACCTCGAGGGGGGCCGGGTCCTGGGGATCGACCAGCCCGGGCTCCAGCGGG